>NZ_JAKZFS010000005.1 GCF_022808915.1 Fundidesulfovibrio terrae
GAATTTCCTGGTGGCCTTTGAGGAGGGGGTACACCCGATCCCATTCCGAACTCGGAAGTTAAGCCCTCCATCGCCGATGATACTGCTAGGACCGCTAGTGGGAAAGTAGGTCGCCGCCAGGTTCCTTTAAGAAAGGCCCGCACCAAAATGCGGGCCTTTCGCTTTTCGGGCATCGACCAATCGCTTCCGCAACACCCCGGACTTCACTGCGACAACGCAGGGCATGAGTGGGCCTTCCTTCCTCAAAACTTCTCACCTGCCAGCCTCACGCCATGCCCACATAGCTCTGACATGAACTCGCATTTCCCTGCCTTCACTACGGCCATAGCGAAGCGATACGGGATCCTAAAGGGACGAAGTCCCATTTTCCGCCGGAGGCATCCAAGAAAAGTTCATCTTCAACATCGCCTTGAACCGCTATCCCCTCTTCAGTTCTCCCCCATACCTCCGATATGAATGGTGCGGAAATCCTGTTGCAATGCGGCCTGGAACATGACATTGCGGCCAAACGGCGGGCCCGCCGGCCACGCGTCCCTGGGCTCGATGCTCAACACATGAATTTAATTTCATATTCTCATAATTTGACAATTTCCCTGCCTGTCTTACTCTCCGTGTTCGTGAACTACGGAGTTCCGCGCCCTTCGTCATCCGCGTGGACAATTACGCCCAGGAGGCTTTCATGACGAGCTTGTTTTCCGATGACCAGCCCCGCCGCGCCGATCGCCTGCGCCTGCCGGTGATGAGCCTGCGCGAGGTGGTCATGTTTCCCCGGTCCATCGTGCCGCTGTTCGTTGGCCGGGAGGCTTCCATCAAAGCCATTGAGAACGCCGTCTCCACCTACGACAAGAAGATTTTCCTGGTGGCCCAGCGCACTCCGGAGACGGAGAAGCCCCAGGCTGAGGACCTTTTCCGCGTAGGCACCGTCAGCAAGATCCTCCAGATGCTCCGCCTGCCCGACGGCACCATCAAGGTTCTTTTCGAGGGTCTGTACCGGGCCGAATGGGAAGAGGACGGCATGGAGGGCTTCGAGGACGACTTCCCCACTGCCCGCGTGGCGCGTCTGCCCGAGGACGACGGGGAGGGAAGCGAGGCCGAGGCCCTGGTGCGCACCGCCCATGAGGCCATGGAGCACTACGGGCGCATCAACAAGAAACTCGCGCCCGAAACCATCCTGGCAATCAACGCCCAGACCGCTCCCGGACGTCTGGCTGACGCCATCATGCCCCACCTCAAGGTGGACTACATCAAGAAACAGGACATCCTGGAGCAGTTCGATCCGGTGAAGCGCCTGGAAGAGGCTTTCGGGCTCCTGCAGGGCGAGATCGAGATTTCCTCCATCGAGAAGAAGATCAAGAGCCGCGTCAAGCAGCAGATGGAGAAGAACCAGCGCGAATACTACCTGAACGAACAGCTTAAGGCCATCCACAAGGAGATGGGGCGCGACGAGGACCCCCTGGCCGAGGTGGCCGAGTTCGAACAGCGCCTGAAGGATAAGGACATGCCCGAGGAGGCTCGCGAAAAGGCCATGCGCGAGCTCAAGAAGATGAAGAACACCCCGGCGTCCTCGGCCGAGTACACCGTGGTGCGCAACTATGTGGAGTGGATCCTGGACCTGCCCTGGAACGTGCTTCAGGATGTCGAGATCGACGTGAACAAGGCCAAGGACATCCTGGACGCCGACCATTACGGCCTGGAGAAGCCCAAAGAGCGCATCCTCGAGTACCTGGCCGTGCAGAGCCTGGTGGACAAGATCAAGGGCCCTATCCTGTGCCTGGTGGGCCCTCCGGGCGTGGGCAAGACGTCGCTGGCCAAGTCCATCGCCAGGGCCATGGGCCGTGAGTTCGTGCGCCTGTCGCTTGGCGGCGTGCGCGACGAGGCCGAGATCAGAGGCCACAGGCGCACCTATGTGGGCGCGCTGCCGGGCAAGATCATCCAGTCGCTCAAACGGGTGAAGTTCAACAACCCCGTGTTCTGCCTGGACGAGGTGGACAAGATGTCCACGGACTTTAGGGGCGATCCATCGTCGGCGCTGCTGGAGGTGCTGGACCCCGAGCAGAACTACGCCTTCGGCGACCACTACCTGGATCTGGACTACGACCTGTCCAAGATCTTTTTCATCACCACGGCCAACGCGCTGCACACCATCCCGCTGCCCCTGCAGGACCGCATGGAGATCATCCGCATCCCCGGCTACCTGGAGACGGAAAAGGCCAGCATCGCGCGCCAGTTTCTGCTGCCCAAGAAGATCAAGGAGAACGGCCTGAAGGACGAGAACATCACCGTCACGGAGGATGCCGTCCTTGAGGTTATCCGGCGCTACACCCGCGAGGCGGGCGTGCGCAACGTGGAACGCGAACTGGCTTCGCTGTGCCGCAAGACCGCCCGCAAGCTTGTCGAAGGCGGCGACCTGGCGGCCAACTTCGAGATCACCAAGGACAGCGTGGCCCAATACCTGGGCGTGCCCAAGTTCCGACACGGCGAGATGGAGGACGAACCCCAAGTGGGCGTGTCCACCGGCCTGGCCTACACGGAGCTCGGCGGCGAAATGCTCATGGTGGAGACCGTGCTCATGCCCGGTTCCGGCAAGGTGGAGATCACCGGCAAGCTGGGCGACGTGATGCAGGAATCCGCCCGCGCGGCCCTCTCCTACATCCGGTCGCGCTCCGCCACCTTCGGCCTCAAGCCCGATTTCCACAAGGAGATCGACATCCACATCCACGTGCCCGAAGGAGCCACCCCCAAGGACGGCCCTTCGGCCGGCATCACCCTGGCCACGGCCATGGTGTCGGCGCTTCTGAACATGCCCGTGCGCAACGACCTGGCCATGACCGGCGAGATCACCCTGCGCGGCCGCGTGCTGCCCATTGGCGGGCTTCGCGAGAAGCTCCTGGCCGCTCACCGTGGCCAGATCAAGAAGGTGCTCATACCCGACGAGAACGCCAAGGACCTGAAGGAAGTGCCCGAGGCCATCCTGAAGGACCTGGAGATCGTCCAGGTGAAGCACATGGACGACGTGCTGGCCCAGGCCATCCTGTGCGACGGCCCGGACAAGCTCTTCTGCGGGCGCGACGCCAACGTGCGTCCCCTGGCCGTGGGCCTGCTCAAGGAAGAATACCAGAATCAACCGCGCCACTAGCCGTCAGAGCGCTTATGGATACGAAAAAGCCGGGGGTCGCCCCGGCTTTTTCGTTGGCGCGCCTGGCGCCGAGAGGTTCGATTTCCCGAAAGAATAGACGTGAAGCGCAGGCAAAACCGCCGGGAGCTTCCCAGCAACCGTCTTTTGCGCTAAACATCGAAGAGTCCCATCCTCTTTTCCGGCCCCGCCTGGCGGCCACAAGGAGCGCTTCGATGTTCGAGTCCAACGACTGCAACCAGCTGACCGGAATCCACCGGCAATATCACGAACGTATCGCGGGGTTCATCCCTTCCGACCGGCTCTTTTGTGGTCCCTTCACCAACCTGGCCTACGGGGACGACGCCAGCTTCTACCGGCTGGTGCCTAAGATCGTGGTCAAGGCCCGCACCCCGGAAGAGGTTTCCAAGCTCCTGGCAGCGGCCAGCGAACTCAAGGTGCCCGTGACCTTCCGTACGGCCGGCACCAGCCTCTCCGGCCAAGCCCTCACGGACTCCGTGCTCATCTACCTGTCTGGTGCCTGGAAAGGCCTGCACATCCATCCGCTGGCCGAGCACATAAGCCTGGAGCCCGGCGTCATCGGAGCCGAGGCCAACTTCCAGCTGGCGCCCTTCGGCAAGAAGATCGGCCCGGATCCGGCCTCCATCAACGCGGCCATGATCGGCGGCATCGCGGCCAACAACGCCTCGGGCATGTGCTGCGGCACGGCCGAGAACAGCTACAAGACAGTGGAGTCCATGAAGCTCATCTTCGCGGACGGCTCCACCCTGGATACGGCCGATCCGAAGTCGCGCCGGGCCTTCACGACCGCGCATCCGAAGCTCGTGGCCGAGCTTGCCGCCATCCGCGACGAGATAACTGCCGATACACCCCTGGCCGAACGCGTCCGACGCAAGTTCAAGATCAAGAACACCACCGGCTACGGCATCAACTCCTTCGTGGACTTCACGGACCCCATCGACATCCTGCTGCACCTGATGGTGGGCTCCGAGGGCACCCTGGCCTTCATCTCCGAAGTCACCTACCGCACGGTGGTGGAGCATCCGCACAAGGCTTCGGCCATGATGTACTACGCCACCATCGCCGACGCCTGCAACGCCACCATCGCACTCAAGAAGGGGCCCGTCTCGGCCGTGGAACTCATGGACCGGGCGTCGCTTCGCTCCGTTGAGGACAAGCCCGGTATGCCCGCCTTCCTGAATGAGCTGCCGGACACGGCGGCGGCCATCCTGGTGGAGACCCGGGCGGCCGACGAAAAGACGCTGCTTCGCCAGATCGACGAGATCCAGGGCCTGGTTTCCAAGATCAAGGCCCTGCATCCCATCGTGTTCATGGACCAGCCCGCGGACTACAACAAGCTCTGGAACATCCGCAAAGGCCTGTTCCCGGCCGTGGGCGCCGTCCGCGATCCCGGCACCACCGTGGTCATCGAGGACGTGGTCTTCCCCATCGAGAAGCTGGCCCACGGCACCGTGGAGTTGCAAGAACTCATGCACAAGCACGGCTTTCCCGAGGGCATCATCTTCGGCCATGCCCTGGAGGGCAACCTGCACTTCGTGTTCTGCCCGAACTTCGGATCACGCAAGATGATCGAGAACTACCAGGCCCTCATGGAGGAAGTGGCGGACATGGTGGTGGGGCGCTACGACGGTTCGCTCAAGGGCGAGCACGGCACCGGGCGCAACATGGCCCCCTTCGTGGAGATGGAGTGGGGCAGGCAGGCCTACGCCTACATGGTGCGCCTCAAGAAGGCCTTCGACCCTGACAACCTGCTCAACCCCGGGGTCATCATCAACGACAACCCCAACGTCTACCTGGAGAACCTGAAACCCATGCCCGCGGTGGACGAGATCATCGACCGCTGCATCGAGTGTGGTTTCTGCGAGCCCGTCTGCCCCTCGCGCACCATCACCTCCACCCCGCGCCAGCGCATCGCCCTGCAGCGCCACATGGCCCGCATCCAGCACTCCAGCGACGAAGAGCTCATGAAGAAGTTCTGGGAGCACTACACCTACTTCGGCGAGCAGACCTGCGCCGCAGACGGCCTGTGCGCCACGGTCTGCCCCGTGTCCATCGACACCGGCCGCTTCACCAAGGAGCTGCGCGGCAGGCGGGCCAGCGGCACCTCCCGCAAGCTGGCCCAGTGGGTGGCCAACCACTACGGACTGGCCATGAAGCGCGTGCGCCAGTTGCTTAAAGTCGCGGGATTCGCCCACCGAGTACTGGGCACGTACCTCATGGAGCAGCTGGCCGGATCGCTGCGCGAACTCTCAGGCAATCGCATCCCCCTGTGGAACAAGTGGATGCCCGGCGGCCTGCCCTCCAAGTCCTTCACGGACACGACCCGGGGCAAGGGCCGCCAGGTGGTCTATTTCCCCAGCTGCGTGGCCCGCTCCATGGGGCCCGCCAAGGGCGACCCGGACCAGCGCGCCCTGTACGAGGCCACGCTCTCCGTGCTCTCCAAGGCCGGATACGACGTGATCTACCCGACGGGCATGGCCGACCTCTGCTGCGGCCTGACCTTCGAGTCCAAGGGGTTCATGGAGCAGGCCGACCAGAAGGGCCGGGAGCTGGAGGCCGAACTGCGCCGCGTAAGCCAAAACGGCGGCATCCCCATCCTTTTCGACACAAGCCCCTGCCTGTACACCATGCGCCGCAAGATCGAGCCCGACCTCAAGCTCTACGAGGCCGCCGAGTTCATCCACGACTTCCTCATGGACAAGCTTCATTTCACCAGGGCGCCTGAGACCGTGGCCCTGCACGTCACCTGCAGTTCGGTGAAGATGGGGCTCTCCGGCAAGTGCCGGGCCGTGCTCGAAGCCTGCGCCGAGAAGGTGATCCTGCCACGCAACATCTACTGCTGCGGTTTCGCCGGGGACCGGGGATTCAACTTCCCCGAACTCAACGAAGCCGCCCTGGACGGCCTGACCGAACAGCTGCCGCCGGAAACCGTGGCCGGATACTCCAACAGCCGCACCTGCGAGATCGGGCTGTCGCGCAATACCGGGGTGCCCTACCAGTCCATCGTGTATCTGGTGGACAGGTGCACCGTGGCGAAATGACGTTCTCAAGGAGGGGCCGAAGGTCGATGCCGCGTGGGCCCCGCCGGGGAGATGCTCCAGGCGGGGCGGCAATTGCGCTGACCTACCGGGAGGAGCGCTCGGAAAACGCTGAAGCGGTGCCTAGTGGACGCGACACAGATGAAACCATCATTGGGGGGGCGTTGGAACGGTTTCGTTCATCTCAAGAAAGGTCAGGACGATGCGGGAGAATTCGACTGGAGCTTCAAATTGAAGGTGGTGGGTCCCATTCTTGAATTGGACAAGCCATGCGCCGGGAATCAGCCCGGCCAGGGTCTTTGAGCTCTGTGTGCCCACAATGGTGTCCGCGGTGCCCACCAGCAACATTACCTGATTCTTTATCAGCGCCATCTTGTCCAAGGGGGACTCCCAGCCCATTGCCGCTTCGAGCTGCTTCTTGATGGTGGGATTGTCGGGCAACGGTACGCTCTTAAATGCGGCGGCAACGGCTTTTCCATCGGTTGACGTGGCATGGATGATGGCCTTGCCCACCCGGTCCGGATACTCGAGAAGCAGATTCTGAGTGGTGACGCTCGACTGGGAATACCCCAGCACATTCGTTTTGCCGACTCCAAGAGAATCAAGCAGGCTGATCACGTCCTTTGCGAAAAGCGTATAGGTGAAATCCTGGCCGTTGTCCGTGGTGTACCCCATCCCACGGTTATCCATGATGATCAGTTGGTATTTCCCGGATGCCTCTTCGATGAACGCAGGGGTCCAGCGATCCATGGTGCAGCCAAGGCCGGTGAGCAGCAGGAGCGGCTCCCCGGAACCGATCAATTTGTACCCGATCCTGATCCCGTTCGCCTCGACCTGATAGATGGCGTGGCCGTTCCCGTCCACGGCGACCTTTTCCCCCACCGGCGACACGTCTTTGGCCAAAGCCACACCAGAGGCGGCAACCAGTGCAAGGGCCAGTGCGCACATGATGCGAACGCCGGTGAACACCATGCTTTCTTTTTTCATGCGTATTTCCTTGGGTCGAAACTGTCCGTCATCCCCTTAACAACCCCATATCAATGATGACTTTGCAACGCAAATCCAGACAAAGGGCGCACAGCGCAGGGCCAAAAAGCTCCCTCCCCGGCCGGCTCGCCCGCGCGGTGACAGCCAGGCCGCTCTCGGGTATGCTCCAGGAAAAACGCATCGGAGCCGTGCCCTCATGGATATCCCTCTTCTGCCGGAGCTCGTGGTCATCCTGGCCATGAGCGTGGCCGTCATGTTCGCCTGCCACAAGATCGGCCTGCCTCCCATCGTGGGTTTCCTGGTGGCTGGCGTCATCTGCGGCCCGGGCGGCTTCGGCCTGGTGAAGTCCGTGCACCAGGTGGAGATGATCGCCGAGATCGGCGTGGTGTTTCTGCTGTTCTCCATCGGAATGGAACTCTCCACGTCGGAACTGTTGCGCCTGAAACGGCCAGTGTTCCTGGGCGGATCAGCGCAGGTGGTGCTCACCATCGTCGCGTTCGGCGGTCTCGCGCTGCTCCTTGATCCCAGCCCGAGCATGGGCAGGGCGGTGTTCGTAGGCTTTCTGGCGGCGTTGTCCTCCACGGCCATCGTGCTCAAGGAGCTCCAGAACCGCGCCGAGCTGGAAAGCCCCCAGGGCCGCGTGAGCCTCTCCATACTCATCTTTCAGGACCTGGCCATCGTACCCATGATGCTGCTCACGCCGTTTCTTGGCGGCCAGGGAGGGGACCTCCTGCCGTCGCTCGGCATGATGCTCGTCAAGGGCGCCGGGGTGGTCGTTCTTGTGCTGGTGTTGGCCAAGTACGCCGTTCCCCGCCTGTTTCTCTCCGTGGCCAGGGTGCGAAGCCGTGAGCTTTTCCTCATGGCCACCATCGTGTTCTGCATGTCGGTGGCGTTTCTCACGGCCGGGGTGGGCCTCTCCCTTTCCCTAGGAGCTTTTCTGGCGGGGCTCATGCTGTCCGAATCCGAGTACGCCCTGAACGCCATGGAGGGCGTTCTGCCCTTCAAGGATATCTTCACCAGCCTGTTTTTCGTGTCCGTGGGAATGCTGGTGGACGTAAGCTACATCGTGGGCCATCCAGCGCATGTTTTCTTCTGGTCCGTGATGGTCATGGTGATGAAGATACTCGCTGCCGGAGGGGCCGTACTGATCCTGGGATATCCGCTCCGGGTGGCGATACTGGGAAGCATGGCCCTGGCCCAGGTGGGAGAGTTCTCCTTCGTGCTGGCCAAGGTGGGCCTGGACACTGGGCTCATGAACCGCGACGCCTACCAGAACTTCCTGGCATCCAGCGTGCTGACCATGGCGGTGACGCCTTGGCTCATCCAGCTTGCGCCCAAGGTGGCGGGACGGATCTGCAAGGTCCCCAAGCCCAGGGAGGTCAAGGCCGAGGAGCACGAGGAGCTGCGCGACCACATAATCGTCGTGGGCTACGGCCCCGGCGGCCGTCAGATCGTGCACGCGGTCAAGCGGGCGGGAATCCCCTTCATCGTGCTGGAGATGAACATCGACACGGTGCGGCGCGAACGCAAGGAGGGCGTGCCCATCCGCTACGGTGACGCCTCCTATCCGGCGGTGCTTGAGCACGCCGGGATCAAGCAGGCCCGGGTACTGGTGCTGGTCGTGTCCGATCCGGCGGCCGTGCGGCGCATGGTGGCGACGGCAAGGGCGCTCAACCGCAACCTGAATATCATCGTACGTACCCGGTTCGTGGGCGAGGCCCCGGAACTCCTTGAGCTGGGAGCGTCCGAGGTGGTGCCCGAGGAGTTCGAGACTTCCATCGAGATATTCACCCGCGTTCTTGTGGAGTACCTGGTGCCCAACCAGACCATCGAGCGCTTGATCCTTACGGCGCGCGGGTCCAACTACCGGATGCTGCGCACCCCGGACATTCCGCTGGACGGCCAGAAGCTCCTGACGCCGCAGCTGACCGGCATGGACCTGGCGGTGTTCACCGTGGAGGATGCCTCGCCGCTGGCAGGCAAGACCCTGGAGGAAGCTGGGATACGCCGCGAGCACGCGCTTACTGTGGTGGCCGTGGACCGCGACGGCACGACGCACATGAACCCGGACGGCTCCTTCGCCATCCAGGCCGGGGACAAGGCGTACGTGTTCGGCCGCCAGGAGGACGTGGTGGACAAGGCCTGGCTGTTCTCGGCCGCCTGAGGCTCCTCCCGTCCCATTCCGGGCCTCGCCCAATCCCGTCTCGCCTCTTGGTCATCCCAGAGCAATAAAAAAGGGCGGATGCCGACGCATCCGCCCTTCGTCGTTCTTCTTTCGCGCCGCTACTGCGGCACCAGGAAGTTGGGAATCTTCTGCCGCGTGGTTCGCCAGTCGCCGGGCTGCTGGTAGGTGGGGCCGGGGTCGGCCGCGCCGGGCACGGTGGCCACGGTGGGGCGGATGTTGCTCTGGCCGGGCGTCTGCTGCTCCATGAGGTAGGCCACGGGGCGGCTCATGGGCAGCACCCGGCTGGACTTGGCCAGCACGTCGTTGTTGCGCGCATCCATGACCTCGATGTTGAAGCGCACGCCGTAGGGCGTGGCCGAATAGGTTCCCGCCACCACCAGGGTTCCCTGGAACTTGCGGGTGGCCAGTTCGCGGGCGTTGCGCGAGAGCATGAACTCGCCCTGGCTCTTGTTGAACACCACCTCCGAAGTCTTCCTGATCTCCTGGACGTAATATCCGCGAGCGGTAAGCGCCGAGCCCAGCTGTTCGGCCATTGCCCGGGACAGGGGGGAAGCCTGGCCCATGTTGTCCAAGTCCGAGGGCGTGGTGACGATGACCCATTGCAGCCCGCGCGTGGTGGTGCCGTCGAAGCCCAGTCGCGGGGCCAGCTGCGCGTCCAGTTCGCCCGCCATCTCGCGCGCGGCCTGGGGGTAGTACTCGTTCATGTCCGGCTTGCTGCCGCTCCAGGGCATGGACGACCCCACGTCGTGGAAGAGTTGGCCCATTTCGCCGTTGGCCATGGGGGCGCAGGCGCTTGCCAGCAGAAGGAGTATCCATGCGTATGGTTTCATGACCTGGTTCTCCGTATTATCGCAGCTCTTTGATGGCCCGGTCCACGGCGGCGATTTCGGCGTCGCAGCGCCGGGTCATGTCCGTGTCCCGGGCGGTGGCGCGGGCCAGCTCGAAATGTTCCCTGGCCAGCAGGTAGCGCCCTTCCTGCTTGCAGCGAAGGCCCTGGGCGTAGTGATCCAGGCTGTGGGCGTCCTGGGGGATGACTGTCAGGCCCTTGCCCTGGCAAGCGGCCAGGGCGAGGACGGAAGCGAGCAGTAGGGCGGCGGAAAATTTCATGGCCTCTCTCCTACTTTCCAGGCGCGGGCGGCTGGGGGGCTTGGGGAGGCTGCGCCTTGGCCGCAGTGTCGATGGGTTCGCATCCGGGAGGGCAGGGCTGCTTAGCCGCTTTCTTCACGGATTTTTTCGCCGGGGCCTTCTTCTTGGCAGAAGGCGAGTAGGGCACGGGCGTCCTGTCGCCCCCGTAGCCCGCCCCGTAACCCGGAGGCTCGTCCACGTTGCGCGCGCCGATGAGGGTGGGCGGAGTGGGACGAAGACCGGTTGGGTCGGGGATGCCAAGCATCCGCCTGAGTGTCGGGGTCATGGGGATGAGCACGGAGCCGGTGCGCAGCACGTTTCCGGATGGCTGCACCAGCCGGGCGTTCACGAACAGGTTGTCGCGGTCCACGTAGTAGGATCCGGCCAGCACGGCCACAGGGGCCGCCGGGGGAGCCTTTTTCCCCTTGGTCCTGGCCACGGCGGGTGCGCCGCCACGGGCCTCCTTGACCGGGAACCCCCGGCTGCCGAGTTCGTAGATCATCTGCTCGCCCATGAGCCTGCCGAAGGAGGACGAATCACGGGTGTCCTGGTTGACGAAAGCCGTCGGGACGCTGACGACCCCGGCCAAGGGCGTGTCGCCGGTGAGTCCTTTGGTGATCTGGGAGGCCAGTTCACGGGCGTAGAGCCTGATTTCCTCGGCGTCGGCGCGTGACGGGCTCTGCGGCGCTGCGGGGGGGGCCGGAGCATAGTAGACGTAGCCGCCTGACGCGTCGGGGACCATGTATCCCTGGGACGCGCCGGGCGTTTCACGCACGCGAACGCCCGAGACGCCGTCCACGGTGACGCTCTTGGGGGCGGAGACGTCCACCTGCGCTCCCGGGTCAACGGGGCCTATGGTCTGCGCCCGGGCCTGGGCCGCAAGCGGGAGCGTTGTCGCGAGCGCGGCGATCAGGGCTAACGCGCGCATGATGTATCCTCCGGAGGGTTTTGCCTCTCATCGGCGTTTGGGAAAATCCCTTTAGTCCCGGGGGAACGGGCCATTTTTTCCCATACACCGGTGCAACAAGATAATACGCAAAGACCATGCCGGAAATATGGACAACGTCTTTTTCCGGGGATATTATGAAGTCACGAAATTAAAGCAATTCGTGACTTTTACTGTGCGGATACAGCTGGCGGCGAAGAAAGACTCATGATCCCGAGTGGATGGGCAACAGGCACGGCGGCTGGGTAACGGGAAAACCGGCTTTTGAACCGGAGGCGGGCGACATGTACTTTCCTGTGGCCGGAATTGAAGTCTCACCGTGGGTTCCTCCGGTGGTGGCCTTCTGCGTCTCCCTGTGCACGTCCATGGGCGGCGTGTCCGGGGCATTTCTGCTGCTTCCCTTCCAGCTTTCGGTGCTGGGCTACACCTCGCCGTCGGTGAGCGCCACGAACCAGGTGTTCAACATCGTGGCCATCCCCAGCGGAGTGTACCGCTACATCAGGGAAAAGCGCATGGTCTGGCCCCTGACCTTCGCCACGGCCATCGGGACCCTGCCCGGGGTGCTCATCGGGGCCATCGTGCGCGTCAAATATCTGCCGGACCCCAAGAGTTTCAAGCTCTTCGCCGCGTGCGTGCTGGGCTATATCGGCCTGCGCCTGGTGAAGGACACCTTCTTCAAGAAGCCTGCCCCGGCCAAGCCTGCGCAGGGCGCGGGTCCCGGCTGCGCCATGAAGGACGCCCCCAAACAGGCCAGCTGCTCCGGCAAGCCGCAGGAGCAGGCAGGCGCCAGCCGTTGCGGACCCCAGGGGACGCTGATCGAGCACATGGCCGTGAGCGGGGCGAAGTATTCCTTCAAGGAAGTCGAATTCACCTTCCAGGGAGAGACCTACCGGTTCTCCACCGGCGGAGTGCTCCTCATGAGCTTTGCGGTGGGCATCGTGGGCGGCGTGTACGGCATCGGAGGCGGGGCCATCATCGCCCCGTTCTTCGTGGCCTTCTTCGGCCTCCCGGTCTACACCGTGGCCGGGGCCGCGCTCATGGGCACCTTCCTCACCAGCGTGTGCGGCGTGTTCTTCTACCAGGCCATCGCGCCGTTCTACCCCGAAATGGCCGTGGCCCCGGACTGGACCCTGGGGGCGCTCTTCGGACTGGGCGGCTTCGCGGGCATGTACGTGGGCGCACGTTGCCAGAAGTACGTCCCGGCCAGGTACATCAAATCCTTCCTTGCCGCCTGCATCCTGTTTCTCGCCGTCCGCTACATCTTCGAAGCTCTGCGCTGATCCTCGCTGAAAGCCCTTGCACATGTGGGCTAAAAGTGGTTTATGTCACTGAAATATCCGGGCGTTCACCCTGTGGGCGCCCGGCGTGACATCAACGCAAAGGAGCACATATGACCGAGAAAAACGGCGTCTACAAATGTGATATCTGCGGCAATATCGTCGAAGTCCTGCACACCGGCGGCGGAGATCTGGTCTGCTGCGGGCAGCCCATGAAGTACTTCCAGGAGAACACCGTGGACGCCGCCAAGGAAAAGCACGTCCCGGTCATCGAGAAGACCGCCAACGGATTCAAGGTGATGGTGGGCGCCGTGGCGCATCCCATGGAGGAGAAGCACTACATCGAGTTCATCGAGGTCATGGCCGACGGCAAGGTCTACCGCCAGGACCTGCAGCCCGGACAGAAGCCCGAGGCCGAGTTCTGCATCGCCGCCGAGAAGATCGTGGCTCGGGAGTACTGCAACATCCACGGCCTCTGGAAAGCGGAGTAACCGATGCTCAGCAAGAAGATGGAACAGGCCCTGAACGATCAGGTCAAATGGGAATTGTGGTCCTCTTACCTGTATCTCTCGATGTCCTCCTATTTCCAGGATATGGGTCTGGTGGGCTTCGCCAACTGGATGCAGGTTCAGGAGCAGGAAGAGAAGTTCCACGCCACCAAATTCTACAACTATACCATCGAACGCGGCGGCCGTATCAAGCTGCAGACCCTCGAAGCCCCCGAGAACACCTGGAAAAGCCCCCTGATCGCCTTCCAGGAGACTCTCAAGCACGAGCAGGGCGTCACCGCGCGCATCAACGCCCTGATGGACCTGGCCATCAAGGAGAAGGACCACGCCACCGCCTCCTACCTGAAGTGGTTCATCGACGAACAGGTGGAGGAAGAGGCCAACGTGCAGGACGTGATCAACAAGCTCAAGCTCGTGGAGGGCAACCCCTCGGCCCTGTACCTGCTCGACAAGGAGCTGGCCGTGCGGGTGTTCACTCCGCCCACGACGGCCGCCTAGCACAGCCATGGACGCCGGCGGCGCGGACATACTCTGCAGGGGGCTGGAACTGGAGCGCAAGGTCCTGGATTTCTATATCGACGCCCAGGCCCGGTGTTCCAATGAGTTCTGCTCCAATGTGTTCTCGCTGCTGGCCCAGGACAAGCTGCGGCTGATCACCAGGCTGGCCGAGGTCCACGCGGCCGTGTGCCAGGGAATGAGCATGAAAAACGCCTGCTCCCTGGCGGACGACGACCTGCAGGACCCCGCCGGGCTTCCGGCCGATGCAGGGCTTGAGCCGAAAGCGCCGCCTTCGGCCGGACGCGAGGCCGAACTGCTGGACTTGGCGCTTCGGGAACAACGCTCCTGCCTCGATTTTTTCGAGAATGAGCTGCGCCGCGTCAAAGACCCGGACGCGCGGTCCTTCCTGGGCCAGGCGCTCAAGGACGAGCAGGAGCACCTGGTGCTCCTTTCGGATATGCACCGCCGGTATGAACAGGCCGTGGAACTCTCGAACGCCTCATAACACGGCGCGGCCGCCGGGCGATTCCGGCGGCCGCGCTTTTTTTTTCGCCAAAGGACGGAGACCCGCATGCCCGACAGCAGCGTGAACATCGTCATCGGCGGCGAGGCCGGACAGGGCCTCGTCACGGTGGGAGATTTCCTGGCCAAGGCCCTGATGCGGGCCGGGTACGAAATCGTGGTGACGCAGGACTACCAGTCCCGCATCCGCGGCGGCCACAACACCTACGCCGTGCGGGTGAGTCCCGAGCCGGTGTACGGGCCGCGCGAGACCATCGACCTGCTGGTGGCCCTGAACGCCGAAACGGTGGCTCTGCACAAGGGACAGCTCACCGCCAAGGCCCTGGCCGTGGCCGATGAGTCGGTGGACTTATCCGGCGTGCCCGGACTGGCCGTGCCTTTCAAATCCCTGTGTCCCAAGCCGATTTTCGAAAACATCGCCGCCCTGGGCGTCCTGAGCCGCCTGCTCTGCCTGGACGCCGCCTGGCTGGAGGGGATCGTCTCCGAGGTGTTCGCCCGCAAGGGTGAGGAGGCCGTGGCCGGAAACCTGAAGGTGTTCGCGGCGGCCCGGGCATGGGCCGAGGCCAGCGGAGCCGGATTCTCCTGTATGCCTCCCCCGATGCGCACGGACAAGCGCCTCTTCATGCACGGCAACGAGGCCCTGGCCTTCGGCGCCCTGGCCGCCGGAGCCAACTTTTGCTCCTACTACCCCATGACGCCGGCCACGTCCGTGGCCTCCACCTTCGTGGACAAGGGGACCAAGCTCGGCATGCTGGTGGAGCAGGCCGAGGACGAGATCGCGGCCATCAACATGGCCCTGGGAGCGTCCTATGCCGGGGCCAAGGCCGTGGTGCCCACCTCCGGGGGCGGTTTCGCCCTGATGGTGGAGGGCGTGAGCCTGGCGGGCATGACCGAAACGCCCATCGTGATCGTGCTGGCCCAGCGGCCCGGCCCGGCCACGGGGCTGCCCACGCGCACCGAACAGGGGGATCTCAACATGGCCCTCTACGCGGGCCACGGCGACTTTCCCCGGGCTATCTACGCACCCGGCACGCCCGAGCAGTGCTTCGAGCTGGCCTACCGGGCCATGAACCAGGCCGAGAAATGGCAGAGCCCCATGTTCGTGCTCACGGACCAGTACCTGGCCGACTCCTACCGGGCGGTGGTCCCCTTCGACCTGGCGGCCCTCGAGCCCATGGCCGAGCCCGCGCTGACCTGCGACGACCCCGCCGGATACCGGCGCTACGCCGACACCCCCTGCGGCGTTTCCCCCAGGTTGATTCCCGGCTTCGGGGAACATCTGGTGGTGCTGGACAGCGACGAGCACACCGCTGACGGGCACATCACCGAGGACCTGACCGTGCGCATCCAAATGATGGACAAGCGCATGCGCAAGACCGAGGGGATCGTGTCCTCCATCGTGCCGCCTACGTTCGAGGGAGATGAGAAACCGGACATCCTTCTGGCCTGCTGGGGGTCCACCTACGGCCCGGCCCTGGAGGCGGCGCAAATACTGCGCGAACGGGGAGTCCGGGCCGCAGTCATCCATTTTTCGCAGGTGTACCCCCTGAATCCGGACCACTTCCTGCCGGTTTTCGCCAAGGCTGGCCGGACCTTCATGGTCGAGGGCAACCACTCGGGCCAACTGGCTCAACTCATCCGCCAGCAGACCGGCTACGCCTTCGACCAGCTGATCACCCGCTACGACGGCCTGCCCGTGACCGCCGCCCACATCATGGACCGGCTGGACCGGCTGTAAGGAGCTCCCATGATTCCCCTCGAACAGTACGGCGAGTTCGAAACGGCCTGGTGTCCCGGCTGCGGCAACTTCGCCATCAACAAGGCCCTCAAGAAGGCCCTGTCCATGCTGGACCTGGCGCCCCACAAGGTGCTTGTCTGCTCGGGCATCGGACAGGCGGCCAAGTCGCCGCATTATCTGCGCTGCAACTGCTTCAACGGCCTGCACGGCAGGAGCCTTCCCCCGGCCCAGGGCGCGGCCCTGGCCAACACCGAGGTGGCCGTTTTCGCTGAAAGCGGCGACGGGTGCAGCTACGGCGAGGGCGGGAACCACTTTCTGGCCGCCATGCGCCGCAACGTGACCATGACCTACCTGGTGCACGACAATCAGATCTACGGCCTGACCAAAGGCCAGGCCAGCCCCACCACGGCCCAGGGCCAGCCCACAAAGTTCCAGCCCGCGGGCGTGGCCTCCATGGCCTTCAACCCCATCGCCGTGGCCGTGACCATGGACACGCCCTTCGTGGCCCGGGGCTACGCCGCCGAGGTCGACCATCTGGCCGATCTCATCGTCCAGGCCGCGCGGCATCCCGGATTCGCACTGGTGGACATCCTTCAGCCCTGCGTGTCCTTCAACAAAGTCAACACCTACGCCTGGTACAAGGCGCGATGCTACAAGCTCGGAGCCGACTACGACCCCACCGACCGCAACGCCGCCATGCTTAAGGCGCAGGAGTTCGGCGACCGCATCCCCATCGGCGTGATCTACAAGGGCACGCGCGCGCCCTATGAGGGCAGGATCGATTCCAGGGTGCGCAGGCCCCTGGCCACCTCCAAGCCGGACATGGCCAAGCTGGCCTCCATGCTGGAAAGCTACGCCTGAGATGCCTGCCGGGATTCACTACGAAGTCCACGGCAGCGGCCCCGCGCTTATGCTGCTGGCAGGACTCACTCAGGACGTCACCCAATGGGGCGGGCTCATCGCCGCGCTGGCCGAGCGTTTCACGGTCATCGCGCACGACCCCAGGGGAGCGGGGCGCACCACGGCCTCCTTCGACGGCCTGACCACGGAAGTAATGGCCCAGGACGCCCTGGCCCTGTTGGACGAACTGGACATGGCGCGCGCCCATGTTCTCGGATTTTCGCTTGGGGGCATGACCGCCCAGGTGCTGGCCGCCACCCATCCCGAACGGGTGGACAGGCTGGTATTGGCCTCGTCCGGCTCCCGGATAGGCATCCCGCCCATGGCGGCCATCCGGGCTGCGCGGACCTTGTTCGCGGCCTCGCAGTGCGCGGTGTACGCCAACGACGCCTTGATCCCCTGGCTTCTCGGTCAAAACGCTTTGCTGGATGGGAGCATCGGGCGCGGTTTCGCCACCAGGGCTTACAAGCCGAGCCTGGAGGGCTTCACGGCCCAGTGCGACGCCCTGGCCGCGCACGACGGCGGGCCTTTCCTGCCGCGTATCCTGGCTCCCACCCTCTGCCTGGCCGGTGCGCAGGACCTGCTCATCCCGCCTCCTCAGGGCCGCGACATGGCTTCAATCATCCCTAACGCTTCATTCTGGGAACTTCCCGATAGCGGCCATATGTGCTTTCTGGAAGTACCGTCCGTCTTTCAGGATGCGCTTCTCGCGTTCCTGACCGACGACTCTTGACCGCACTCCCAGCCTTCTTGCATGCCCAGCTTCATTCGCAGCGTTCGACGCGAGAGCTATAGGGGATTCCAAAGGGACTGGTCCCTTTGGCCGCCGGAGGCATCTTCTCTCTTTGCCTTATCTTCTTAATCTTTCACTTTAACTTTTCCTTTCTTCTTCCCGCAAAAAATCTCGTCAGAGTGGCTCCGCATTCCTCGGCCAGTACGCCTTCGAGCACCGGAAACCTGTGGTTCAAAAACGCGAGCCCCGGCCCGTCCAGGTTGGAGACCACGGCCCCGGCCTTGGCGTCTCGAGCGCCGAAGACCAGCCCGCCGATGCGGGCGTGCACCATGGCTCCCAGGCACATGAGGCAGGGCTCCAGGGTCACGGCCAGGATGGCCCCGTTCAGGCGATAATTGCCGAGCGCAGTGCCTGCTTGGCGAAGCGCCAGTATCTCGGCATGGGCCGTGGGGTCGCTTGCGCCGATGGGGCCGTTGCAGGCTTCGGCCAGCAGGCGTCCCGTGGCGGCCTCGATGACCACCGCGCCGATGGGGGCCTCGCCGCGCCTGCCAGCGAGCCAGGCTTGGCGCAGCGCGCGGGTCATGACCAGCCGCCAGGATTTCCAGCCCGGGGGAGGGGTGGTGAAGATGGCGGCGGAGGAGTGGAAAGTGTTCACGAGGCGGGGAAGGCGGGGAGACGGACTCCCCGCCAGTGGAATTACGCGTTTTCCTTGAGGAACCTGACGCCGTTCTCCAGGATGGAGATGCCCAGGCGGGGCTTTTCGCCGCGCGTCCAGCCGGGGTGGTTGGTGGCGTGGTTGAAGGCCTCGGGGTGGGGCATGAGCCCGAGAATGCGCCCGGAGGGGTCGGTGAGCCCCGCGATGGCCATGGGCGACCCGTTGGGGTTGGCCGGGTACTCCATGGTGGGCAGCCCCGTGCCCGGATCGGCGTACTGCAGCGCGATCAGGTTCTCGGTGACGATGCGCGAGAGCGTGGCGTTGTCCTGGGGGATGAGCAGGCCCTCGCCGTGGCGCACGGGCAGGTCCAGGTGGTCGATGCCCCGGGTGAACACGCAGGGGCTCGACTTGTTCACGCGCACCGTGACCCAGCGGTCTTCGAAGCGGCCGGAGTCGTTGTTGGAGAGCGTGACCTGGCGCTCGAAATAGTTGCCGTCCAGGGCGGGCAGGAGCCCGAGCTTCACCAGCAACTGGAAGCCGTTGCAGATGCCCAGGATCAGGCCGCCGTCCTGGATGAAGGTCCGGAGCTGGTCTAGGAGGGGTTCGCCGGTGGCAGTCTTGGCGTACTTCCAGCGGATGGCTCCGGCCTGGCCCGCGCCCAGGTCGTCCCCGTCGAGAAATCCGCCGGGGAAGATGAGAAAATTGTAGCCGGGCAGGCGGACTCGTCCGGCGGTGATGTCGGAAAAGTAGACGATATCGGTCTGGTCGGAACCGGCCAGATTGGCTCCATGGGCGGATTCCGCCTCGCAATTGGTGCCGTAGCCGGTGATCACGAGTGTCTTGACTCGGGCCATGAACAACGCTCCAGGGGTTTCTTGAAAAAATCGGTCCAGTCGCTTAGACGTATCCGGAGACATTACGTGCCCCCGCGCAAGGCGTCAACCGGGCGGGGGTTTTACACATCACGGCAGCCCCCAGGAGGCAGGGCTTTCTCATGAAAACCAAATTCATATTCGTTACCGGAGGCGTGTTGTCCTCCCTCGGCAAGGGACTGGCCGCCGCCTCCATCGGCGCGCTGCTGCAGGCGCGCGGGCTTCGTTGCACCATCATGAAGCTCGACCCCTACATCAACGTGGACCCCGGCACCATGAACCCCTTCCAGCACGGCGAGGTGTACGTCACCAACGACGGCGCCGAGACCGACCTGGACCTGGGCCACTACGAGCGCTACCTGGGCGTGCCCATGTCCCAGAACAACAACGTCACCTCAGGGCGCATCTACAACAACGTCATCCAGAAGGAACGCCGGGGCGACTACCTGGGCGGCACCGTCCAGGTGATCCCGCACATCACCGACGAGATCAAGCGCTCCATCCTGGGCGTGGCCAAGGACGAGGACGTGGCCCTGATCGAGATCGGCGGCACCGTGGGCGACATCGAGGGCCAGCCCTTCCTGGAGGCCATCCGCCAGCTTCGCGGCGATCTGGGCAAGGAGAACGTCCTCTACATCCACCTGACGCTGATCCCATACATCCGCGTGGCGGGTGAGCTCAAGACCAAGCCCACCCAGCACAGCGTTAAGGAGCTCAGGTCCATCGGCATCCAGCCCGACATCATCATCTGCCGCTCCGAGATCGACCTGGACCAGTCCCTCAAGACCAAGATCGCCTTGTTCTGCAACGTGGACCCGGACGCCGTGTTCACCTCCGTGGACGTGAAGAACATCTACGAGGTGCCCCTCAAGCTGTACGCCGAGGGCGTGGACCAGAAGATCGCCATCCTGCTGCGCCTGCCCGCCAAGAACGCGGAACTCGAAGCCTGGCAGAACCTGACCCACAAGCTGGCCAACCCCAAGGGCGAAGTGACCATCGGCATCGTGGGCAAGTACGTGGACCTCAAGGAGGCCTACAAGAGCCTGCACGAGGCCCTCGTGCACGGTGGCGTGGCCAACGACGTGAGCGTCAACCTGATCTACGTGAACTCCGAGGAGGTCACGCCGGCCAACGTGGCCGAGCGCATGGCGGGTCTGGACGGCATCCTGGTGCCCGGCGGCTTCGGCTCGCGCGGCGTGGAGGGCAAGATCGCGGCCATCCGCTACGCCCGCGAGAACAAGGTGCCGTTCTTCGGCATCTGCCTGGGCATGCAGCTGGCCTGTATCGAGTTCGCCCGCAACGTACTGAATCTTCCCGAGGCCAACTCCGAGGAGTTCAACCGCCTGAGCCCCGATCCGATCATCTACCTCATGCGCGAGTGGTACGACTTCCGCACCAAGAAGATCGAGAAGCGCGACGCCGACTCCGAAATGGGCGGAACGATGCGCCTGGGCGCCTACCCCTGCGTGGTCAAGCCCGACACCAAGGCCATGGAAGCCTACGCCAAGCCCCAGATCGAGGAGCGCCACCGCCACCGCTACGAGTTCAACAAGGCCTACTACACCCGCATGGAAGAGAAGGGCATGGTGTTCTCGGGACTGTCGCCCGACGAATCCCTGGTGGAAGTGGTGGAGCTGCCCGAGCATCCGTGGTTTTTGGGCTGCCAGTTCCATCCGGAGTTCAACTCCATCCCCATGCGCCCGCATCCGCTGTTCAGGGAGTTCATCCGGGCGTCCAAGATCGCCCGCGAGGCCAAATGAGAAGACCCGTCAGGCCCGGCGTGAACCGCCGGGCCCTGGCGTCGGCCAGGGGAGTGCGCCTGCTTGTGCTGGACGTGGACGGCGTGCTCACGGACAACGCCGTCTTCCACGACGGCGCCGGGCCGGGCCTGAAGCGCTTCGGCATCCAGGACGGCATGGGGCTCAAGCTCTGCCAGCACGCCGGGATCGACGTGGCCGTGATCAGTGGCCTGGGCAACATCCAGGCCCAGCATCGCCTGCGGGAGCTGGGCATCCGCGAATTCCACGGCGGCCACCTGCGCAAGCTCCCCGTTCTCGAAGAACTCCTTTCCGCGAAACATCTTGATTTGAACGAAGTGGCCTACATGGGCGACGACTGGCTGGACGCCCAGGTGATGAGCCGCGTGGGCCTTGCCATGGCCCCGGTGGACGCCCAGCCGGAAATCCTGCGCCTGGCGGCCTGGGTGTCCAAACGTCCTGGGGGCAGCGGGGCCGTGCGCGACGCCGTGCGCTTCCTGCTCATGGCCAAGGGCAAGCTGGGCGCCCTGTGGCGGCGCTGGCTCGTCTAGCCTCTCGCCCGCCATATCGCCGCCCAAGCCAGCGAAACTATACTGGATTCCAAAGGGGCGAGCCCCTAAGGCCTAAGGAGGCTTTTCCCCTGATCCGCTACGCTCCACCGCGCTACAGCCTCCCGCCCACTGTTGTGAATTCCCGTCAAGTCTTGCCACCCCCGCCTTTTTAGTGCATAACCGCCACGGTTGAACGGTGGTCCGGCATTTTTCTTGCTTGCCGCAGAACTTTCACGAGGACAGACGCACGCATGGCCCTTGAGCTCAGACAGCAACTCAAGCTTTCGCAGCAGCTGGTGATGACACCCCAGCTGCAGCAGGCCATCAAGCTGTTGCAGCTCTCCCGGCTGGAGCTGGTTGAGACCGTGCAGCAGGAGATGCTCGAGAATCCCCTGCTGGAAGAGGTCCAGGTCGACGACGAGCGCCCCGAGCCCACCATCGCCGAGGATTCCCACGCGCCTGACGCCACCCAGGAAGAGGGGGCCATGCAGCGCGAGCTCATGAAGACCGCCGAATGGGACGACTACATCGGCGACTTCGCTTCCACCTCCCGCCAGGCCACGGTGCGCGAGTACGAGGCCCCGGAGGAGGGCATGTCCTTCGAGGCCAGGCTGGCCTCCAAGACCTCGCTCGAGGGCCATCTCTCCTGGCAGATCAACCTCTCCCCCTTCACCGAACGCCAGCGAGTCATCGCCGACGACATCGTGGGCAACCTGGACTCCGTGGGCTACCTACAGTCCACCGTGGAAGAGATCGCCGCCACCACCGGCGCCACCCCCGAAGAGGTGGAGGTGGTCCTGCACGCCCTGCAGCGCTTCGACCCGGTGGGGATCGCCGCGCGCACCCCGCAGGAGTGCCTGCTCACCCAGTTGGAAGTTTACGGCTACACCGACCCGGTGCTCCTGGAGATCGTGCGCGAGCACCTGGAGGACCTGGAAAAGAAGCGCTACAAGCCCCTGGCCAAGAAGTTCCGCATCACCCTCGAGGACATCAAGGAATACCTGGACATCATCCAGACCCTCGACCCTCTGCCAGGCTCACACTTCAGCTCCTCCGATCCGGTCTACGTGAGTCCCGACGCCTACGTGTACAAGTACGGCGAGGACTTCATCATCGTGCTCAACGAGGACGGCCTGCCCAAGCTCCAGCTTTCCCCCTATTACATGGAGGACATGAGCCGTTCCAGCGGGAGCAAGGACAAGGACTACCTCCAGGACAAGATGCGCTCGGCCCAGTGGCTCATGAAGAGCCTGTACCAGCGCCAGCGGACGTTGTTCAAGGTCCTGGAATCGATAGTGAAATTTCAGCGGGACTTCTTCGAGGACGGGGTTACGAAATTAAAGCCCCTCATCCTCAAGGACGTGGCCGACGACATCGGCATGCACGAATCCACTGTGAGCCGCATCACCACGAGCAAATACGTGGCCACCCCGCACGGCATCTACGAACTCAAGTTTTTCTTCAACTCCGCCCTGGAGTTGGACGACGGCACTTCCGTGGGTTCGGAGTCGGTGAAGGCGCTCATCAAGCAGCTCATCTCCGGCGAGGATCCCAAGAAGCCCGTGAGCGACGAGCAGATCGCGGACACCCTCAAGCAGAAGCTGCAGGTCAACATCGCCCGCCGTACCGTGGCCAAGTACCGCATGGCCATGGGCATCGACTCCTCGTCCAAGCGCAAGGAAGTCTTGTAATCACGCCGCGCGTCTTTTCGCGGCCACACCTCGGAGGTAGATATGAACATTGCTTTCTATTTCAAGAATTTTGAGCCGTCCCCCGGTCTGCGCGAATACGCCGCCAAGCGTTTCGACAAACTGGCCAAATACATGCCCAATGCCGACAACGCCGAAGTGGTGGTCACGCTGCTGGTCGAAAAGACCCGCCAGATCGCCGATGTGGTGATCGACGCGGACGCCATGCACATCTCCGCCCATGAGCGCTCCGACGACATGTACTCCACCATCGACATGATCACGGACAAGCTCGAGGCCCAGGTGCGCAAGATGCGCGAGAAGATGAAGGACCGCCGCAAGGCCGCGTCTTCCGACGTCACCATGGGCGTGGTCAGCTTCACCGATGAGGGCAAGGTCCACTCCATCGAGGAATCCGACAAGTACAGCCCCAAGCCCATGAGCGTTGAAGAGGCCGCCGAGCAGATCACCGCCATGAAGTACGAATTCCTGGTGTTCTTCAACTCCGAGGCCGAGCGTATCAACGTCATCTACAAGCGCAAGAATGGCGACTTCGGTCTGATCGACCCTGGAGTTTCCCTCTGATGCGGCTGGGGGAGTTTCTGCGCAAGGATTTCGTGCTCGACGACCTGCAAGCGTCGGACAAGCCCGAAGTGCTCCGCGAACTGGTGTCCCCCGTGGCCCAGGCTTTCCCGGACGTGAGTCCCGAGAAGGCCCTGCGGGTGCTCATGGACCGCGAAAACCTGGGCACCACGGGCATCGGCGACGCCGTGGCCATTCCCCACGGGAAGATGGACTCCCTCAAGGAGATCGTCATCGTGGCGGGGCGCAGCCGGGGCGGAGTCGATTTCGAGGCCCTGGACCACAAGCCTTGCCGGATATTCTTCCTGGTCCTGGCCCCGGAACATGTGGCGGGCATGCATTTGCGTATCCTGGCCCAGATATCCAGGCTCCTCTCCGATGAGGGGTTCCGGGAATCCTTCCTGGACGCCCCGGACCGGGAAAGCCTCTGGCGCGTGCTGTCCAGCCATTCCTGAGGCGGCATCCGTTTCGTGATGATTCCCGGTCGATGATGTGCTAGCGTCCATCCCCGTCGCGCTTAAGAAGGCGCGGCGGGGATGTCTTTTTCAAGGAGCGCGCGACATGGCCTCTTCGGTCAAGCTGCCCGTGGTGGTGATTTCGGGCCTCTCCGGGTCCGGCAAGTCCACGGCCCTCAACGTCTTCGAGGACCTGGGCTATTTCTGCGTGGACGGCCTGCCCGCAAGCCTCATGCCCAAGCTGGTGAGCCTTTTCGAAGGCCAGGGAGCCAACCGCTACCGGGGCCTCGCCCTGGGCATGGACATGCGCCAGGCGGGCTTCGACTCCGGCTGGCAGCCCGCCATGGAGGAGTTGCGCGCCGCGGGCAACCTGCCCCAGATCGTGTTCATCGAGGCCGCCACCCAGGAGATCATGCGCCGCTACGCCACCACGCGCCGCCCACATCCCTTCGAGGCAGAGGGGTACGGGCTGGGCGAGGCCGTGGAGGAGGAACGCCGCCGCATGGCCCCCTTGCGCGACGCGGCCGACCTGGTCATGGACACCACCGACTTCTCCATCCACGACCTGCGCCGCCAACTGCAGGACAAATGGAAGTTCCTGGAGGGCAAGGGGCCTTCCATGAAGGTGCACATCATGAGCTTCGGGTTCAAGTATGGCATCCCCACCGAATCCGACCTGCTCTTCGACCTACGCTTTCTGCCCAACCCCTATTTCGAACCAGCTCTCAAGCCACTGTCCGGACAGGACAAATCCATCGTGGAGTATGTCCTTGACTCCAAGGAGGGCAGGGTGTTCCTGCCCAAGCTGGAGGCATTCCTTCAAGACCTTATCCCCATGTACGCCAAGGAAGGCCGCTACCGGCTGACAATCTCGCTTGGCTGCACCGGGGGCAGGCATCGCTCCGTGGCCACGGCCGAGGCCGTCTTTGACACCTTGCGCAAGGCGGGGTACACGGTCTCGCTGGAACACCGCCATATCGAAAAAGGCTGATATTTCAACAATGAACGACAAGAATATATCCGGCGCCCCGGTCGGCGTGGTCATCGTGACCCACACCGACTACGGCGACAGGCTTCTCAAGGCCGCCGAAATGATCATCGGCCCCCAGGAGCACACCCGCACCGTTTCCGTGGACGTGGGCGTGGACACCGTGGAAACCGTCAAGGAGCTCGAACGGTCCATCAAGGCCGTGGAGCAGGGCGCGGGCGTGATCATCGTCACCGACATGTTCGGGGGCACTCCCACCAACCTCTCGCTGTCGCTCATCGGGCAACATCGTATCGAGGTGGTCACGGGCGTGAACCTGCCCATGCTCATAAAAATCCTTTCCACCCGTACCAAAGCCCTGGAGCTCCTGGCCGCCGACGCCAAGACCGCGGGCGTGCAGGGCATCGTGGTGGCCGGGGAAATCCTGCGAAAACGGGTCGCCGGGGAGTAGTCCGGGGTGTTCTGGGTACGCATCGACAACCGTCTCGTGCACGGCCAGATCATCGAAGCCTGGCTGCCTTTCACCGACGCCAACGCCATCGTGGTGGCCAACGACGAACTGGCCGCCGACGAGTTGCGCCAGCAGATCATGTCCATCGCCATCCCCCTTGGGGTCGACATCTCCTTCGTCCAGGTGAATCTGGCCCAGGCATATCTGTCGGGCCGCAAGCTCCTGGGCAAGGACGTGCTGGTGCTGTTCGCCTCCTGCCCGGACGCGCGGCGGGCCTTCGACGCCGGGCTCAAGTTCGCCCGCCTGAACCTGGGCAACCTGCACTACGGGCCGGGCAAGAAGCAGATCTGCCAGCACATCGCCTTAAGCGGCGAGGATGAGGGCTGCCTCGATTTCCTCAAGGGCCAGGGCGTGAACCTGGATTACCGCTGCGTGCCGGGCGACCCGGTGGAGATATCCTGAAGAGCCCGAGGGCCGCTTCACATTCGGGCGCATTTGAGGCATTCTGAAGAAAAGCTGACGGACCAGGACGAAAAGACCCATGGAACTGCACGCCGACGTCATCCCTTTCATCCTCGCCACCGCTTTTTTTTTGCCCTTTTTTCCTGCTTCCGCTTCCTGATCAATCTGCCCCTGCTTGACCGGCCTCTCACGGTGGGGTTCGTGTGGGGCCTTATCACCGGCGACTGGGCGTCGAGCCTGGGCATCTGCCTGTTCTTCGAGCTTCTCTGGCTGGACATCTTCCCGGCCGGAACCATCATCCAGCCACATTCCCTGGCCCCGGCCCTGGCCAGCCTGGCCGTGGTGCACCATTTCGCCCTGCGGCAACCGGCCCTGGCCGCCGTGGTCATGCTGGCGGCGCTTCCGCTGGGGCGGGCTTTCGCCGTGATCGAGCGCTACCACCGCCAATACGAGAACCTGGCCTTCGAGCGCCTCATGCTCTGGGCCAAGCGCAGTTCAGGCGGACCCGGCCCTGCCTCGCTCACCCGCCGCTCCATGCTGGTCATGTTGCCGGTGAACGTCGTGGCCTTCGCCCTGGCCCTGTCCGGGCTTCTGGTGGTCACGCACCTGATGCTCCCCCGGCTGACGCCGCTTCTGGGCTCGGTGCCGCTCAAGTGGCCTCACCTCTGGGTGGTGGCCAGCATCGGGGCAGTGCTTTCGCTTCGGCACCGCCCGGCCTACGCCGTGCTCCTTGGGGGCGTGGCCTTGGCCGTGCTCAGCCGTTTGCTGATATGAGTTCCGGAGCAATGTTGGACAAAGCCGCTTGGCAACCGGCGATCTTTGTGATATTTCCCACAAGTTCATTTTGCACATCACCTCAGGAGGGATTCGAACATGGCAGCATATGTCGTTGGACACAAAAACCCGGACACCGACTCTATCGCCTCGGCCATTGCCGTGGCCGACCTGATGACTAAGCGCGGCATCCAGGCCGTGGCCGCCGCTCAGGGCAAGACCACCCCTGAGACCGACTTCGTGCTCGGCAAGTTCGGCGTGAAGGCCCCCGAGATCATCTCCGACGCCGAAGGCAAGAAGATCATCCTGGTGGACCACTCCGACCTGGCCCAGAGCCTGGAGAACCTCTCCAAGGGCGAGATTCTGGGCGTCGTCGACCACCACAAGCTGGGCGACGTGACCACCTCCAGCCCCCTGGAAATGTGGGTCTGGCCCGTGGGCTGCACCTGCACCGTCATCGCCAGCATGTATGAATTCTACGGCGTGGAGATCTCCAAGCCCATGGCCGGCATCATGCTGTGCGCCATCCTGTCCGACACCGTCATGTTCAAGTCCCCCACCTGCACCCCCGAAGACAAGAAGGCCTGTGAAAAGCTGGCCAAGATCGCGGGCGTGGCCGACATGATGGCCCTGGGCATGGACATGTTCAAGGTGAAGTCCGCCGTGGACGGCACCCCCATCCGCGACCTGGTCTTCCGCGACTACAAGGACTTCAACATGTCCGGTACCGGCGTGGGCATCGGCCAGCTGGAAGTCGTGGACCTGTCCATCCTGGACAAGTACAAGGCCGACCTGCAGGCCGACATCGCCAAGGTGAAGGCTGAGAAGAAGCTGCACTCCGTGTTCCTGCTGCTCACCGACATCATGAAGGAAGGCACCGAGATGCTGATCGTCTCCGACGACGCCTCCGTCGTCGAGAAGGCCTTCGGCGTGAAGCCTGCCGGCACCTCCGTGTGGCTGCCCGGCGTCATGAGCCGCAAGAAGGACGTGGTTCCCAAGTTCGAGAAGGTCTTCGGCGCCTAGTCGCACCGAAAGCCCCTATGATGATCAAGCCCGGAGCGGTCTCCCGCTCCGGGCTTTTTCTTTTGTGAACGGCTAAAGCGCGGCCTTGACCGAGGCGGCCATGCGGGTGGTGGGGCGGCCGATGAGGCGGCCGAGCTGGCCGGAGTTGTCAAAGAGACCCCCCTTGGACGCACCGGTGTCCGAATCGGCCAACAGCCCGGCGATGGGTTCGGGCAGGCCGGCCGAAAGCAGCGCCGCCTTGAACTCGGCCTCGGGGAGGTTCGCGTAGGTTACGGTCTTGCCGGACTGGCGCGAAATCTCCCCAGCCAGATCCGTGAGCGTGTAGGCCTCGTCGCCCGCCAGTTCGTATGTCCGGCCCTCTTGGTTCTCGAGCGCCAACACGGCGGCGGCCGCCTCGGCGTAGTCGGCCCTCGCGGCCGAGGAGATACGCCCGTCGCCCGCGCTGCCGAGGAACGCGCCGTGCTTGAGGGCGGGGGCAATGGAGGCGGTGAAGTTTTCGGTATACCAGCCGTTGCGCAACAGGACGAAGGGAACGCCAGAAGCCTTCAAGTACGCCTCGGTCGCCTTGTGCTCTTCGGCCAATCCCAGGGGAGACGTGTCGGCATGCAGTAGGCTCGTGTAGGCCAGCAGTGTTACCCCGGCCCGCTTGGCGGCGTCGATCACGGCCTTGTGCTGTGGGAAGCGGCGGCCCACCTCGCTGGAGGAGATGAGCAACAGCTTGCCGGCGCCCGCGAACGCGGCGTCCAGGGTTTCGGGTTTGTCATAGTCGGCGTGGCGCGTCTGAACGCCGCGTGCGGCCAGGTCCTTGACTCGGTCAAGGGTGCGCGCCGCAGCGACGATCCGAGCGGCGGGCATCGTCTTTAACAGTTGCTCGATGACCAGACGGCCGAGTTGGCCGGAGGCTCCGGTGATGACTAACATGGCTGATACTCCTTTCGGTTGATGGGAATATCTGGCACGGTAGCAGCCACACAAACTTTTTGTAAGTACACACATAAAGGTAAGCGTAAAAATGAGCGAACACGGTCGGAAGGCGGAATGTCCGGCAGCCACGTTGTCGGACCGGTTCAAGCGCGGAGATGTCTTCTCGGAGCGATGCCCCTCGCGTGAAGTGCTCAAGCATGTCACGAGCCGCTGGGGGATGCTGATTCTCGTCGCGCTGTCGGGGGGAACGCACCGCTTCAGCGATTTGCGCCGGAAAGTGGGCGGGGTGAGCGAGAGGATGCTTGCGCAGACGTTGCAGTGGCTGGTGAGCGACGGCTTCGTGGAGCGCAAATCCTACCCGGTGGTGCCGCCGCATGTGGAATACAGCCTGACCCTGCTTGGCGTCGAGGTCGGGCAGCGGGTGGCGGCGTTGGCGGACTGGATCGAAGAGAACCTGAAGGATATCCTGGATCGCAGCCAGGAGGAAGGCAAGCCCGGCCGTGGGGCCGGGCTTGTTTGAGATTTCATTCGGCAAATGGCGGATTGAAGCCGCGCGGAGGCGGGATGCCCCTTCGGCTTCAAACCTGACATGGAGTTAGGCGCTGGTTCAGCCGGTCCGGCGCTCGCCCAGAAGCCGGATGAGCGCCAGGGCCTCGGGAGAGGGCCTTCGTTCGATGCGCCGGTAGACGCGGCCGTCAGGGGTTCTTGCGAGCATCCCCCGGTCGAACATCTCCCGGCGCAGCAAGGCCGGGTCTTCGAACAGGTGGCCTTCCAGAAGCAGTTCGTTCACCTGCCGTTCGTTCATATCCCGCCGGGGCGGGATTTTCGACCACATCACCCACAAGCAGGGCTCGCGGTGACTGAACTTGCCCGGCCAGCGCGTCAGCTGACCTGCAGCGTCGAAGTAGCGCGCCGCGCGCAGCACCTTGGCGGAATCCACGCTTTGCGGTTGGGGCAGGGGCCGCTCCAGGCGGACCTGGGCATCGGCCTGGGTGCGGAAGTGCTGGAAGTTGCGGTAGCCGGTGGACCGGGCCAGCATGTTGAGCAGTTCCACGTGGCCGGGAGTGCGCTCGCAGGCGCAGAGCTGGCCGCGAAGCGACCGGGCAAGGGCGGAGATATCGCCCGCATACAGGGGGAGAGGGGTACGGGACATCGCTTATCCTTTAAGCGCGCCGATCCTGGACGGATCGCCGGTGGTCGCCGTCTTCCGACTCGGCACGGGATAAGGTGTCGATGGAATGATGAAACTGGCAGGTTTAGCTCCCCTCGCGGGGCGGCGACGCCTGGGTGAACTGCCGACCGGAAGGTCACATACTTCACTGTCGGATGGGATGCAAGAGGATCAACGCGCAGGTGCGCGCACGCCACCGTCGGGATCAAGGCATGGCCGGTGTCGCATTACGCCCGGGGCGCGGACGCGATGCCCGGCAATCCAAACGAACGGGGCCCGGAGAATTCTCCCCGGGCCCCGAAGCAACAGCGTGTCGACAGTCTTACAGAATCCCGGACTTCTTCAGCACTTCCGAGAGCCTGGCTTCGACTTCCGGGGCCATGTTGACCAGGGGCAGGCGAAGCTCGGAGGACATTCTCCCCATGAGGCTCAGTGCGGTCTTGGCCGGGATGGGGTTGGTCTCGATGAACATGGCCCGGTTGAGGGGGGCCAGCTTGTAGTGCAGGCGCTGGGCCTTGGCGATGTCGCCCTTGCGCCACGCCTTGCACAGCTTGCGCATCATGGCAGGAGCCACGTTGGACACCACCGAGATCACGCCGTGGCCGCCGATGGCCAGGGTGGGCAGCACGGTGAAGTCGTCACCGGAGAGGACGGTGAAGTCCCGGCCGCAATACTCGATCACCTCGGAGATCTGGCACAGGTTGCCGGTGGCCTCCTTGATGCCGATGACTTCGGGCACCTGCTTCTTGAGCGCCGCCACGGTCTGGGGCAGCAGGTTCACCGAGGTGCGCCCGGGCACGTTGTAGACGATGAACGGCATGGACACGGCCTTGGCGATGGCCGCGAAGTGCGCGATCAGGCCAGGCTGGGTGGGCTTGTTGTAGTAGGGCGTGATGAGCAGGGCCCCATCGGCCTTGGCGTCCTTGGCGAAACGGGTGAGCTCGATGGCCTCGGTGGTGTTGTTGGATCCGGCTCCGGCCAGAACGGGTACTCGGCCTTTCACTTGATCCACGCATATTTTGATCACCTGGGCGTGTTCGGCGTGTGACAGGGTCGCTGACTCACCCGTGGTGCCGCAGGGAACAAGGCCGTCGATGCCCTGTTCGATCTGCCATTCGATGTGCGCGCGGTATGTCTCTTCGTCGACCGTTCCGTTCTTGAACGGAGTGACGAGAGCGGTGAAAGCTCCGGTAAACTGCATTCTGCCCTCCAAATTGGTTCGATTCGGCCAGGAGCCCCTGCCCCAGGGTCTACTTGGCCGGCTTGTCGCCCGGATCCGGCACGCTAAGGAGCAGCTGCTCCATGCCGGGATCGGGGATGTAGGCCTCGTCCAGCACCACGGCCTGCGTGGTGTAGTTTGAGCCCTGCTCCCATTTGAACCCTTTGTCGCCCGGCCAGGCAAGAACGTCAATGGTGTAGATGGCCTTGCCCTTGGTGTAGGTGTGCATCCACAGCGTCTTGCCGCCCTGGGCGGGCTTGGCGGAGAACCCGACGCCCGAACCGCTGCCCAGGAGCACGTCCAGGTCAGGCTTGGTCTTGTCCAGGTAGTCGGACTCGGCCTGCACGCCCCAGGGGCTCACTCCGGCCACGAGCTTCACCTGCCCGCGAAGACCCTTGACGGCCTTGGCGATGGCCTGGATTGCGTCTGGGCCAGGGTCGTCGCCGGGCTTTTTGGCCTCGGGGAAGAACACCAGTCCGATCTTGCCCTTGGGGGTGTCCAGGACGACGGTCTTGGGCTCCTTGGGGGCCAGGACCTGCCAACCCTTGGGAGGCTGGGCGTTGACGGCGGCGAACTTGGCGGCCTCGGCCGGCGATATCGCTCCCGCGTCGTAGTTCAGGGCCTCATAGGCCTTGGCCAGGGGGGCGAACGCCTCGTCCATGGCGTGGTCGTGGCCGTCGTCGGATATGAATTCATAGGGGCCGGCGATGAAAACCGTCTGACCCTTGGTGCTCTCCTGGGAGCGGAACTTGCTGAACGCGCTGGCCCGCCGGGTCAGCCCACCAATGGTGTGGTTGCCTCAGGAGGGGCAGGGCTTCAAGTAGCCCCAGGAATTTCCGGAAAAGACGATGGACGCAAGCGGCTCCGCCTGGGCGGACGCACCGAAGCCAATGCAGGTGAAGAGCGCCATGAGGAGCGCTGCAAGAAAACGCATCGTAAAAACCTACTTGTTGAGAAATTCCTTGAGTTCCTTGCCTGGCCTGAAGAAGGGCAGGCGCTTGGGGGCCACGTTGACCACCTCGCCGGACTTGGGGTTGCGGCCGGTATAGCCCTTGTACCCCTTCACCTTGAAGCTGCCGAAGCCGCGGATTTCCACGCGGTCACCGTCAACCAGGGCGCTTTTGATGGAGTCGATGAACGAATTGACCACGGCCGAGGCTTCGTCCACGTGGATTTCGCGGCTTTCGGCCAGGGCGTTGATGAGTTCGCTCTTATTCATGACGGCCTCCGTTTTCCGCCGCCACGATATTCGCCGGGCGGCCATGGGGTTCCAGACACGGAAATCACTTTTTCGTGTATATTGCGGATACCGTCGGCGCAGTCAAGTTAACCATGTGTTATTTTTTTCAAAATCGCCTTGGCTTTCAGATGGGACTTGGATTCGGCCCGGTGGCGTGCGATCTTGATGGCCAGGCTCAGGATGTCCTGGGAGGCCCGGCACTGCGGAGCGTACTTGATCAGGGGCACCTGGCGGCGCACTGCCTCGGGCACGTTGGGGTCGGTGTGCACCGCACCCAGGTAGCCGATATCCAGGTCCAGGAAGCGCTTGCAGGCGCCATGCAGCCGGTCGAAGGTGAGCTGGGCTTCCTTGGCGCTGCTGGCCTGGTTGACCACCACCTGGAAGTCTTTGATGTTGTGCTGGTTCTTGAGCACCTTGACCACGGCGTAGCCGTCGGTGAGCGAGGTGGGCTCGGGCGTGACCACAAGCACCCGCATGCGGGTCATGGAGGCCAGCGCCAGCACGGTCTTGCCGATGCCCGCGCCCAGGTCGAAGAGGACGTAGTCGTATTCCCCGAGCACGGTATTCAACTTGGTGAAGACCGAATCGCGCATGTCCTCGTCGAGTTCCAGGAGTTCGGGCACGCCGCTGGCCGCGGGCAGAAAATCGAACCCGCCGGGTTCAACCTCGGCCACAACGTCCGCGGGCATGACACCGGGCTTGAGCAGGTCCTGGAGGTTCTTCTCCGGCGAGACGCCCAGCAGCACGTCCACGTTGGCCAGGCCCACGTCGAAGTCCATGACCAGCATCTTGTGGCTGGCCTTGTACAGGGCGTAGGCCAAGTTCAGGGCCAGGTTGGTCTTGCCGACCCCTCCCTTGCCCGACAGGATGGATACGCTCAGCGTGGAGCGGGGATTGACGTCTTCGTGGCTCATGTGTCCGGCCCCGTGAACAGAAATTGTTTCTCCTGGGCGTGCACCAGGGTTGCCTGGGGCGTCTCCAGGAGGTCGGGTATGGGCGCCTTGACGATGCGGTTCTTGCCCTGGGCCTTGGCTTCATAGAGAGCCTTGTCCGCCATGCCGATGAAGCGCTCCACGGTAAGGTGCATCTTGCCCTTGGTGCAGACCAGGCCCGCCGAGCAGGTCACGCCCACGGGATCGGCCACGCCCTCGCACGTGACCTGGCGGCCGCGTGATTCGTCCAGGAGCCGCATCAGGGTGGTTTCGGCCTGCATGAGCCCGGAACCGGGCAGGATGAGCGCGAATTCTTCGCCGCCGATGCGCGCGGCCAGGTCGTAGCCGCGTTTGTGCCCGAGCAGGGTTCCGGCGATGCCCACAAGCACCCGGTCGCCGCAGAGATGGCCGTAGGTGTCGTTGACGGCCTTGAAGTCGTCCAGGTCCAGGATGGCCAGGGACAGGCTGGTGCCGCTGCGGTAGGAGCGCTCCAGCTCCATTTTGAGGACCTTCTCGAAAGCCCGGCGGTTGGCTAGGCCCGTGAGCGGATCGTGGCGGGTCTGGTGGGCCAGTTCTTCCAGGGTGCGCTGGAGGCGCGCCAAGTGGGGCGTGGCGTCCCCGGACGCGGGCAGGGCCAGCCAATGCATGAAGTGCCCGTCCTGGATGATTTCGTCCCACTCGTCCAGGGTCAGCCCGGCGCAGAGCCTGGCGATGATGATGCCGTCCGTGCTGCCTTTGACCGAGGAGCGGATCTTGCGGGTCAACGCGTCTCGAAGCCTGGCGATCTCGTCCAGGATTTCGCGCCGGTCTTCGGCGTGGGAGGCTTCGTACGGGCTAGTGGGCGGCATGGAAGTGCAGCAGGTAGTCGCGGATGAAGGTGTCGATGTCGCCGTCCAGCACGGCGTCCACGTTGCCCACTTCGCAGTTGGTGCGGTGGTCCTTGACCAGACGGTAGGGCTGGAGGGTGTAGGTCCTTATCTGGCTTCCGAATCCGATGGCGTCCTTGGATTCGTACTCGGCCTGGCGCATGGCCTGCTGCTTCTTGATCTCCAGGTCGTAGAGGCGGGCCTTGAGCACCTTCATGGCCGATTCGCGGTTGCGGTGCTGGCTCTTTTCGTTCTGGCACTGCACCACGATGCCCGAGGGCATGTGGGTGATGCGGATGGCCGAACTGGTCTTGTTGACGTGCTGGCCGCCGGGCCCGCTGGCCCGGAATACGTCCACCCGGATGTCCTCCTCCTTGACCTCGATCTGGATGTCGGCCCCGGCGTCGGGGTAGACGTCCACCGAGGCGAACGAGGTGTGGCGGCGCCCGGAGGAGTCGAAGGGCGAGATGCGGATCAAACGGTGGATGCCTTTTTCCGCCTTCAAAAAACCGTAGGCGTAGGGGCCGTTGACCTGGAGCGTCACGGACTTCACTCCGGCTTCGTCTCCGGGCAGGAAGTCCAGCTCGTCCACGCTGAACTGGTGGCGTTCGCACCAGCGGCGGTAGAGGCGCAAAAGCATCTCAGCCCAGTCCTGGGCCTCGGTGCCGCCCGCTCCAGGGTGGATTTCCAGAATGGCTCCGGAGGCGTCTTCGGCCCCTGAGAGCAGGGTGGCCAGTTCGGAGGCCTCCACCTGTTTGACCAGGGATTCGATCTGCCCGGAAAGCTCGTCGAGAACCTCGGGGTTGGGATCCTCCTGGGCCATGACCAGCCATTCGTCCAGATCCTCGCGGGACTTGAGCAGGGCTTCGTAGGTGGCCACCTTGCCGGAAAGATCGGATTTTTCCCTCAGAAAGGGGGTGAGGCGTTCCGGATTCTGCCAGGCGTCGGGCTTGGAGAGTTCTGTTTCGATTTCGTCCAAGCGCTTGCGCTTGCCATCCAGGTCAAAGACGCCCCCAGAGGGAGTCGAATTTGTCCAGGATCTCCTTGGACTGGGTCTTGAGGTCGGGGTATTGCAGCAGTGCCATAGTGTTTTTATGCGCCGGTCTTGCGTTTTTTCACCGCCGCGAAGCCCAGCAGGGCCAGGGCGGCCAGACCCGCACCGGCTTCGAGCCGGCCGTGCAGGCGGTGGTAGACAGTCGTTTCCGTGATAAGGCCCACTCCGGTTACGGCCACGGCCGCTTCCTGGAACAGCTGCGTCTGGTGGCTGGATCGCCCCTTGGGGTCGATCAGGGCCGTGTAGCCCGTGTTGGTGGCCCGCAGCAGGAAGCGCTCCTGCTCGACGGCCCGCAGCCTGGCCAGTTCCAGATGCTGTTCGGGCGCGGCGGAGCGGCCGAACCAGGCGTCGTTGGAGATGTTCACCAGCACGTTGGCTCCCGCCTCCACGCGCTTCTGGGCCAGTTCCGGAAAGATCGATTCGTAACAGATGAGCATGCCCATGGCAAGGCGGCCTGCTTTCAAAGGGGCCGTCGCCGTGCCAGGGGTGAACGCGCCCACGCCCTGCAGCAGCGCTGACAGGATGGGGATGTCCTGGCCGAAGGGGGCGTATTCCCCGAAGGGGACCAGGTGTTCCTTCTCGTAGAAGGTTTCCTGGCCCGAGGGAGCGATCAGGTAGGCCCGGTTGAACACCAGGGCGTTCCTGCCCACGCGCTCGTACCCAGGAGCTCCGGCCAGCAGGGGGACGCCGGCGCGCTTCACGAACGCCTTGACCTGGACCGATTCCGGCCCCGGCTCCTGGACGAAGAAGGTCAGGGCCGTCTCGGGCCAGATGACCACGTCGGGCTTGGGAGAAAGGACCGGGCCGCTCAAGTCGGCGTATTGTTGTATGGCCCTGGAAAGCGTGTCCGGCTCCCATTTCTGGGCCTGGTCGATGTTTCCCTGGACCATGGCCGCGCTGCACTCGCCCGAGGTCGCCACGGGCTGGTCCACGGCCCACAGGCCGTAGGTGAAGAGCGCCGCCAGGGTAGCCGCGCAGGCCGCTCGGGACGCGATGCCCGGCCCGGCCAGCCATACGCCGCAGGCGGCGAGCACGCCCGAGAGGCCGTAGGCCCCGATGAGGGCGGCCGCCTGGATGGCCGGAGTCCAGGGAACCAAGGCGGCGGCCAGGGGAAGCCAGGGGAAGCCGGAAAAAAGCCAGCCGCGCAGGGCCTCCAGGGCGATCCACGAGAAGCCCGCCAACGCGCCCCAGGCCATCGGGCGCAGGCTTTCCCGCGTGGCGAAGAGCAGCCAGCAGAACACGGCCGGATACATCCCGAGGGCCGCGCCCATCAGGAGCGGGCAGGGCACGGCGAGAATCCAGGGCAGGAAGCCGTAGTCGTGCACCGGGAGGGCGATCCAGTAAAGGCTGGCCGAGGCGGCGGCCGCGCCGGTGAGCCAGCCCAGTTTCAGGGCGTGCCTCGAGTCCCGGGCCTGGCGGGCGAGTTGCGCCAGCACCCAAGGAAAGCCCAGCACCAGCAGGGGCAGGCGCGCCACGGGGTTGGCGAAAGCCAGGAAGCCGGCCGCCGTGCCCAGAAGGACCAGGCGCAGGGGCCCGTCAAGGACCGACGGGCGTGTCATCGGACGTGTCCGGCTCCGCTGTTGGTTCGGCCAGGACCCAGCGGACCTGGCGCCTGTCGGCCTCGGTGACGGTGAACGTGTAGCCCGCCGCCCGGAAGGAGTCCCCCTGCCTGGGCACGCGCCCGGCCAGTTCGCTCAGGTAGCCGCCCAGGGTTTCCACCTGGTCCGACTCCAGCACGATGCCGAAGCGCTCGGCCAGTTCCTCCAGGGGGAAGCGGCCGTGCATCTTGAGCCTGCCGTCCTCGAGTTCCTGGAATTCCGCCGGGCGGGTGGGATCGTGCTCGTCCTCGATCTCGCCCACGAATTCCTCCAGCACGTCCTCGAACGTGACCAGGCCCGAGGTGCCGCCGTACTCGTCCAGGGCGATGGCGATGTGGATGCGCCCCTTCTGGAACTCGGCCAGCATGTCCTTCAGGTTCTTGGTCTCCGGGATGTACAGGGGCCTGCGCATGACCGGCGCCAGGGACCGGGGCTTGTCCTTGGGGTTCACCAGGTAGGTGAGCACGTCCTTGGCGTGGACCACTCCGATGATGTGGTCCCTGTTTTCGCGGTAGATGGGGATGCGCGAGTGGCCCCGCTCGATGATGAGGCGGGTGACGGCGTCGATGCCGTCCTCCTCGTCGGCGCAGGCGATGTCGGTGCGGGGCACCATGATGTCCGCCACCTGCTTCTTGCCGAGTTTCAGGTACTTGAGCAGGACGCTGGCGTCCTCGGCGCCGACCTCTCCGTCTTCCGTGGCGGCCTGGATGAGCTCCTCCAGGGGCAGGTCGTTGCGGCCCCTGAAGAACTTGTTCACCAGGGTCCAGAACCGTCCTTCCGATCCTTCGTCCAACTGAATCCTCCGTACTCGCGCGGTTTGCGTCGCAGCGTCGGTACTATGCAATCCCTTTGTTACGATACAGTTCCAGGTGCAGCTCGTAGGCCCAGTCGTCAAGCTCCCGGATGCCGAAATCCCGGTTGACCGTGCGCCATTTGAGCCCGGTCAGGGGCGGTTCGTTGGGCACGCCCATGGCCGAAAAAATGAGCCCCAGCGACAGCTTCGTCTTGGAGTCGCAGTCGTCGTAACACTTCACCACCCGCATGAGAACATAGTGGGTGGTGAAACCCGTGAACTCGGGATCGGCCAGGGTGAACTGGCCGTAGTACTGCTGGTTCACGGCGATCTTGTTGTTCTTGGCCCGAAGCGCCCCGGGAACGATCTCCACCCGCATGCCGCCGCCGGAGATGTTGTCCATCTCGATCTCCTGGGCCATTTCCGAGCCCGCGGAGTAGAGCGCGTCTCCCCAGGAATCGGGGTCCCGGGGGTCGCCGTTGTGGCGCACATCGTCCTCGGTCCAGAGCTTGAGGCTGCGCACGTATTTGGCCGGGGGCTCCACTCGCAGATGCATGCGGTTCTGGTTCAGCTCCAGGCGCAGAGGGCGCGATATCTTGAACTGAAGGATGTCGTTTTGCCCTTGGTGGTAGGACAATATCTCCGAGATGAAGCTGAAGGTGGAGAGAATCTTGGGCTGGTCGGGCAGGCGGAGCATGAAGTTGAGTTCCAGCGTGCGCCCCACCCAGGCTGGGTTGATGGTCTTGATGGAGCTCATCTCCAGGGTCAGGTCGTTCTTGTTGGCGTCAATGAGCGTGCCGTCGCTGGATCGGGCTCCACCCAGGTCGCGGTGGAAGCTCACCCGCACCTTGCTGCGCTGCACCACGGCCGCGTCCAGGAGTTCCATGATGCGCGGATATTCCGTCACCCAGGTGGCGGGGTGGTCCAGCATGACTTCCCTGGGCTTCTTGGAGAACACGAAGGCCAGCGAGGTGAGCAGGATGAACGAGCCGAAGAACGCAAGCACCACCATGATCGATTCCAGCGTGACCCGCCCGGCCAGGATGTCCTCGAACACCCTGGTGAAGAAATCGTTGATGGATGCGTCCATGTCGTTTGATCCCGGACGTCGGCGCTTCAAGCCGGCGGTTACAATCGGCCCGTTTTCTTCAGGTGGATTTCCAGGCACATGAGCGACGCCGGGGTGATCCCCGATATGCGCGACGCCTGCCCCAGCGTCAGGGGCCGGGCGCTCGAAAGCTTCTCCACCACCTCGCGGGAGAGACCGGCAACCTCCCGATACTCCATATCCGGCGGAAGTTCCAGGGATTGTATCCTGGCGAGTTTGCCCGCCAGCTCTTCCTGGCGTTTCAGGTAGCCGTCGTACTTGACCCTGGCCTCGGCCTCCTGGAGCACGTCGGGGGCAAATTCCGCCAGGGCCGGCCACAGCGGGGCCAGGTCCTCGATGGAAAGCTGCGGCTGGCGCAGCACGTCGGCCAGGGACGCCGACTTGCCGGGCACGTGCGCCCCCATGGCTTCCAGGATTTCGCGCGTGGGCGCGTCAGGCCTTATGCGGATGGTCTCCAGGCCCTCCACGGTCACGGCCAGGGCGCGGCGCTTGGCGGAAAAAAGCCGCCAGTGGGCATCGTCCACCAGACCCAGTTCGCGCCCCAGAGGCGTGAGGCGTTCGTCGGCGTTGCCCTCGCGCAAAAGAAGCCTGTGCTCGGCCCGGGAGGTGAACATGCGGTAGGGCTCGGTGGTGCCCTTGGTCACCAGGTCGTCCACCAGGACGCCCATATACGCCTGGTCGCGCCTGGGGATGAAGGGCGGGCGTTCCCCGAGGGCGCAGAAGACGTTGAGCGCGGCCCACAGGCCCTGGGCGGCGGCCTCCTCGTAGCCGGAGGTGCCGTTTATCTGGCCTGCTAGATAGAGCCCGGGCAGCACTTTTACTTCAAGTGTCGCTTGAAGTTGTGTGGGGTTGGCGAAATCGTACTCGATGGCGTAGCCCGGGCGCACGATCTGGGCCTTTTCCAGGCCCGGGACGGTGGCCAGCATGGCCTTCTGCACCGAAAGCGGCAGGCTGGTGGGGATGCCGTTGGGATAGACCTCCGGGCTCTCCAGCCCTTCTGGCTCGACGAATATCTGGTGGCGGTCCTTTTCCGGGAACCGGGCCACCTTGTCCTCGATGGAGGGGCAGTAGCGCGCCCCCGTGCCCTTGATCACCCCGGTGAACATGGGCGAGCGGTCGAAGCCCGAGCGGATGGCCTCATGGGTGGCCTGGTTGGTGTAAGTGAGCCAGCAGGGCAGCTGGGGCAGCGTCACGCCCTTGGAGCGGAAGCTGAAGGGCGCGGGCGGATCGTCGCCGGGCTGGATGGTCATCTGGGAAAAATCAATGGAATCCTTGAGGAGCCTCGGTGTGGTGCCGGTCTTGAGCCGCCCCAGTTCGAGGCCGATGGAGCGCAGGCTCTCGGACAGTCCCACCGAGGCCGGGTCGCCCAGGCGTCCGCCGGGAAAATGGGTCAGGCCCACGTGGATGAGGCCCGAGAGGAAGGTCCCCGTGGTCAGAAGTACGGCCCGGGCCGGGTGCTCCTCGCCGAGCGAGGTGGCCACGCCCGAGGCGCGGCCGTTTTGCGTGAGCACGGCCACGGCCATGTCCTGGCGCACCCAGAGGTTCTCCTGGGCGAAGATGTCGCGTTTGACCACGCGCATGTAGGCGTCCCGGTCGATCTGGGCGCGGGTGGAGCGCACGGCCGGGCCTTTGCGGGTATTGAGCTGGCGGAACTGGATGCCCGCGGCGTCGGCCCACAGGCCCATCATGCCGCCCAGGGCGTCGATCTCCTTGACCATGTGCCCCTTGGCCAGCCCGCCGATGGCCGGGTTGCAGGAGAGGTGGCCGATGCGGTCGGCATTGATGGTCAAAAGCAGGGTGGCCAGGCCGAGTTTGGCGGAAGCCATGGCCGCCTCGCATCCGGCGTGGCCCGCCCCGACGACAATGAGGTCGAAGCGCTCGGGGAACGTCTTTGGGGGCACGCCTAGGCCCCGGAGGTCTCGTCGAAGAGGACCGTGGCCATGACCTTGGCGTCGCCGATGTTGTTCTTGATGAGCGAGCGCTCGTTGGGCTGGTGCGCGTTGGGAACCCAGGTGGCCCAGACCACCGCGTCCAGGCCAGCCCGGCGCAGGTAGGCCGCCACGGTGCCGCCGCCCACGCCCATGGGCCGGGGCTTGCCGCCGTACACGGCCTCCACGCCCCTCAGCACCCGGGTGACGATCTCGGCGTTCTTGGGAGTGGCCGGAGCGGCCTGCTCCTTCTGCACGATGTGGTACTCGGCGGTGACGCCGTAAGTGGCGCAGATCTCCCGGCCCATCTCGTAGACCGCCTCCAGCACGTCGTCGAGCTCGTACTGGGGCAGCACGCGGCAGTCCATGTAGAACACGTCGCGCCCGGGGATGGTGTTCACGTTCTCCACGTTGGCCTCTTTCTTGGTGGGCTGGAACGTGGAGTTGGCGGGCTTGAAGAGTTCGTTCACGGCCGGGAAGCGGTCGTGCAGCTTGGTCAGGCGCAGGATGAACGCGGCCGTGGCCACCAGCGTGTTCACTCCCTCCTCGGGTGAGGATGCGTGGCACTGCTTGCCCGACAGAGTGATCCTGAGCCAGAGCATGCTCTTCTCGGCGATCTCCACCATCTCGGAGCTGGGGATGCCGAAATCCGGGATCAGGTAGAGGTCGTTTTTGCCGAAGATTTCCGGATGGTTCTTGAGCAGCCACTCCAGGCCGAACTTGGAGCCGTTCTCCTCGTCGGCCACCAGGAGCATGCCGTAGTTGACGGGCGGCACGGCTCCGGTCTTCACCATGGCGTCGGCCAGCAGGAGCGAGGCCACCACGCCCTGGTGGTTGTCCTCCACGCCGCGTCCCACCAGCGCGTCCCCGTCCACGGCCAGCTCGAAGGGCTTGGTGCCCCACAGGGCCATGTCACCGGGCGGCACCACGTCCAGGTGGGAGATCACCCAGAAGGTGCGGGAGGCGTCCTGCCCCGGGATGACCGCCTTGATGCTGGGGCGGTGGCCGCAGGGCACGCGCTCGTCCGGGGCGCGGTATTCGGTCACGTCCGTGACGCCGTGCTCCTTGAGCCAGGCCAGCATGGCGTCGGCCTTGGCCCGCTCGCCCAGACCGCCGTTGTCCGGCCCCACGGCCGGGATGGAGACGAGGATGCGCTGCAGGTCCACGACTTGGTCGCGGCTGGCCGAAATGTGTTCGAGTATGCCGGAAAGCATGGGGGCTCCGAGGTTAGTGCTCACGAATGGCAAGGATACTTCCGTTCTCGGGCGTGTAGCCTCTTTGTGGGGGCGATGGCAAGGCTGGGGGCGCCACAGGAGAAGCCGGGCCGGCATTCCGAGGCGCGACGATGTCGCGGAAACCCGCGTCCGTGCGGCAAACAGCGACCGTCCGGCGGGCCGGCGGCAATAAAAAAAGGGCGGGAACCGTGGTTCCCGCCCGTGGAATCGATTGGCTTAGCGGCCGCGGGCAGCGCGCTTGGAGGCCTTCAGCGGGTTGATCTTCACCTTGCCGCCGGTGTCCTTCTCGGCCTTCACATGGGTGGCGAAGTTGCACACGCCGTGCGACCATTTCCGCTCGGGCAGCGGATAGCTGGAGCAGTACTTGGCTCCTTCCACTTCCTTGGTGCGCTCGCAACCTTCACATTTGTCGATGATGGGATGGCACTCGACACCGTTCACGACATAGCTCATTGATCTATCCTCCGTTCACGCCCCGCTGGGCGATACGATTCACGTCGCTTGGAAACGTGGTCTCTTTCATCATTATTCGCGCCCTGTCAAGCCCCGAGAGCCCATTTCCTCACTTTGTCCATGCGTTTGAGCAGGGCAGGGTAGTCCAGGGTGGTGAAACGGCCGTCTCGGTAGAGCACGCGTCCGGCCACCATGGTCAGGCGGACCTCGTGCCCCGATGCGGCGTAGGCCAGGTGCGACACGGGCCGGTGGGGCGGCTGGAGGTTGGGGGCGCGCCCGTCGAGCGCCACGATGTCCGCCTGGCGACCCGGTTCGATGCTGCCGCAGTCGGAGAGCCCCAGGGCGCGCGCTCCCCCGATGGTGGCCATGTCCAGCACGGCCTGGGCGGGCAGGGCGGTGGGGTCGTGTTCGCGCGCCTTGGCCATGAGCGCCGCCTGGTTCATCTCCGAGAACATGTTGAGCGTGTTGTTGCTGGCCGCGCCGTCGGTGCCGAGCCCCACGGTGATCCCGGCCGCTCGCATGGCCGCCATGGGAGCCATGCCCGAGGCCAGTTTCAGGTTGCTGCGCGGGTTATGGGCCACGGCCGTGCCGCTTTCGGCCAGCAGGGAGATCTCGGCTTTGGTCACATCCACGGCGTGGGCCACCAGCAGGTTCGGCGCCAGGATGCCCAGGGCGCGCAGAATCTCCACGGGACGCGCCCCGAAGCGCTCCAGGCACATGGCGGTTTCCGAGGCGCTTTCTGCGGCGTGCAGGGTCAGGCGCAGGTCCCTGTCCCGGGCCAGCCCGGCGAGGCGCGCAAGCGTATCGTGCCCGGTGGCGTAGACCGAATGGGCCACCAGGCACGGCGTGAGCAGGGCGCGGCCCCGGCAGAAGTCCGCCAGATCGTCCACCTTGGCGAAAGCCTGGTCCAGATTCGAGTACGAGGCGTTGGGCGTGTCGAACACGCCTTCGCCCAGCACCGCCCGGATGCCCACGGCGGCGGCCGTCTCGGCCACGGCGCGCTCGAAGATGTAGAGGTCGCAGAAGGCGGTCGTGCCCGTTGCCAGCATCTCGGCGCAGGCCAGGAGCGTGCCCGTGACCACGATCTCCGGCGTCAGGCGCGCCTCGGCTGGCCAGATGTGGCCCGTGAGCCAGTCCATGAGGGGCAGGTCGTCCTCGAGCCCCCTGAAAACGGTCATGGCCGCGTGGGTGTGGGTGTTGACCAGTCCAGGCAGGACGATGTCCCCGGAGAAATCGAGGGTCTCGCGGGCGGGGGTTCCGCCCAGTTCGCTCCAGGGGCCCACGGCGGCGATCGCCGTGCCGGTGACGGCCACGGCCGCGTCGTTTAGGATGGTGCGATTTTCGTCCTGGGTGACCAGGGTTCCGGCGCGAATGAGGGTGTCGCAGGAGGAAAGCATCTGTGGGTGATGCCATCTGGGGCTGGGATGTCAAGTCGCGGTTGCGGTGGCGGGCCTTAGACGGATAAGAGCACGGCCATGCGCTGCAAGCTCGGTTTCCTGACCATCACAGCCACCCTCCTACTCGGCCACTTTTTCTACGGCGCGCGCCTCCTTGGGGTGCCCCGGGGCGGCGATGCGGTCCTGGCGGGCGTATTCTTGCTGAACCTCATGTTCTTCAAGGTGTTCTGCTTCCGCCAGTTTCCCCTGTTCGGCAGGAGCCGCCGCTTTCTGCGGGGCATGAACGCGCTGGTGTGCCTGTTTTACGGGATGTGCGCCGTGCTGGTGCTGGAATCGGCCTGGCACCTGCTTGTGCCCTGGTTCCGGCACATCGCGAACGTGGCGACGTATCCGCTGTCCCTCAACGCCGTGGAGGGCCGCGAGACTGTTAAGGCTTGGCTTTTGGCCCACGGCAGCAACATCTATTCGTCACTTGGGGACCATCCTTTCCTGGTGACCATTTATCCTCCCGTCTACCACATCATGGTGGCCGCCGCCGCGCCTTTCCTGGGGTGGACGCTGGAGACCGGGCGCATCATCAGCCTTGGCTGTTTTCTGATTCTCATCGGCATGGCCTGTCTGATTACCTTGCGTTTCACCTCGTCGTGGCTGGCGGCCCTATCTGTGTCGTGCATGCTCCTGTTTATTCCCATGCTCCAGGAGTGGAGCATGCATGCGCGCCCGGACATGCTGGCCTGGTGCCTCGCCCTGGCGGGGGTCTGGTGTTTTGTCGAAGCCTGCGCACGCGAGCAATCGAGCCAGGCGGGCGTGAGGCTGGCCGTGACGGCGGGGATAGTGTTCTGCCTGGCGATGTTCACCAAGCAGCAGGCCCTGCCGTATTTTCTGGGAACCCTGGTCTGGGGAGCGGGCAGGCGGGCGTGGCGTCCGACTGTTGCGGCGGCTCTTGCGGCCCTGGTCCTGGGGCTCGTCCTTTTCGGATGCGTGCAAGCCGCAAGCGGCGGCTGTTTCCTACGCAACTGCTTCGTCTATCCCTCGGTCATGAGTGGCAATCCGGACCTTAACACCTTTGAATTCCTGCTGCAGCGCCTTGGCCATATCTGGGACCAACTGCGTGCCCTGATTGTCGTGCTGTTCGTTTATTTCGCATGGGCGGCATGGCGAAGGCGCTGGGACCTGCCCATGGTCCTCACGGTGGTCAACGCCGTCTTCATGGCGAAGTTGCTTGCCACCTGGGGCGCGGACATCAATTACGCCATCGGCACGCTGATAACTGCGGTAATGTGCGTGGGGACACTTGTAGGCCACGTCGTCCGCCTCAGGCCCCAGGGCCCGGCCGTGGCGCTCACTCTGCTTCTGGCCTGGCTGCCCGCGTCCGCCTCGCCCGAGCCCCCCCCTCCGGCGGACGTATCCTGGGTGAGCGGGCTTTCGGGAACTGTCCTGGTCACCACGGAAGGGGGGCAGCTGTTTCTCGGCGAGGCCGAAAATTGGAAGATAACCTTCTTCGACGGCATAGAGACCCAGCTCTACGAAGAGGCCGGGATGTGGCAGGCTGAATGCTCCTCTCTGGCGGAGGACATCCGCGCCAGGCGCTTTGACCATCTGGTGCTCTACGGGGGCTTCTCTCCGAAAGCCTTCCAGGATGCGGTGGCACTGTATTACGATCTTGATGCCAGGCATGGGAACTACACGGTTTTCAGGCCTGGCGCGGCGGCGCGGGTGGCCGAGATGGGCCCTTCGGGGACGTATCGGACCCAAGGTGATTGGCAAGTGGTCGAGGCGGACGTCTCGAGCCTGCACCCGGAAACGGAGGGGTTGGCTCCGGCCGACAGGAGCCGTCCTGGATACGCGCGCCTCAGGCTCACCGCGCAGGAGCCCATGTCCTGGGCTCAGGCCCGTTTCACCGTGCGCCTGGACCCCAAGGACGCAAAAGCCGCCGCCCGCTGGGCCCTCAAGGACGCGAGGGGCCGCGAGCTCGCCTCCGGGGCCGCCTCGCGGGAAGGTCGCGCGGATGTCGTCGTGGAAGCCGGAGATGCCGGACGGGAGCTGAAGCTGGTGGTGGAACTGGAAGGCAACGCCTGGATCGAGCCCGTGCACGGGGCCGTGGCAGTGCTGCGCGCCTCCTACTAGAAAAAGGCAGACCCGTTTCTGACCCAGAGTTGCGCCCAGGGGCCGGCCAGGGTCACCTGGAGGAGGATGGGCCGGTCCCTATGGAAGCAGGCTAGAGGGATGGTCCAGCGCGCGCCGATGGGTGTCCACACGCCGGGTTTTCCGGTGAGCCGGGCCAGGGGGCTGGTCTTGCCCGCGTCCAACACCGCCACCTCGACGGAACTGTCCGCGCCGTTTGCGCGGGGGAAGTAGAGCAGCTGGGCTCCTTCGGCCTGCACTTCGAAGACCAGCGTCTGCGCGCCAGCCCCCTCCGGGACCATGTAGACGCTCCAGCCCGGCGTGTCCGAGGAATCGAGGCGCGTGGTCGCCGGGACCGCCTGGGCGAGCGTCTGGGCCTGGATTTTTCCCTCCGGAAAGCCCTGGTGCAGGCCCTGCACGGTGGGCATCGCCGGCCCGAAAAGGCAGCCCACCCGGTCATAGACCCCGCGCATGCCCCACCATCCCGGATCACGCGAAACCAGAGCGACCAGGACGGCCGAGTTCACCAGGATGGGGAAAAAGGCGTATTTCCAGAAGGGTTTCCGCGGTGCTCGCAATGATTTCCCCAGAAGTTTCAATATGATGGTGCCCAAGGCGCTTGACTCGTATCCGCAATTCACGTAGCGCCGTCAAGGCGTTTATTTCACAATCAGGAGAGCTGTCATGGATCTGCGCGCTTTGTTACGGGAAATTCCGGACGTCCCCAAGCCGGGCATCCTCTTCTTCGATATCACCCCCCTCCTGGGGCACGGCGAAGCCTTCCGCCACGCCATCGACACCATGGCCGAGCGGTTCAAGGACTGCGGAGCCACCAAGGTGGTGTGCGCCGAGGCGCGCGGCTTCATCTTCGGGGCCGCCCTGGCCTACAAGATGGGGCTCGGTTTCGTGCCCGTGCGCAAGCCCGGCAAGCTTCCCTGGAAGACCGCCTCCGTCACCTACGACCTCGAGTACGGCACGGACACCCTGTGCATGCACGAGGACGCCCTGCTGCACGGAGAAAAGGTGCTGGTCATCGACGACGTGCTGGCCACCGGCGGCACCCTGCAGGGCATGCTCAAGCTCATGGAGAGCTTCGACGCCAAGATCGTGGGCATCGGCGTGCTCGTGGAACTGGAATTCCTGAACGGCCGCGACAAGCTGGGCGAGCTGCCCTTCGACAGCATCATCCAGATCAGCTAGCGGGTGTTTCGAAACACAGGAAACTGTTTTCCATAAGCAACATATCGCGACAGGGCACCCACATGAAGATAGGCATCATCGGCGGCAGCGGCCTGGACAATCCCGACATCCTGGAAAACCCGGTGGACGGCGAGGTGGACACCCCCTACGGCAAGCCCAACTCTACCCTGCGCTCTGGTCGCATCAAGGGACGCGAGGTGGTGCTTCTGGCCCGGCACGGGCGCAGCCACACCTGCCCGCCCACCTGGGTGAACTACCGGGCCAACATATGGGCGCTCAAGGACGCGGGCTGCACGCACATCCTGGCCACCACCGCCGTGGGCTCGCTCAAGGCCGAGATCAAACGCGGCGACCTGGTGGTGCTGGACCAGTTCATCGACTTCACCAGGCTTCGCCCCGTCACCTTCCATGAGCGCTTCGAGCCCCACGCCCCCGTGCATACCCCCATGGCCGATCCCTTTGACGAGGGGCTGCGCGGCAAGCTGAACACCGCCTGCGCCAAGTTCGGCTACGCCCACCATCCCGGCGGCACGGTCATCACCATCGAGGGGCCGCGTTTCTCCACCCGGGCCGAATCCAACATGTTCCGCCAGTGGGGCGCGGACGTCATCAACATGAGCGTGGCCACCGAGGCCATCCTGGCCGTGGAGGCCGGGGTGCCCTACGCCGCCGTGGCCATGTCCACCGACTACGACTGTTGGAAAACCGACGAACCCCCCGTGACATGGGAGGACATCCTGCATATCTTCAAGCAGAATGCCGAGAAGGTGACCGACGTGCTCATCGAGGTCATCTCCACCATGTAGCGGGACCGTATGCGGCAGCGGCGGTCCCGGGAGGGTGCTGTCATGCCGTCATACCATTTGGTTACGATCCGTCGCACCCGGGCGGGGGGCTAGAAGACCATGTCCAAGGCCGCCTGCCTGCTCATCCACGGTTTCGGGGGCGAACCCTTCGAAATGTCGCCCGTGGCCGAAGCCCTGCAGAACCTGGGGTATCCGGTCAGTCTGCCCACCCTGCCGGGACACGGGACCACGATTGAGGCGTGGAGCCGCACGCGCTGGAGCGGCTGGCTCAAGCACGCGGCCGAGGAGTACGAACGCCTTCAGGCCGCCCACGGCCGGGTTTTCGTGCTGGGACTGTCCATGGGCGGCAGCCTGAGCCTGGCCCTGGCCCAGCGCTACAGGCCCGCCGGGGTGGTCACCATGGCCTCGCCGGTCTACCTCTACCGCTTCCTGCCGCCCGAGGCCACGGACTGGCGGCTGCCCATGGTGGGGCTGCTCAAGAAGGTCCGCCCCATCTGGCCCACCGATCCCAAAAAGCCCGAGTCGCGGCTCATAGCCCCATGGCAGGGCTACGACGAGGCCGTGGCCCTTGAGCCGTTGCACAGCTTCGTGCGGGGGCTGCGGGTGGTCCGGCGCGACCTGGGCAGGATCACCTCTCCGCTCCTGGCCATGCATTCGCCCCTGGACAGGCAGGTGCCCCTGGGCAATCTATGGGAAATAACGTCCAAGGTGAGTTCCACTGTGAGGCGCGCGGTGGTTCTCCCCATCGAGGAGCGCATCACCGGGCACCACGTCATCACCACCCATGTGGAGACCAGGGACGAGGTGGCCAAGCTCTGCGCCGGTTTCGTGAGCGATCTCGACGCGGCTTCCTGACTTCTCAGCCGGTCCTCTTGTCCAACGCGGTCCGTGCCGCCAGGGCCAGGGCGTTCTTTTCCAGGGGTTTGGGCACGTATTCGTCCATCCCCGCCTCCAGACACATCTCCCGGTCGCCTTTCATGGCGTGGGCGGTCATGGCCACGATGGGCAGACGGGGCCCGCCCGCCGCGCCCTCACGTTCCCGGATGGCCCGGGTGGCGGAAAGCCCGTCCATCACCGGCATTTGCAGGTCCATGAACACGATGTCGAACTGGAACCGGGATACGGCGTCCAGGGCTTGCTGGCCGTTTTCGGCCATGTCCACGCTCATGCCGAGCTTTTCAAGCATGCGCCGGGCGGTCAGCTGGTTGACCCGGTCGTCCTCCACCAGCAGGGCCTTGAGGGGAGGGAGGGTAATTTGGGGAGCCGCAGGTTCGGCCGCGGCCTCAGAAGGGCGAACCTCCCCCGGTTCCACAGGGATGCTGAACGCGAAATCGGTTCCCTGGCCCGGTTCGCTGCTCACGCACGCCGCGCCCTCCATCATGCGCACCAGCTTGCGCACGATGGACAGGCCAAGGCCGGCGCCACCGTGTTCGCGGGTGAGCGCGCCCATGGCCTGCACGAACGGATCGAATATGGCCGCGAGCTTGTCGCCGGGGATGCCGATGCCCGTGTCGGAGACCACGACCACCAGCTTCCGGGCGGCCTGCGTCCCGGCCAGGAAGGCGCTCACGGCAACCGTTCCGCCGAATTTGGTGAATTTGAGGGCGTTGCCCAAAAGGTTGAACAGCAACTGGCGCATCCTGACTTCGTCCAGCGGGAAGAGCAGGGAATCCAGTTCGGCGCAGACCTCCACCGTGAGGGAAATACCCAGGCCGCGGGCCTCGTGGGCGAAGGGGGCCGTGCCCCGGCGGATCAGTTCCCCCACGTTGATGAGGCTCGGATGCAGGGGCAGGTTGCCCGCTTCGATCCTGGCCAGGTCCAGCAGGTCGTTGAGCAAGCCCAGGAGCTGCCTGGCCGATTGCGAGGCCGTTTCGATGTATTCGGCCTGCTGCGCCGAGGGGGAGGATTCGGCGAGGGCTTCGAGCATGCCCATGATGCCGTTTAAGGGGGTGCGCACTTCGTGACTGATGTTGGCCAGGAACTGGCTCTTGGCTTCTCCGGCGGCCTCGGCCCTGGATTTGGCCTCGGTCAGGGAGCGTTCCTGCTCGATGCGCTCGGTGATGTCGAAACTGCAGCCGATGAGGCCGGCGAAATCCCCCTGCCCGTCGCGGAAAGGACGCCCGAGATCGGTTATCCAACGCCACTCTCCGTCGCTGCGCTGCAGGCGGAACCGGGTTTCGAACGGCGAGTGGTTGTTAAAGCTTTGGCTGAGCTTTTCCCTGTATGCGTCCAGGTCTTCCGGATGAATCCGTTCCATCCAGCCGCCCCGGGTTTCCCGTTCCAGGGTGGAACCGGTGAATTCGAGCCAAGCGTTGTTGAAATAGTCGTGTGCCCCGTGTCTGTTCATCCTCCAGCTGAGCGCAGGGAAATCCACCAGGACGGAACAGCCGGAAACCGGCGGTTCCTGGTCGTGCGCCGAGCCTCCGGGACCACCAGGGCCCCCCGGCTCCCGGACGGCGTCAGGCCCGCAAACGCAATATGCCTGCGCCTCACGGGAGGCTTCGCTTGTGGCCACATGCCCATCGGGCACATGCGTTCCGGGTTCGCAGCTTGAGCCCGTGGCGTCTTTACTGCTGGATTGCGACATCGCTTCTCACTTGTTTCGGGTCGATACGCCTGTCCGGGACAGGGTCAACGAAAGAGGAAACATATTTATCTAGCCATAAAATGAAGCGATGCAAGAAAAAACCGGCCGAAGCCGGTTTTAAGGGAACTCAAAAGGCCATTGCCGGTCAGCATCCGGCCAATTTCTTCCGGTCTTCCTTCATGAGCTTGTAGTTGACCGAATCTTCCAGGGCCTGCCAGCTGGCTTGGATGATGTTGTGTGAGACGCCCACGGTGGTCCAGGTATCGTGCAGGTCTCCGGAGGTGATGAGCACGCGCACGTTGGACGCGGTGCCGGTGTCGTGCTTGGTCTTGGAGTTGAGCACGCGCACCTTGAAGTCCAGAAGCCTGATCTCGGCGATGCGCGGGTAGAAGCGTGAAAGGGCCTTGCGCAGGGCGTTGTCCAGGGCGTTCACGGGGCCCAGGCCCGCCGAGGCCGTGTGCTCCACGTTGCCGCCCACCTGGACCATGACCGTGGCCTCGGCCAGGGGCTCCTCGCAGTCGGCCTGCTTCCAGTCCAGCACGCGGTATTTCACCAGGGAGAAATAACGGCGCGTGGTGCCCAGGGCGCGGCGCATGAGCAGCTCGAAGGACGCCTCGGCTGCGGAGTATTCGAAGCCGGCGGCCTCCTGCTCCTTGACCTCGCGCAGGATGTCCAGGGTCTCGGGCGAGCCCTTTTCCAGGGGGATGCCATACTCCTTGGCCTTGAACAGGATGTTGGACTGCCCGGCCATGTCCGAGAGAACCACCTGGCGGGTATTGCCGACCTTTTCCGGATCGATGTGCTCGTAAAGGCTCGAATTCTTGACCACTGCGGCCACGTGGATGCCAGCTTTGTGGGTGAAGGCTGACTCGCCCACGTAGGGCTGGCGGGCGAACGGCACCCTGTTGGCCACCTCGTCGATGAACCGCGAAGCCTCGGTGATGAGCGGCAGGTTGCCCTTGGGCAGGGCCTGCTTTTTCAGCTTGAGCTCCATAGTGGGGATGATGGAGCACAGGTTGGCGTTGCCGCAACGCTCGCCGAAGCCGTTCATGGTGCCCTGGACCTGGGTGGCCCCGGCCTGCACGGCCATGAGCGAGTTGGCTACGGCCATGTCCGTGTCATTGTGGGCGTGGATGCCGATTCTGGCCAGGGGCACGGCCTTGAGCACCGCGTCGCATATCTTTCGGATGTCGCAGGGCAGGGTGCCGCCGTTGGTGTCGCAGAGCACCAGCACGTCCGCGCCCGCCTGATGGGCGCGCTTGAGGCATTCCAGGGCGTAGTCGCGGTTGGCCCGGAATCCGTCGAAGAAATGTTCGGCGTCGAAGAAGAGATCCTGGCAATGGGGCCTCAAGTAGGCCAGGGAGTTCTCGATGAGTTCCAGGTTTCGCGGCAGCTCCACGTGCAGGGCCTCAACGGCGTGGCGGTCCCAGGATTTGCCGAAGATGGTCAGGGCCGTTGCTTTGCTGGCCACCAGGGCCTTCAGGTTGGGATCGGTCTCAGCCGCGTTCTTGGCGTTGTGGGTGGAGCCGAAGGCGGCGATGCGCGAATGCTTGAGGGCGTAGCCCTGGATATCCTCGAAGAAGCGCTTGTCGGTGGGATTGGACCCGGGCCAGCCGCCCTCGATGAAGTCCACGCCCAGCTCGTCGAGCTTGAGCGCGATGCGCATCTTGTCCTCGGCCGTGAGGTTGATGTCCACGGCCTGGGCCCCGTCACGCAGGGTCGTATCGTATATCTGAACCTTCACAGCGGCCTTCCTGGGGCTTGCCCGCGCCGCCCGGACGCGACTTGAGCCCCTGTATGGGATGTGAACGGCGGGCGGGGGCCAACGCGCCCCGCCCGCCGCGGGATCAGCAGGCGGCCTGTTGGCCCTTGTCGAGGCCAAAGGCGGTGTGCAGGGCGCGCACGGCCAGCTCCACGTACTTCTCGTCGATCAGGCAGGTAATCTTGATCTCGGAGGTGGCGATGAGCTTGATGTTGATGTTCTCGTCGTGCAGGGCCTTGAACATGGTGGAGGCCACGCCCGAGTGGTTGCGCATGCCCACGCCCACCACGGACACTTTGGCCACATTGGTGTCGTACTGTACGGACTCCGCGCCGATGTCCTTCTGCACGCCGTCCAGGATGGCCATGGTCTGTTCCAGGTCGCCCTTGGAGACGGTGAAGGTCATGTCGGTGTAGCCGTCGTGGCTGGTGTTCTGGATGATCATGTCCACCAGGATGCGCTTCTCGGCGATGGAACCGAAGATGGCGGCGGCCACGCCGGGCTTGTCCTTGACCTTGTACACGGTAACCCGGCACTGGTCGCGGTCAAAGGCGATGCCGGAAATCACGAGATCTTCCATCATAGCGTCCTCCTGGGTGACCAGGGTACCCGGGTCGTCGGTAAAGGTGGAACGCACCCGCACGGGCACGTTGAATTTCTTGGCGAACTCAACGCTCCTGATCTGGAGCACCTTGGAGCCGGAGCTGGCCAGCTCCAGCATCTCGTCGTAGGAGATGAGGTCGAGCTTGCGGGCTGCGGAGCACACGCGGGGGTCGGTGGTGAACACGCCGTCCACGTCGGTGTAGATCTCGCACACGTCGGCCTTGATGGCGGCGGCCAGGGCCACGCCGGTGGTGTCGGAACCGCCTCGGCCGAGGGTCGTGACGCGCCCCTTGCAGTCCACGCCCTGGAAACCGGCCACCACCAGAACATCGTTTTCTTCGAGCATCACTTTAAGTCTTTTGTCGTCGATGCTGATGATGCGGGCCTTCATGTAGGCGTCGGTGGTGGAGATGGGAATCTGCCACGCCTGCAGCGACTTGGCCTTGATCCCCTCGGATTTGGCCAGCATGGAGAAGAGCGCGATGGACACGTTTTCGCCGTTGGCCACCAGGGCGTCCATCTCCTCTGGGTCCGGGGTCGCCGTAAATTCCTTGGCCAGGCCGATGAGCTTGTTGGTCTCGCCGGACATGGCCGAGAGTACAACGATCATCTTGTAGCCTTCGTCGATGCCCTTCTTGACCCTCGAGAGCACCTTCCTCATCCGTTCCAGTCCGGCGACGGATGTGCCGCCGTACTTCTGAACCATGATTTTCATGACTTGCCGCTCTGTAAGTAGGTTGAAAGGGTGCGCTCAAGCCAGACGGCCGCTTGGGGACCGTGGGGTTCGAGCGTGGCCTCGCGGCCTTGGCCGGATTCGACCAGATTCACCTGGAGCCAGCTCACGGGACGCAGGCCCTCGGGCAAATATTCGGCCCATTCCACAAGTAGTATCCGCCCGCCCTGGCCGGGGCTCGCTTCCAGGAGTTCTTCCAGACTGGCGTCCAGGAAACCCTCGCCCAGGCGGTACAGGTCGATGTGCACCACCTGAGGATGGGTCGGGTAGACATTGGCCAGGTTGAAGCTGGGGCTTGCGACTTCGGAGTCCTGACCACCGGGCAGCGCCGAGACGAATCCTCGGGCAAGGGTTGTTTTGCCCGAACCGAGCCCCGCGCGCAAGAGTGCAACGGGGTTATCCCATCCTTCCGGCAGCGAAAGCGCCATGGCCCGGCCCAGTGCCAGAGTGGCCGCCTCGTCCGGCAGGAAGAGCCCGGACACCGCCTATTTCTGGCCCGTGACCGTGCGCAGGATGTCCTCCAGGCCGATCACGCCCGCCACTTTGCCCGCTTCGACCACCGGCAGGGTGTGGAAGCCCCGGTCGACCATGAGGCTGGCGATGTCCTCGATGGGGGTTTCGGGATTCACGAACTCAGGGTCCTGGCTCATGGCTTGGGACACGGTGATGGCCGCGATCTTTTCCATCTCGCGATCCAGGTCGCTCATGGAGGTCATGGGGACCAGGCCGTCGAGCAGGGTGAAGACCGTGGGCAGCGAGAGCTTCTTCTGCTGGGCCACCAGGTCCGACTGGCACAGGATGCCCACGAGGGCGCCGCTGGCGTCCACCACGGGGCAGCCGTTGATGTGCTTCTCCAGAAGCGTCTTGGCCGCCTCGGAGATGGGGGTTTCCGGGAAGAAGGTGATGACCGGTGTGGTCATGATATGTTTTGCTTGTAACATCAGCTTTTCATGCCTCTCTGTTTGAGTCGGTTCGTTAAAGGAAAACGGTTGTGCGGGCATCCTGCAACGAGCCGGCGGATGTCTTCGTGGCCAATCGTGTCTATACTGACGCGTCCACTGCTGGAGGACTGAATTCTTTCAGAATGGAAGCGCCATGTGCACTCAAGCTTGTGGCCAAGTCTTTGGCTGCATGGAAAGGCTTGGCCAAGTCTGCGAATGTATTGTCGGTGACTGTAAGGGGGCGCTTGGCTCGGGGGGTGTGGTTCATGTCGCATGTGATCCGAGCGATCTTGAGCTCAACTCTTTCCGGCGAGGCGCCCTTTACGGGGTGCTCGCGGCCGAGGTGGTCCCGGTATGTTTCGTACCAGCCTTTGCACCCCTTCTTCTGGTAGGCCATGAGTCGGTGGTTACGGCCATCTTGCCGTTAGAGTCAACGAAAAACTTGCCGATCTTCAAGGGCTTCGCGGTCCTGTGGCTCTCGGGATCGGCTCTGAGGACCAGGGCTTGTTTCCGCATCCGGCGTTCGCGGAAGCGAAGACTCCCCGTTGAGAGGGCAGGCCGGCCAGGGGAAGTGGGCGCGAGCGCAACAGGTGCTCTGTGAAATTTTGCTCAATCGAAAGCCTTCCGGCGATGACCGCGGGGAATTTGATGCCTTTGAAATGGGAACTTCCGAACAATGATCTGAAATTCTCGACAATCTTCAGCGGAAAGGTTCCGGTGGCACCGAAGAGTGGCGGCACAAGCCTCGGTTGCCGGCCATGTATCTGCCCGTCCCGCATGGCGGATTGGACTCGGAAACAGGCCCGGCCCCGCGGCCGCCGGGATTTTTTGGACACGGACTTTAATCGAGAAGGAGCGACCGAAGTGAAACCCATGAAGACGCTTGCACTTGTGCTCGTCCTGGCAGCGGCCATGTGCGCCCTGCTGCATGAACCCGCCATGGCGGACAAACTGGCCGACGCCATCGGGGAAGCCACAGCTGCGGGCAAGGTCGATCCCGCCCAGCCGGCCGGATTCCTGGGCATCCCCGGCGGCCCTCACCTCGCCTGGTGGGCCGGGCTGCTCTGGGCCGTGTGGGTCGGGTGGATCTTCTCCACCGTGGGCGCTTTCGGCGGCATCATGGCCGCCATCGGCCACATGACCGTGTTCGGCCTCGGCGGCTACGCCAAGAGCTTCGGCAAGGGCCTCAAGCTGAACAAGATCGTCACGGACTCCATCCGCACCTCGAACCAGTACCTGGTGGGCACCTCGGCCGGCTTCTCCACCTACAACTACTGGAAGATGGGCCGCCTGGTGCTGCCCCTGGGCCTGGCCCTGGGCATCGGCACCATCGTCAGCTCCTATCTTGTTCCCATGCTGACCGCCGGGAAGATCAACCTGAGCTCTTACCAGGGCTATTTCGGCCTCTTCGTGCTGGTTCTGGGCGCGTATCTGATCTATGAAGTCACGCCTGCGGGCAAGGCCAAGAAGAAAGCCGCCTCGGCCGCGGCCAAGGCCTTCCAGGAGAGCGTGAAGAAGGGCGGCGACCTCACCGAACAGGGCGTGAAGATCAAGAGCTTCACCTTCTCCAAGTGCGTGTTCACCTTCTTCGGGGTGGAATTCAGCTTCAATCCCATCGTTCCGGTCCTCGGCGCATTCGTGATCGGGGCCATCGCCTCCTTCCTGGGCGTGGGCGGCGGTTTCCTGCTGGTGCCGTTCCTGACCTCCGTGGCCGGCCTGCCCATGTACCTTGTGGCAGGCACCTCGGCCATGGGCGTGTTCGTGGGCATGGTGACCTCCATTTTCTCCTACATGATGCAGGGCACGCCCATCGCGTGGTCCTTCATCGGCGCGGAGATGGTGGGCATCCTCCTCGGTTCGTTCATCGGCCCCCGGACCTCCAAGTACATCCCGGACACTGTCCTGAAGGTCATCTTCATCGTGCTGGCCCTCTACACCGGCATTGATTACATCCTGCGCGGCTTCTACGGCATCGTGATCATCGGCTCATAAACCGCCGCGAACCGGGGGGCCGCCACACGGCGGCCCCCTTCAAGGCAACAGCATGAACAGCTTCGCAGACTTGAACGCCGTTCTGGACCCCGTCTTCATCTGGGCCTTCCGCCTCGTGCGGGACCCGCAGGCGGGGTTTTTTCTGGGCTGCGCCTACGTGGCCCTGTGCGCGGTCATCGTGGGCGACGTGGCCATGTCCTTGGCTTACCGCATCAACCGGAAGGCATTCCTCGCCCACCAGCGCGAGATGCTCAGGCACAACGACATGAGCTTCCAGGCCCTGGCCTGTAAGGACAAGGAGGCTTTCAAAGCCTGCAACACCTTGGCAAATGACGCTTTCGGCAGGAATTTCTTTCTGGGCGCGACGCTGTTCTGCGCCTCCATCTGGCCCGTGGCCCTGGCGCTCGGCTGGCTTGACCAGCGCTTCGGCCGGGTCGACGACCTGATCGCTCCGTTCATCGGGCAGGTGCGGCCGGAATTCTGGTTCATCCCCATCTACATTATCGTGCGCGTCGCCTTTTCCAAGATCAAGCACGGCGTGCCGCTGTATCGCCGCATCCACGCCACGGCCCTGGCAGACGAGGACTCCTTGCGGATGCGGGGCGTAGAGACGGCCTAGCCGGTCGAGATCGAATTCTATTTGGTTTTTTGGACGGACTTTCGGAGCTGGTGGAAGAATCGCTGCGCGTAGCGCCCCGAAACCACCTCCGGTATGCTGAAGGACAGCGGAGATTCCGGCAGGAATGCCCCGGAGAGGGCCAGGAAAACCTGGCTCGAGAGCTGGTCCAAGACCGGCGCGAGGGTCCGCCAGAGATGCTCGGCTGCGTCGGCGTTCATCCCATGGGTGCGGCACCGCAGCGGCCGCGAGTAGAAGAGCAGGCAGCGCCCGGCCTCCAGCAGGGGGCAGGCACAGGCCACGCCGGACAGGTTGCCCTCCGCCTCCGCGCCACGTGGCCCCTGCTCTAGGCTGCCCCGTCGTTCCAGGCTCGAGGCTTGGGTGGCGCGGTCCATGATCTCCCGGCGCCTTTCACTGGAGAGTTCCTTGTTGACCACGGCGGCCAGGGCCACGGCCTCGATGAGCGTCAGCCGCACGGGACGATGGCAGCATTGTTGGTGCTCCAGGCCGCACCGCGTCACGCCGGGGGCGGAGGCGGCGACAGCGGCCTCCGTCTCGGCGACCAGATTCTCATAGTCCTTGAGGAACGGTTTCAGATCCGTAGAGCGAGCGAACTCCAGCCGGGGTTCGCGGATGGTCAGCTTGCCGGAGGTCTTGCCGTAGCGCCTGACGGCCCGCCACTGGCAGAAATTGGCGGGCTTGCTGCGCAGCTTGGCCAGTAGCCTGGCCGCCGCCTTGTGCCCCAGCCCCCGGCGCAAAAGGTAGGCATTGAGCACGGTGCCGGTGCGGCCGATGCCGTGGCGGCAATGGATGAATATCTTCTTACCGAGGTATACGGCCTCGTCCAGCCAGGCCAGGGCCTCTTCCAGGGCGGCCATGTTCGGGGCCTCTTCGTCAGGGATGGGGAGGTGGCGGACTTCGAAACCGTGGTCCCGCTCGATCTCGTGAAGATCGCAAAACTCCCCGCAAAGATTGAGGATGGCCGTGACACCCTGGTCATGCAGCTCGGCCAGCTGGCGGTAGGAGAGCGGGGCTGCTCCAACGGCCAGCTGATCCGTGACCCAGACCAGGGATGGCTGCCGGTCAGGCATGCGATTTACGCCTCCCGCTCCAGGACGGCGTCCAGGAACCGTCTGGCCTGGTCCCGGGCCTGCTCCGGGGTTTCGATCCGGATATCCATCAGCCTCGTGTCCATCAGCAGGCGCCCCAGCACCACGAGCCGCCGCCGCAGGGTGTTGCAGTCCAGGCCGGTCAACATGCCCTCGAAAAGGTCGCCCATGATCGTGACCCGAAAACCCTGGTCCTCCAGCACCAGGCGCAGAAACTCCAGCCGCAGCAGCCGTTGATGGTACTGGCCGCCGCCGCCCTTGAAGCGTATGGCCACATGGTTTTTCTCCCCATTCTGCTCGCACAGGGCGTCAACCACGCAGAAATGGTAGCCGAACCGCAGCATGAGGTGGGCGTAGGCGCCGTCGATGACAGCGAAACTGCCCAGGAGCCTGTCGTCGAGCATGACCCCGGCGCTGTGGCGGTCCAGGGCCTCCCAGTCGGCCATGGGCAGGGAGGACGTGGGCGCGCTGGAAAGCCCCCACCACAGGGCCCACATGGGGGTGGAGGTGATGTCGTCGGGCAGGATCTCGGCCTTGTCGCGGGCGGCGGGGAAGAGTCCTTGGCCCAGGTCCAGCACGTACATGGTCAGGGGCAGCTTGGTTTTCAGCTTCTTGGCGCGGGCCATGCCCCGGGCGGATTTGCCCACCAGGGAGAACATCTCCTGCACCGCTGTCTCGTGGGCGTAGCGCACCACGTCGTGCACCGAACGGCAGCCCTCCGGCCGGAAGTCGGGGGACCGGGGATCGGTGAGGCCAAGGCTGGCCACATGGGGCAGGAGTTTTTCCAGGCGGGCCTGGGCTGCGGCCGCCAGGGACTTGCGGGGCGGCCGCGCGGCCTCCAGCACGGCCTCCAATCGACCAGGGAAGACCTGGCCGTGCGCGGCGTCCAGGGTGACGACATCGCCCTCGGTGAGGTCGTCGAAGACCGTCGCCCCGCCCACGATGACCGGGAGTCCGAACTCCCGGGCCACTGAGGCGAAGTGCGAGGCCCGGCTTCCCCGCCGGCTGATCACCCCGGCTACCCGCCCCATGGCCTGCACCAGCGAGGGCGGCATGGCCTCGGTGACCAGGATGGCTCCGGAAGGGGCCTCGCGGATGGCTGCCTCCGTGCGGGCATGGACCACCGGGCCGCTGGCGGCTCCGGGCGAGACGCTGAGGCCGCCCGTCAGCAGCGCTTTGGGGAGCTGTTCCGGCAGGAAGGCAGCAGGCGCGGTCCGCCCCCGCTGCATGGGGCGCGATTGGAGAATCCACGCCTTGCCGCCGCGGTCCACGGCCCATTCCACGTCCTGGGGGCATCCGAAGAACTTCTCCAACTGCCGGGCCAGGCGGGCCAGGCGCCGCACCGTCTCGTCGGGCAGCCCGGCGAATCCGGGGGGGCGCTGCAGGATCTCAGGCGGCAGGGCCGGAGAACCCTCGGCGTCGACGCAGAAGACTCCGGGGGAAACCCGGCCGCTGACAAGGTTCTCGCCCAGGCCCGGAACGGCGTAGAGGGCCGTCATGCCGCACAGGCTGGCCGAGCGGTCGGTGTCCCGGGTGTAGCAGACGCCCGCGTAGGCGGCGTCCACCATGGGCATGACCAGCACGGCCATGGGCGTCTCCATGTCCGAGAGGCCGGTGAGAATGCGATAGGTCAGGGCGCGCGGGGAATATTTGCCTATGATCACCCGCCGCCAGGAGTCGGCCAGATCGGCGGGGGGGACGTTCAGGAAACTGTCGTACTGGCCGGCGAAGGAGTTCGCGGCGTCCTCGGCCACGGCGCTAGAACGCACGGCCAGGGGGGCGTCAGGGTCGGGAAGCCCGGCCTGGGCCTGGCGTATCTCCTCCAGGACGGCGGCGGGAATCTCCGCCTCCTGGATCAGCGCCTGGAGAGCCATGCTGCCAGCTTCCATTCCTTCGGGATCGTTCAGGTCGAGCCGCCGCAGGTGTTCGTCCAGCGGTGCGCGCAGGTTGTTGGACTCCAGGAAATAATGGAAGGCGCCGGGCGTGATCACGAAGCCCTGCGGCACGGGCAGCTCCGGGAGGTTCATGGCCCGGGCCAGGTTGGCGGCCTTGCCGCCCAATCGGGCAACGTCGGCTTCCCGCCGGTCCAGGAGCAGCGTAAAGGGCGGCGAGGCGTCAGGCGGAGGGATGTCCACCGCCAGCTTCAGGTAGAAGGAGATTTTCCGGAAATATTCCAGCAGGGACACACCCTTGGTGGGCGTGAGGCTGGTCAGGGCGGCCACGAGGCCCCGCCCAAGGCCCTCGAGCTCCTGGACCAGAAAGACTACCCGCGTCCAGTCCACGGCACGGCGGCCGTAGTGGATGTCCTCCAGTTCGGCGATGCGTTCCAGGCAGGTCTCGTCCAGGGCCAGCAGTTCGCGGAATGCCTCGTATCGGACCCTGAGCAGCGTCCCCGGGGCGAAGACCTGATAGGTCCAGTGCTTGAGCAGTTCCCGGTTCAGCACGTCCGCCCCGTCATGGCTTTATTCTCCTGCAGGTCCGCGTCATGGTCGGCCCGCTTTCGCAGTGCGTTCCTCTCGCCTACCTGGCGAGCACTTCCGCCACTTTGGTTTCCAGTTCGTCCTTGTCGATCGGCTTGACGCAGTATTCGTCCGCGCCCAGACGAACGCTCTCGCGGGCCGTCTCCAGGGTGGGGTAGCCGGTGAGCATGATCACCCTGATGCCGGCGTCGATCTTCTTGAGTTCGTCCAGCACCTCCACCCCGGTCATCTTCTTGAGCTTGATGTCCAGGATGGCCAGGTCGGGGCGTTGTTTGGCCGCATGCGCCAGGGCCTGCTCCTCCTCGGTGAAGCTCGTCACCGCGTGGCCCTTGCGTTCCAGGATGCGCTTGATGAGGGTGCCAGCGTCGGCCACGTCGTCGAGAACCATGATGTTCGCCATGAATGCTCCTTGCAGTAGCGGGACTCAGGACAGCAGGGCCGGTCCTTCCGGATACGCTTTGTCGGAATGGTCCAGGGGCAGCTCGACGACAAACTGCGAGCCCGGTCCCGCAGCGTCCGCATCGCGGCCTTCGTCCCCCTCGTCTCCCGGAACGGGACTGCTCACCGCGATGGCCCCGCCGTGGTCCTTGATGATGCCGAAAGAGACCGCCAGGCCAAGACCGGTGCCTTCTCCCACGCCCTTGGTGCTGAAGAAGGGATCGAAGATACGTGGCAGGTTTTCCGCGGGGATGCCCTCCCCGGAGTCGGAGAAAGTGACCAACACCACTCCGCGATCGCGTTCCAGCCGGGAGGACACCCGGATGACGCCGCCCCGGGGCATGGCGTCGCGGGCGTTGTTCAGCAGGTTGATCCAGACCTGTTTGAGCTTCTCGGGATCGCCGTAGATGATGGGATGGTGCTCGTCAAGGCGGGTCAGGATTTCCACATGGTCCAGCCGGAAGGTGTGCCGGACCAGGGTCACCGCCTCCAGGATGGAGTTGTTGAAGCACATCTCCATCTTGGCGCAGTCGGCCTGGCGGGAAAAGCCCAGCAGGTCGGCCACGATCTTGCGGCACACCTTGGCCTGCTTCTCGATGATCTCGAGGTCGGCGTGCAGGGAGGAGCCCGGCGGCACGTCCTCCTGCAGGAGCTGGGCATAGCCCAGGATGACTCCCAGCGGGGTGTTGATCTCGTGAGCCACGCCCCCGGCCAGCTTGCCCAGCGATTCCATCTTCTGGGCCTGGATGAGCTGGTCCTGGTAACTCTTGAGCTGGGTGACGTCGTGGGCCGAGCGGACCACTGCCACCACCTCGTCCCGTTCGTCCTTGACCGGGACGCGTACCACGTGCAGCCAGTGGAGTGCCCCATCGCGGCGGACCTGGATCTCCTCTTCCTCGCGCAGTCCGGTGCTCAGGATGCGGTCCAGCGCTTCGCGGTTGCGCAGGGCCTCGGCCTCGGGAAGGAAGGCTTCGTCGAGGCGGCCCACGATGGCCGCCTCGGGATGGCCCAGGTCTTCCGCAAGCGCCTTGTTCACGGCCATGTAGCGGTGGTCGCGGTCCTGCAGGGCCACATAGTCCGGGGTGGAGTCCAGAATGGTGCGCATGAGCTCTTTTTGCCGGGTGAGCTCGCGTTGGGCGGCGTGCAGTTCGTCCAGGTGCAGCCGCAGGGTATGGGTCATGACATTGAAAGTTTCGCTCAACTGCTGGATTTCGTCCCCGGAGCTCTCCAGGGAAGGCTGCGGCGGGACGTCGGGCGCGCTGTCCGGCGGGTCGAGATAGCCGGCCACCACCGAGGCGGCGTGCTCCCGCAGGAAGTTGATGCGCCGGGTGACCCGCCGGGCGTACACCGTAGCCAGGACCACCGCCAGGATCATGGTCAGGAAGGAGACGTTGACCACAGGGTCGATGAGGGCGCTGACGACGTCCTCCACCACCCCGGACTTGGCCAGCCCCACCCGGACCACGCCCAGGCGGTTGTCGGCCACCACCACCGGAGCAGCGAAATCGTAAACCAGCATGGAGCCGGTATCGATGAGCTGGATGCGAAGATCGTTCTTGGGGCCCAGAGGGTTGGCCGCGGGGAGATCCACCGGGAACCCGCCAGGGAAGGTGTGGGCCAACACGTGACCCTCGTCGTCCATGACGAAGGCGTAGACCACGTCGTTGCCGGCGCTTTTGAGCTCGTCCAGATGGTTCTTGATGCGCAACAGGTCCTGGGCCAGCAGGGCGTCGCGGCTGCGCAGGGCCAGGTTTTCGCAGAGCACGCGCCCCCATTTCTTGGCTTCGCCTGTGAGGGAGCGCGAGGCCATTTCGTAGAAGGTGGCCGTCATGGCCACGGAGACGAAGAGCACGATGGCGCTGATGCCCAGGCCCAACTTGGTGGCAAAGGACAGGCGGCGGGTCGGATTGAGCGGAGGAAGCCAAGCCAGACGCTTCATGTGCGTTCCCATTGCGAGCCCGTCCCGATTATTGGGGACTGTCCGCGCCGACGCGCGCCACCAGTTCGCGCACGGGGTCGTAGTCTTCATTGCGTGCCGGAATCACGGCCTGAATGTGCGCCGCTTCAAGGATGGGTGCTTGTCCGGGATCGTCCATGGACAGGGCCAGCAAGGCCTTTGAGATGGACTGGACCACATCCGGGGGCAGGCCTTGGCGCGCGACGAAGAGCCAGCCCGGGTACGCCTGGGAGGCGCCCAGGACGGAGATGGTCGAGATGTCGATGCGGTTGGCCAGGAGCTTCAGGGTCCCATCGCGTACCATGCCCACGTCGGAGAGCCCGGCGTGCACGGCCAGGACGACCTTTTCCTGCTTGCCGCCCGGGCCGGGAGGGAAAGTGACTTCAGAGAAGTCGGACATCTTCACCCCATTGTCCAGGAACAGCCCCATGGGAAAGAGGAAGCCGCCGGCGGAGGAGGGATCCACGGCAATGAGCCGCTTGCCGCGGCAGTCCTGGAGGGTCTTGATGGAGGGATTGTTCGCCCGAACGATGATCTCTCCCCGAAACTCGGGGGAGCCGCTGGGTTCGATTACACGTGCGAAGGCGAAGGCCCCGTTGGAGGCCATTTTCAGGAAGACGAACGGATTGACGTAGGAGATGTCGATCTCACCGCGCCGCACCATGGCGATATGTTCATCGAAAGTGGCCGGGAAGACCTGCCGTATGGGGAGGCCGGTAGCCTTGCTCAGGTAGGCCACCAGCTGATGGTGCCGGGCGTAGGAGATGGGATGGGAATACTGGGGCAGGTACGCGTACGTCAGCCCCTCTTGGGGCACGTGGTGCGAAAGTTCCCGCCGCTTGTCGAAGTCCACCTTGAGGGCCGTTTCCTGGTCCTTGCAGCCGGCCAGGAAGAGGCAGGCCAGCGCCAGGAGCGTCGCGGCGCAACGAGCGGCCGATCGCGTAACCGAGGTAGGCGTGCTGACTGCCATGCTCCGCAAAAGATAGTCACCGGGTTTGTGGAAGGCAAGAGCTTTGTATGGCCGGGAATGTCGGATACTTTCCACCCGCTCGACACCAGGATTGGATTGGTCCGGACCCTGCCCGGCGGCTTGTCCCCCGGCCCCCGGAAAGCGGATTCCGGGGGCCGGGGAGAAGAACTAGTTTTTCTTGAAGATGATGAGGGGGCAGTTCTTGCAGATGTCCGCTCCGGGGAAGCCGTCGCCGGGCCGGGTGATGGAACTGCTCCCGGCGTTGATGCGCTCCTGGAGCCGGTCGAAGACCGCCTTGAATTTCTTGCCGGGGATGATCACGTTGATCTCTCCGCGTTCGGTCTTGCCCGCGTTGTAGCTGCCGGAGCAGGCCGGGAGCATGTTGAATTCCTGCTCCTGCAGGGTGAAGACGTTGCCGCCGCAGGCGGACGAGTTCATGGTGATGCTCGGGCGCAACGGGTGGGTGTCCGTGGCGGCCATGTAGTCCACGGCCAGGTGGTACGCCTGCATGTTGTCGCAGTAGAAATGCACGGTGTCGGGCTCGTAGAGTCCGTCGATGCTGCCGAGCGGAGCCACGGCTATGCCCAGCAGCCCTTCCTTGAGGCGGGACTTGGATGTGACGAAACGCTCGGCCTGGGCCAGGTCGCGGGTGTATTTTGCGTGGCCCTTGATCTCGCCTTCGTCCAGGCCCTTCCAGCCGAAGCTGTACTTGGCGTTGGCGCAACCAAGGCCCTCGATGCCGGAGTAGACGATCTGACCCTTCATGCGCGCGCCGATTTCCCACTGGCAAAACGTCATGGGCTTGGCCGGCGTGACGATTTCAGGCGCGTTGTTCTGGAAATGGTCCAATTCCGCCTGATCGTAGAAGAATTTGACGGCGATGGGGTAGTGGTACAACCGCAATTCCCGCATCAGCACTTCCTGCATTTCCTTGTACGTCGTCATGAGGGGCTCTCCTTATGAACTGGTTGTCGGTCTTTCGGGCATACGGCAGTATTTCCGCCATGCGAACCCGCCAGCCGAAATCATGATGCTCCGCGAAATTTAGACTAGCTATCGGTGAGGGCTCGATCAAGGAATTGGGGAGGATTGTGAAATTGATAACTCAGTTCGTGGCGGAACCCGCCTGCGACGGCGCACAAGGCCGTCAGCTTGTGAAAGGTGACGTTTGAGGAGGGGGCAAGGCGAGGCGCGCGATGCCGAAAACGCCCGCCATGCCCGCGGTGCACGACCTGAAAGGCGGGGAAGGCGGCGGGCCGCGTGTTCCGGCCAGGCATCCGGCGCCGATGCCGGAAGCGCATTGTAGGCCATGACGCCTTCAGCTTTCGGCTTCGAGCCACTCCGTAAGGGCGCGGGGCAGGGCCTGGACGATCTCGGAGGCCAGATTTCCCCGGTAGGGGAAATCGCCGGACACCAGTCGTCCGGCGAGTCCGTGCCAATACACCCCCAGGCAGGCGGCCAGCAGCGGGGAAAGATCACGAGCCAAAAGGCTTCCGGCGACACCGGCCAGCACGTCGCCGGAACCGCCCACGGCCAAGTTGGGCTCGGCGAAGGGCGAGACGAACACCTGTCCCCCCTGTTCACCACCCTGGCAGACGGCCGAGGCGGGCCCCTTGAGGACCACGGCGGCTCCCGTGAGCTCCGCCAGCTTGCGGACCGAGGCCATGCGGTCGCGCTCCACCTCTTCGATGGAGACGCCCAGCAGCCGGGCCGCCTCGCCGGGATGGGGCGTGGCCACGGCGTTCTGAATCGGCCGGGGATCGGCGGCCAGCCAGTACAGGGCGTCGGCGTCCCACACGCAGGGCGGAAGCTCCGTGCCCAAGGCGGCAAGGAAGGCTTTCGCGCCCTCGTCGCGCCCAAGGCCAGGCCCCAGGACAATGGCGTCGAACTGGCCCAGGCGCTCTTTCAGGATGCGGCCCATGTCCGCGTTCCAGTGGTCGCCTTCGCCCAGCGGCATGGTCATGACGTCCGGGTTGCCGGACTTGAGCGTGGGCTCGATGCCCCGGGGGCAGGCAACGGTTACCAGGCCCGCACCGGCCCGCAGCGCCCCCATGGCGGCCAGAAGCGGAGCGCCGGTGAGCCCTGGGGAGCCTCCCGCGATCAGCAGCCTTCCCGCCGCGCCCTTGTGCATGGACGGATCGAGCCCGGGCAGCATGAGCGCCAGTCCCGGGGTCATCAGGTGCTGGGCCGGGGGATGGGCCTCCTGCACGGCGCGCGGGATGCCGATCTTGCGCACCACGAGCTCGCCCACGTATTCCGAGGCCTGGGGCAGGCACAGGCCCAGCTTGGCGGCCTCGAAGGTGACGGTCATGCTTGCGATCACTGTGGATCCTGACGGATTGCCGGTGAGCCCGGAAAGCCCGGAGGGGATGTCCAGGGCCAGCACGAAGGCGCGCTCGCCCAGGCGGTTCACCATGTCGATGAGGGCGGCGTATTCGGGGCGCGGCTCGCCCGCGAGCCCGGTCCCTAACAGGCCGTCCACCACGATGTCCGGAGCCGCACCGCCGAACGCGTCCATCCCGAGGCCGGGCAGCGCCGCCTGAACCGAACCGGACGCATCGGCCCCGGGGGCGGTTTTCCCGCGTCCGATCTGGCGCACGGCCACGCCCGCCCGTTTGGCCAGGCGCAGGTGGAAGCCTGGAGCCCCGGCGAAGTTCTTGGCCGGGCGGGTGAGCAGGAGCGTCACCTCAGCCCCGGCGTCGTGCAGGTGCCGAGCCAGGGCCACGGCGTCGCCGCCGTTGTTGCCGGGGCCGGCGAAACACAGGACGGTCTTGCCGCGCAGGTCCCCGAGCTTGTCTTCCAGGGCGTGCAGGGCCTCGCGGCTGGCGTTCTCCATGAGCATGGCCGTAGCCAGGCCCATGTGCGCGGCAGCCTTGTCCCAGGCGTTCATTTCCGCCGGGGTGAGCAGTGGAGAGAAGAGCAGGGTGTCGATCACGGGGCCTCCAGCACCACCACGGCGGCGGCAACGTCGCGGCCGTGGGTCAGGCTGACATGCGTGTGCGTCACGCCAAGGGACATGGCCCGCTCGCGGGCGTGGCCGTGGAAGAGCACGCGCGGCTTGCCCAGGGCGTCGGCGGTCACCTCTATTTCCTTATACCATACGCCGCCGCGAAATCCCGTGCCCAGGGCCTTGGCCCCGGCCTCCTTGGCCGCGAAACGAGCCGCCAGGAAGGGCACGGCCTTGGCGGGCATGGCCGCGCGCTCCGCCGGGGTCAATATCTTTTCGAGGAAGCGCTCGCCGTGGCGCTCGTACACCTTGGCGATGCGGTCCAGTTCGGTCACGTCCATGCCCAGGCCGACTATCATGGTCACATCCCATAAACGGGATTCCAAAGGGCGAAGCCCTTTGGCCGCCGGAGGCTTCCCCCCGTCGACCCCCCGCACATTAACCCGTTTAGTCCACGAATCCCCGGATGATCCCGGCCATCTTCTCCACCGCTTCGGTGATGCCTGTGAGCACCGCGCGCGAGATGATGCTGTGGCCGATGGAATACTCGCTCACGCCCGGCACCTTGGCGAAGGCCCAGACGTTGTCGTAGTTGAGCCCGTGGCCCAAGTTCACCTTGAGCCCTAGCTCGCGCCCCAGGCGGATGCCTTCGACCACTTTGGCCAGCTCGCGCTGTTGGTCCTTGGGGGTAGGCGCGTCGGCATAGGCCCCGGTGTGTATCTCGATGTACTGCGCCCCGGCGTCTTTGGCGGCCCTGATCTGGTCCGGGTCCGCGTCGATGAACAGGCTCGAGCCGATGCCCGTATCGTGCAGCGGGGCCAGGAACTTCGCCAGCTCCTCCTCGCGCCCCACGCAGTTGAGCCCGCCCTCGGTGGTCAGCTCCTGGCGCTTTTCCGGCACCAGGCAGACCATGTCCGGCTTTATCCCCAGGGCCAGGCGGTGCATCTCGGGGGTGGCGGCCATCTCCAGGTGCAGCCGGGTCTTGAGCATCTGGCGCAGAAGCGCCACGTCGCGGTCCTGGATGTGGCGGCGGTCCTCGCGCAGGTGGACGATGATGGCCCGGGCTCCGGCCATCTCGGCCAGGTGCGCGGCCGTGACCGGTTCAGGTTCCCGACCGAGCCTGGCCTGGCGCAGCGTGGCGACGTGATCAACGTTGACGGCCAATATGGGCATGGAAAAGCTCCTTGCAATCTCTTGGAAAATGTATCCCATATCGCCTGCGCCTTCCATATTCAAGTTGCCTGTTGACAAACCTTCCCGACGCTCGTATCGGAGGCTGCCCAATTTGAGGGCCTCAACCTAAAAGAACGGAGATGCGCGGATTATGAACCTGTGCATAGTTGGAACTGGTTATGTCGGCCTCGTGAGCGCCGCTTGTTTCGCCGAGATGGGCAACGACGTCTGCTGCGTGGACATCAACCCCAAGGTTGTCGAGAACCTGCGCAACGGCAAGGTGCACATCTACGAGCCCGGCCTGGACGAGATCGTCAAGCGCAATACCGAGCAGGGCCGCCTGAAGTTCACCACCTCCATCGCCGAAGGCATGGAAGGCGCGCTGTTCGTGTTCGTGTGCGTCGGCACCCCCTCCAAGGCCGACGGTTCCTGCGACCTGAGCTACGTCTACCAGGTCGGCAAGGAAATCGGTCAGAACATGACCGACTATAAGATCGTGGTCGACAAATCCACCGTGCCAGTGGGCACCGCCGACAAGATGCGCGCCATCATCGGCGAAGAGCTCAAGGCCCGGAATGTCTCCATCGAATACGATGTGGTCTCCAACCCCGAGTTCCTCAAGGAAGGCGACGCCGTCAGCGACTTTCTCAAGCCCGACCGCGTGGTCGTCGGCACCGAGAACGTCCGTACCGCCGAGCTCTTGAAGGCCCTCTACGGACCCTTCGCCCGCAGCCGCGACAAGGTCATCGTCATGAGCGTGCGCTCTGCCGAAATGACCAAGTACGCCGCCAACTGCATGCTGGCCACCAAGATATCCTTCATCAACGAGATCTCCAACATCTGCGAGCGCGTGGGCGCCGACGTGCGCGACGTGCGCATGGGCATCGGCTCCGACAGCCGCATCGGCTACCAGTTCATCTACCCCGGCATGGGCTACGGCGGCTCCTGCTTCCCCAAGGACGTCAAGGCGCTCATCGACACCTCGCGCCAGTACGAGTTCGAGCCCCAGCTGCTCGCCTCCGTGGATGAAGTGAACAACCGCCAGAAGCATGTGCTCTCGCGCAAGGTCCTGAACTACTTCGAGCCGCAGGGCGGCGTGAAGGGCAAGACCCTGGCCATCTGGGGCCTGGCCTTCAAGGCCAACACCGACGACGTGCGCGAAGCCGCCGCGTTCGAGCTCATCCGCGACCTTACCGCCAAGGGCATGAAGATTCGCTGCTTCGACCCCGTCGCCGGGCCCAACACCCGCAAGGAGTTCGAAGGCAACGAGCTGGTCGAGGTGGTGGACGAGCAGTACGCCGTGCTGGAAGGCGCCACCGCCCTGGCCGTGGTCACCGAGTGGAACCAGTTCCGCAACCCGGACTTCGACCGCATCAAGAAGAGCCTCAAGGCTCCCCTGATCTTCGACGGCCGCAACCTGTACTCGCCGAGCCTGCTGGGCGAAATGGGCTTCGCCTATTTCTGCATCGGCCGCCGCGACCCCAAGTAACGAAGGCGGGAAGAGGGGAGGCGGGGCTTTGCCCCGAACCCCGCAAGGGCTCCGCCCTTGACCCGCCAGGGGGATCATCCCCCTGGACCCTGCAATAAACGCCGCCCTGTCGGCCGGAAGACCGGCCGACAGGGCGGCGTCATTTTTTGACTCCAGAACGCGAGAATAACGCGTTCGACGCGAAGCTATAACGGGTCCAGGGAACGAAGTTCCCTGGCGGGAGAGTCCAGAGAGGGCGGCGCCCTCTCTGGACGCCGGAGGCCTCTTGCTCTTACTCTCCGCCGAGTCTTTCCACGAGCAATGAGAGCGAGCCGGCCGTGCCTGCCAGTTCGTGCACGGCTTGGGCCGCATTGTCCATGCCGCCCGAGGCCTGGTCGGCAATGCGGCGGACCTCTTCCATTTCCGACGCCGCCAATTGGGCGCCTTGGGATTGGACGTCCACGGCCGCCGCGATTTCCTGGGCCCGATCGGCGTTTGCGCGAGCCATCTCCACGATGCCCGCCAAGGCCTGGCCTGATTCCGCCGCCAGCTTGGTGCTCTGGGCGATGAGCTCCCCGGTCGAGTGCATCCTTTCCAGGTTGATCGTGGCCATCTCTTGAATGTCGCCAATGCTTTCGCCCACTTCTCGGGTGGCGGTCATGGTTTTTTCGGCCAGCTTGCGTACTTCGTCCGCCACCACGGCGAAGCCGCGCCCGGCGTCACCGGCGCGGGCGGCCTCGATGGCGGCGTTGAGGGCCAGGAGGTTGGTCTGGTCCGCTATGTCCGAGATCATGTCCAGGATGCGCCCGATGGAATCCGTGCGCGCTGACAGCGTGGACATGCTGGCCGCCAGGTCTTTGGCGTTGCTGTCCACGAGATTGATGGACTCCATGGACTGTTCGACCACCTGGAATCCCTGCTGGGCTTGCGTCTGCGTTTTCAAGGCCTCTGCCGACGCCTCCTCGGCGTAAGCGGTCACCTGGGCCGCTGCGTCGTGAAGGTCCTTGACCGCCATCGCGGCTTCGTTGGTCCGCCGTCCCTGTTCGCGCGCTCCGCTTGCCACCTGGGTTATCTCCCGGTCCAGGCTTTCGCTCGCGCTGAGCAGCCCCCGCGTGATGCCTTCCATTTCCCTGGCTGCGTTCAACATGCTTTCGGCGCGTTCAAGGGCGAGTTTCTCATTGGCGCGTACTGCGGTGAGGTCGCTGTAGACGCACAGGCCGCCGATGAGCCGGCCGTCGAGATCGTAGAGCTTGCGCCGGTCCGCCTGGAGGGTGACCTCGCGCCCCTGGCGGCCGGTGAGCACCGTTTCGCCGGTGATGGCGTCCTGGGGTTCGCGCATGACCTTGGCCACGTTGGTGTCGCGGGAGGAGTCCTGGTAGAAGAATTCGCCGGCCTTGCGGCCCAGCCAGCCGGCAGCCTGGCCGGGGACCTGGAGCATATCCAGCGCGGGCTGGTTGATATGGGTGATGCGGGCGTCGTGGTCCACTGTGAGCATGGGCAGGGGGAAACCCTGCACCACGGACCGGGCCAGGCCGAGGTCTTTCTTGAGGTTCCCGGTGGCGGTGCTCAGCTTGGAGGCCAGGGACGCGAACTCGGGGACGGCGGGGGATGGCGGTTCGGCCTGGTAGTCGCCCTTGGACAGGGCGTCCAGGAACGGCTCGAAGGATTTCAGCGCGGCTGCCGTGCGGAGGTGAGAAAGCCAGATCAGCCCGGTCGCGGCCAGGGAGAGCGCGAAGAAAAGCCACGTCAAGGAGACTGTGGCCAGCATGAGAAGGGGGCCGGCAAGGGCGGCCGCACCTGCCGCTACGGCGAGAAATCGAAGGGATGAAAACCAACGCATGGCCACCTCCGACGATACCGGAAATTGTTGTCTGGGCGCAGAGAGAAATCCGAAGCTTGGCGACAGTCTCGGCGGATTCAGAGGCCGTCACGGTTGGACCGGACGGCCTCTGAATCCGCTTGAAATCAGGACCAGGTTTCCTGCTTGATCCTTTCGGGCTTGATACGAGTGGTTTCCTTCCAGCCCGGCTTTTCGGGCCAGCCCAGGCAGACGAAGGCAAAGGGCATGATGGTCTGCGGGATGGAGAGCAGGGTGCGGTATTTGGCCATGCGGTCCTCGTCGGGGTAGGCCACGGTCCAGACGCCGCCCAGGCCCAAGGCATTGGCGGCCAGGAGCAGGTTCTGGGTGGCGGCGGAGCAGTCAAGGGGCCAGGTTCCCTGGGCCTTGGCGATACCCGGCTCTCCGCAGACCAGGATGCCCGCGGCGGCGCCCTCGGCGGGCTTCGAACCGGCCTGGGTGAACGCCTTCAGCTTGTCGCGGTTCTTGACCACCACGAAATGCCAGGGCTGCTCGTTGTGGGCGGAGGGGGCCAGCATGGCCGCTTCCAGGACCTGTTTGATCAGGTCGTCGCTCACGGGCTTGTCCAGGTACTTGCGCATGGAGCGCCTGGTCTGGATGCATTCGAGGGCGTCCATGCCCTTGGCCTGCTGGGCGAAGGCGGTGCCCGTGGCCAGCACGGGCAAGGCTGCGGCGAGGCCGAGGACGGTTCTGCGTTTGATGCTCATGAATTGTCCCTCCCGGAATGAGATTGGCTGGCGCACGCGCCGGCTCCAAGAAGGTCGGCTGATGGCGGCGTCCGGTTTCATGTCATGTCTCGCGCAAGGGCGCCGTCAGTTCCGGGTGGACTTCGGCCCGAGGCATGCTATGGTTGGGCCGGCCACATCGGAATTGCTTTCAATTCTATGCGCGATCCCGAGGTCTGGTCAAGAAATCCGAATGGACGGCGAGGGAATTCCAACGTTTTCGAACATTCGATTTTTTGCTAGCGTTATTCCTGCGTTGGAGGACCCGATTGGAAGCGAACGACGGTATCGGGAGGAGGGCATGACGTTGAACAAGCGGAAACGCAGCCGTGTCGATACCGGATTCGATGCGGTGGTGTCGTGCGGCGGGATCGAGAAGCACAACGTGAAAGTGCGGAACCTGAGCCTCAAGGGCATGCTCTGCGAGCCAGACCATCGCATCGAGTGCATCAAGGACTGCAGCGTCACCATCGTGCTTTCGCGGTCCATCTCCTTCACCATCGAAGCCCGAATGATCCGCAACGACGAGAAGGGGTTGGCGCTGGATTTCGAGAGCATGGACGAGAAGGCCTTCTTCCATCTTCGAAATATCGTCCGTTACCACTCGCTGGACCCGGACGCCATCGACAAGGAATTATCTCTCCCCGCATTCAAGCCCCGGACCTGACTCCACTGTTTCCAACGGCCGGTCAGTGCGTCATGCCGTTGCTGCCGTGGTCTTCCTTGACGGTCTGCTGGGGGTGGAAGTGGAGCTTGATTTCCTGCCCCGGCATCTCCTCGAGCACGTACGATCCCGAGAGTCCCAGATCCAGACCCAGTTCCTCCGCCCGCGCGTAAAGGGTGAGCGCGGCCAGCGCGGCTTTGTCCGGCGGGCATTCGCGGTTGAAGCACAAGAGGAGGAGCGCGTCGTCCTTGGCGTCTATGACCAGGAAAAGGTTGTGCTCGACGAAATAGATGTCGTCGATGGCGTGCGTGACCTTGAGGCCAAGGCTTGCGAGCAGGGAATTGATCGTATCCAGAGATGTGGAATCGCTCATGTCGAAGGTCCTTGCGTGATTGCCGCGTTGGCGGTCCGTGCTTCATAGCGCCAGGGAGGGCGGTTTGCAAAGCGTTGCGCGGCCGTCAGCGTACCGGATAGCCGGTCGCTGATGCCTTAGCGGGCGGGGCGGATGCCGATGGCGTTGTTCTTGAGGTCGTAGAGGAAATCCAGGATCTGGAAGTATCCCGCACCCAGGATGCATTTGTCTTCGCTGCCCTGGACGACGCGCGTCAGGCCGGACCAGGGCGCCGTTTCGGCCGTCGCCGCGATGGGCGCCATGCCTTGCGCCTGGATGTCGATTTTAGAGCCTGGCCGCAATACGCCGTTCTGGAGCAGCAGGCCCGGGGCCGGAAGCGAGTGCGTCTCCAGCAGGTTCATGGAACTCCCCGAATCGAAGAGGATCTTGCAGCACTGCCTGGCCTGCCCGGCCTCTCCCACTGAAATGCACGCGTTTATGGCGTTGTATTTGAAGAACGCGTCCTTCCAGTTCAAGGTCAGGGCCATGCGGGGCATGGGAAACATAGTGAACCCCTGCCGGTTCTCCGGCGTGAGCCCGAGCGTCAGGCTGGACGGTTTTCCATTGCGGCCGCCACGAATGATGAAGCCGTTGGAAAGCGGGGAAGGGAGCTCTGCCAGGGGGTTGTCCAGAGTGCTGATGTCGCCCAGACCCACGCCGATGATGCCGCCGAAGCCCGCGGACCGAAGGTTCTTGGCCGGGCAGTCGGGCTTGTTCTTGGCGCAGGTGGCGCGGTCCACCGCGAGCAGGAACACCGGCCCGGCCGACGCGACCGGGCCGAAGCTGACCGGCGCCTTGACGACCTCGCCGTCGAAGATCGTCCCGTCCAGAAAACCCTGCTTCACCCGCCGCCCGGTCCTCGTGATCCCCTGCTTGCCGAGACGGTCCGACATGATCATCAGACCTTTCGATCCCGTGTCCAGAAGCAGCATCACTGGTTCTCCGCCAGCGACCCGCACCTGAAGCCAGTATCCGATCCGCCTGCCGTCCGGGATTCTGTCGGCCAGGGGCACCTGGGCCGTCTCCAGGGCGGACGCGGCGCCGGCCACTGCCAGGAGGAGCAGGGCACAGACGGCGAATATGAAAGCCGGACAGGGCCTGATGCGCGTAAACGTCATGATGTGCAGCCGTCTGTGCCTGTTGATTCCCGGTTAATGGGGCTAGGCCGCCAGGGCCTTGGCTCCCTTGAAGACGATTTCCGCCCTGGCCGAGCCGTCCCGTTCCGGTGTCACCGTGATGCTCACCGGTTCCCGGAAGAATTCGGCCGCGCCCTTCAGGATGCCTTCATAGTAGTCCCCGTAGCCGCGCTTGGAATGGTAGGTCATGATCAGCCTGCCCCCCTGGTCCTCGTAGGTGAAGCGGGGCGGGTGGATGCCCGGGAAGTCCTTGGTGAGTTGGGCGTGGGTGTCGTTCATGGTCAGGAAAAATTCCTTGAGATTGCCCATCTTGAAGTAGCGTTTGTACATCTTGTGGAACTGGGGGACGGTGTAGCGGCCAAGCCCCAGGAAGATGTCCCGGACGCTCTTGCCCGTGTGGCGCGAGGCGATTTCGGCCATCTGCATGAGCACCTGGTCCGGATAGCTCTGCCCAGGCAGGAAGGTGGGGCGTCCCATCTCTTCGAGCATGCTTTCGCATACGCCGGAATCGAGCTCGCGGCAGAGGAAATCCCGCATGAGCTTGGGAAGCACGCCCTTCATCTCCCCCTTGGAGGCGCGCAGCTTGCTCTTGTCGCTCCCCGCGCCCATGAACTGCTGGGAGAGGGTCAGGAGCTCCTGGGAGAGCTGGGCCAGTTCCCGTGTGGCCTGGGCGGTCTGCACGGCCCCCTCTTCGGATTCGGAGGCAACCGTGGCGATGTCCTCGATGCTGCGGTTGATCTCTTCGGCAGCGGCGGACTGCTGCTCGGCCGCCGTGGCGATCTGGGCGACCTGCCCGGTCATGTCGTCGATGCGCTGCTTGATCTGTTCGAGTTCCTGTCCCGCCTTGTTCGTCGACCCGGTGCTCGACTCCACGTGGCGTTCGGTCTCCTGCATGGAGGCTACGCTTCTGCGCGAGCCGTCCTGGATGGAACGGATGGAATCGCCCACTTCCTTGGTGGCGTTCATGGTCTTTTCGGCCAGCTTGCGCACCTCGTCGGCCACCACGGCGAAGCCGCGACCGGCTTCACCGGCACGGGCGGCCTCGATGGCCGCGTTCAGGGCCAGGAGGTTGGTCTGGTCGGCGATGTCGTTGATGACGCCGATGATGCGCCCGATCTCGCCGGCCTGGCCGTCCAGGGTGGCGAGCATCTGGCCCAGGGTGCGGGTGGATTCGGACACGCGGGTGATGCCGTCCACGGCCTCGCCCACCTTGCGCATGCCCGAGGTCGCGGCCTCGTTGGCGGCGGTGGCGGATTGGGAGGAAACGGAGGCGTTCCTGGCCACCTCCATGACGGTGGAGGTCATCTCCTCCATGGCGGTGGCCACGGTTTCCGACTGGCGTTTCTGCCGCGTGGCTCCGCGCGCCTGCTCGTCGGCGGTGGCGGAGAGCTCTTCCGAGGCCGAGGCCACCCGTTGGGCAAGGTCGTTCACCTCCTGGCCGAGCAGAATCATCTTCTTGCCCGACTCCTCGATCTGGGTCTGCTGCTTTTTTGATTCGGTGAGGTCCACCATGGACATGACGGCCCCGAGAACCTCGCCGCTCGCCGTCTTGATGCAGTCGATGTGCATCCAGACGTACGCGGCGCGACCGTTCCAAAGGGTGATCTCGAACTCCTCGGACAGCTTGGCCTTGTCCCGAATGACCTCCTCGGTGTGGGAGGCTCCGGAGCGGTTGTAGAACGCCTCGCCCACGGTGCGCCCCAGGACTTCCTTCTCGGGCCTGCCCAGGAAGGCCAGCAGGGACTGGCTGGTGTGGGTGATGAGCCCTTTCTCGTCGCACATCAGGAAGGGGGTGCCCAGCGCGTGCACCGCGCCCCGGTAGAATTCGCGGCGACGCATGTTGAATCCGATCACGTCCGAGGCCAGGGCGGCCAGTTCGCCGTATTTGGGCCACTCGGCTATTTCGCGCAGGAGGAATTCACGCTTACGCGAATTGACCAGCGCAAGCCCCGCGCGCAGTTGTTCGAGAGGCGTGTGCACGGAGGCGGCCACGAACCAGGACACCACCGCCCCAGCCACCGCCAGTCCTGCCGCCACGTAGACGTTCCCCGACAAATATGCCGCCAGGATCAAAACGCACAGACCTAAGCCGAGTAAAAATATCTTCTGGCCTGTTGGCATTACACCCTACCTTGCAGTTGTGGTCCGTTCCGGAAACATCCTCCGGGAGGGAGCCGAGTTGTCAGCGTTGGCATTTCCCCGGCCGAGCGGACGTGGTCCCGTGCTCGATGCTTGGCCGGCGCAGGTTTCTCGATCCAGGAAAAACACCCACGGCCGGGGGCCGTGGTTCACGATCCCAGCCATAGCCTACTTGCCCGCCGGACCACAAGGCGAAGGCGGCTTCGCTGAGGGGGGTGCGGAAAATTAGTCAGACCACCGCTCGTGTTCCAGCCATGCCGTGGACCGCAGGGGGGGATTGCGGGCGTTCCTTGTGGGCGTGGCGACCGGTGGAGCCGCCGCGGACCGTGCGTGCGCGCGGGTTCCGGGTCCCGAGCCCACTCTTTTTCGCATTTCTTTTCCCGGCCGTGGATGATCGGCGTTTTCCCCCTCGTATATCCAGTCAGGAATGCGAAAAAGACAATCGGCGTCTTGATCGTTTCAAATTCTGGATGGAAGTTCCGTATGCTTTGGAGGGGACGTATGCAGCAGGTCAATTACGATTTCGATTTCGCCACAGAGCTCATGTCGAAGGTGTTCATGGTGAGCGGCAATACGGCGCGCGATGCCTGGAACATGGTGGACAAGGTAGTGCGCATCTGTTTGAATAAACATGCTGGAAGAGAGTATGAAGACGATGTTGTCCGTGTGAAGGGACTCATCGTGAAGAGACTCGTCGACGAAATAGAACACCCTTCGTACTTCAACGGCGGTGAGAAGTGCTCCGTGCAGACCTGCATCGTGGTGATGTCCCGGGAAATCACACTCAACTACGTGCGTAACGCGCACTACGCCAAGTCCTCCATCTCCGACGTGTTCAAGGCCATGAACGTGGATGTGGCCGGGGCGCAGTACTACCTGGACGCATTGGACGAGATGTTCTCACCCTCCCAGAAGTGCGTGTTGCGTCTGATCTACGGCGAGGGCTGCTCAGTGGATCAGGCGGCCGGAATGCTCGGCGTCTCCTCCGGGGAAGTCCGCTCCCTGCAGTGGCAGGCCCTGGAACGCCTGCAGGAACGCTGGCAGGCCCTGAAAAACGGCTCGGAACTCCAGTAGCTTTCGGGATCATGAGGATCAAGCCGTGAAATGCCCTGGAATGAACGAGATGGCCGCCTTCCTGGACCAGGCCCAGAGCAGGGAGGAGGAGGCCCATTGGCGCGAGCACTTCCGCCGGTGCGCCAAGTGCCGCAAGGCCGTGGATGAACTCCGGGCTCTGTTGTGCCCGGAACCCATTGAGCCTGACGACGGCTGCCTGGAGAACGGCAAGGCGCTTGTGGGGCGGGGATGCCCGCCGTCCTCGGGACTGCCCCTGACCTCGAGAGGCATGTCCTTCTCCGGTTTCGCAATGCATGTCCTGAACATCGGAGGAAACTGAACATCTTGATCTGATTGAACACGCACTCGATACGCGACGCAAAGCAAAGAAAGATTTTACGCCGATTGTCTTCTTCGCATTCCCGGTCGCAGATTCCCCGCAGTGAAACGCATCACTGCGGAAATGACGGGAAACGTGCAGCGAAAGAGGAGGCAATCGACATGCTCGACACCACTTCGTACTTAAACAGCATCCAGACTGGCGCGACGAGCAGCTCCGGCAGTTCGAGCAGCAGCTCCAGCAGTTCGTCCTCCACATCCATGGGACAGGACGACTTCCTGAAAATCCTGGTGACGCAGCTCCAGACCCAGGACCCCTTCAACTCCATGGACACCACCCAAATGGTGGGCCAGCTGACCCAGTTCTCCATGCTGGAGCAGCTGACTAACATGAACACCACCCTGACCTCGGGACTCTCGGCGCTCTCCCTCCAGACCGCTACCAGCGCCTCGGCCTACATTGGCAAGACGGTCATGGCCTCGGGGTATTCGTTGTCGGTTTCGAGCGGGTCCGCATCCTCGTGCTCCTACACGCTTGGTTCCGACGCCACCTCGGTCAAGGCCTACGTCTACGACTCACAGGGCGACGTGGTGCGCACCGTGGACATCGGCACCAAGAAGTCCGGCACCTACGACTTCCAGTGGGACGGCAAGGACTCCAACGGCAAGAGCGTGGACGACGGAACCTACTCCCTGGCCATCGTGGGCAAGGATTCCAGCAACAGCGACGTCAAGGCCAGCACCACGATCTCCGGCGTGGTCAGCGGCGTCTCGGTGTCCAGCGGAACCATCAAGCTCACGCTCAAGGACGGGCGCGAAGTGGCCCTCTCCAACATCAGCAGCGTGACCGACACCGACGCCTAGCGTCCCCCAAAAAAGGAGATCCGCCATGTCCCTCATGTCAGCCATGTATGACGGCATATCCGGCCTCACCGCCCACAGCCAGGCCATGTCCGTGGTGGGCAACAACCTCGCCAACTCGAGCACCATGGGGTTCAAGCGCACCACCACCCAGTTCGAGGACTTCTTCTACCAGAACGTCACCACCGGCAGCACCTTCGGGCAGGTGGGCCTGGGCACGGACATAGCCAGCCTCTACGGGGACTTCTCCCAGGGGGCCTTCCAGTCCACCGGCAACGCCACGGACCTGGCCATCAGCGGAAGCGGGTTCTTCATGGTGAACAATCCCAACAGCGGCTCCACCTACTACACCCGGGCCGGCAACTTCGAATTCAACAAGAACGGCTATCTGGTGGACCCCAACGGCTACGTGGTCCAGGGCTGGAAAGCCTACACGGACACCACCAGCGGCTCCGTGACCAACGTGGGCGCCCTCGGCGACATCCACCTGACCAGTTTCCAGATAAGCCCTTCGGCCACCACCAAGCTCAGGATGGTCACCAACCTCAACAAAAGCGCCACCGAGAGCACCACCGACGCCACCGACCCCTACTTCGCCCTGTTCAAGACCTGGGACGGCCAGTCCGACCCGGCCCTGTCCGACACCAGCTACTCCTACCAGAGCACCCTCAAGGTTTACGACAAGGCCGGCGCCGCCCACGACGTCACCGTCTATTACGACAAGGTGAGCAACGCGAGCGGCGACAACATCTGGGAATACGTCGTGGCCAGCGACCCCACCGAGGACGGCCGGACCATAAACGGCGTCAAGACAAGCTCCACTTCAGCCGCCGGCCTTCTCATGATGGGCACGCTGACCTTTGATTCCACCGGCAGCCTCAAGAACATGAGCGCCTTCACCCTGAATTCCAACGCCTCCGGCAACCTGAAGTCGCTCACCAACTGGACTCCGGCCAACTTCTCCTCCGACGGCTACCCGGTGTTCACGGCCAACTTCGTGGCCGCCTCCAACGCCAGCGTCACCACGGCCTCGAACGCGTCGAGCATCAAGCTGGACCTGGGCATACACAGCTCGTCCAGGTACGGCGGCTGGACAAGCTCCGTGACGGACGCGTCCATGGTCGGCACCAACGCCGGCAGCCTGCCGCAGATAACCACCGCCAAGATCGACGACACCACCACCACGGCCTATTCGAGCTCGTTCAGCATCGTGGACGAATCCCAGGACGGATACGCCTCCGGCTACCTCCAGAGCGTGAAGGTCACTTCCGACGGCGTGGTCACGGGGGTCTACTCCAACAACCAGACCAAGAACCTCTTCGTGGTGGGCCTGGCCAACTTCACCAACCTCCAGGGGCTGCAGCGCGAGGGGAGCAACCTCTTCAGCAAGACCTCCGAATCGGGCGACCCGCGCATCGGCACGGCCAACAGCACCGGCCTGGGCAGCATCGCCTCGGGGGAACTGGAGCAGTCCAACGTGGATACGGCCACGGAGATGGTCAACATGATCAGTTACCAGCGCGGTTTCCAAGCCAACAGCAAGGTCATCAGCACCGTTGACCAGATGCTCACCGAAGTCATCCAGCTCAAGAGATAGCGAGGCGCAGCGAACCCCTGGCGCGCCAGGAACGGGACAACCATGCTGAACAACCTGCTGAACATCGGCCAATCGGCCCTCTCCAACTTCCAGGTGGCTTTGAACGTCACCGGAGGAAACGTCACCAACGCCTCCACCACGGGCTATTCGCGCCGCTCGGTGGACCTGGCCACCAACGGCGTGACCGTGGACGGCGTGGGGACCGGGAGCACCGTCCAGGCCATCCTGCGGTCGTTCAACGCCTTTCTGGAGCGGCGCTGCCTGGAGCAGTCCTCCGAAAGCTCCTACCAGAACGTCATCAACTCCAATTTGGCCCAGGTTGAGGAGCTCTTCAACGACTCGGACACCACGGGCATATCCTCGTCCCTGGACACCTTCCTGACAGCCCTGGAGAGCCTCTCCGCCAGCGCGTCCAACGCCTCCTCGCGCACCGAGACCATCGAGTCGGCCAATTCGCTGGCCGAAATGCTCAATTCATTGCAATCCAGCCTAGATTCAGTGAACTCGTCGGTCGATTCCTTCATCTCCAGCCAGGTGGACACGGTCAACGGCCTGCTCAAGCAGATCGCGTCCGTCAACAAGGCCATAGGCGGCTCGAGCAGCGCCAGCGCCCTGTACGATCAGCGCGACGAACTGGTCCGGGAACTGGCCACCTACGTGGACGTGAACGCGTCCTACCAGTCCAACGGGCAGGTCCGGCTGACCACTGGCGAGGGGCAGACCCTGGTCGACGGGGCCAATACATACTCCTTCAAGGTGGAGGGCCCCAAGAGCACAGCCGCCCTGAGCGCCGGTTCGGGTTTCGACGGCAAGCTCTATTTTGAGGGCAGTTCCAACGACGAGTTCACGGTCAAGTTCCTCACCTCGGGCGACACTTCGGGCGGGTCCAACGCGGCAACCTACCAGGTGTCCCTGGACGGGGGAAAGACCTGGGTCAAGGGCGACGACGGCAACCCCAAGGTGTTCAAGGCCGGGGACGTGAACAACAAGGAAACCGTGGACGGGGTTTCCATCTGGTTCGGCACGGCCACGGACGAGAACACAGCTCCCAGCACCTCCTTGAGCGCCGGGGACAAGTTCGACGTCATGCCCAAGAGCGGCATCTACTGGGTTACGGCCAGCGGCGGCGAGGTGAACGTCACCCCGCTCACGGGCAGCAGTTCGGCCAACCGCCTGAGCGGCGGGACCCTCGCCGGGCTCTTCGCCCTGCGCGATCAGTACGTGGGGCAGTACCAGGACACCCTGGACTCCTTCGCGGAAAACCTCATCTGGAGCGTCAACCGCGAGCACAGCCAGGGCGCGGGGCTCACGGCCATGTCCTCGGTCACCGGGAACTACGCCGTGACCAGCACCAGCCAGCCCCTCAGCAACAGCGGGCTGCACTGGGCCGACAAGCTGACCTCCGGCAACATCTCCATCGCGCTCTACGATTCCTCCACGGGGGACAACCTCTCCGTCTCGGCCCTTGATTTCAGCTCCATCAACCCTCCCGGGATATCCAACTTCGACCCCTCCGTGCATTCCCTGGAGGACGTCCGCGACGCCATCAACACCACCTATTCCGGCAAGCTCACCGCCAGCATCGCGGACGGCAAGCTCTCCATCAGCGCGGCCAGCGGAGTGAAGTTCCAGGTGGCGGAGGACACCTCCGGGCTTCTGGCCGGGCTTGGCATCAACACATTCTTTTCGGGCACCGACGCGAGCTCCGTAGCCGTGTCCTCGGAGGTGGCAAACGATACGTCGCGGCTGTGCGCCGGCCACGTCAACGGCAACGGCGAAGTCACCTCCGGGGACAACACCACGGCCCTTGCGCTGGCGGGGCTGGCCAAGTCCAGCCTGACGTTCTCCTCCTCCAGGGGATCGGTGTCCAACACCCTCTCGGGCTACCTGAACACGCTGGTCTCCAAGGTGGGCGCGGACGCCTCGGCGGCTTCCACCAGCTACACCTATGCATCGACCCTCTCCACCGACCTTGAGACGCAACGCGAATCCTCTTCCGGCGTGAACCTGGACGAGGAGCTCACCCGGCTCATGCAGTACCAGCAGAACTATCAGGCCGCCGCCAAACTCATCCAGACGGCCAGCGACATGTTCGATACGATTCTCAACTTGAAATAGGAGGCAGCCATGCGAATATCGCAGAACATGATCTACTCCTCCTCCATTCAGTACATGAACAGCGCCCTGACACAGTTGGCGAGGGCGCAGGAAGAGAACTCGACCCAGAAAAAGATCAATCGTCCTTCGGACGATCCGGCGGGATATGCGGAGGCCAGGAAGCTCAACACCATCGTCAAGACCCTGGACCAGTACTCCGACAACATCACCACGGCCAAAAGCTGGCTCAACCAGGCCGACTCCACCCTGGTGGAGGCCAGCACGGTGATGACCAGCATCAAGGGGCTGGCCACCCAGGCGGCCACGGGCACGCTCACCGCCGCAAACCGGCAGCAGATCGCCACCCAGGTGCGCGACCTCTTCTCCGAAATGCTCTCCTTGGCCAACACTTCGGTGAGCGGCAACAGCATCTTCGCCGGGCAAAAGACCGACGGAGCGGCCTTCACCCAGGTGCTCTCGGCCACGGTAAAGGATTCGAGCCTCACCCAGGACGCCGTGGTCAGCGTGAGCGGTGCCAGCGATTCCAGCGTGCTGGTGCACTTCTCCAACAGCGGAGCCATCGGCGGCGCGGCGGGCATCGCCTACGCCTACTCCAGCGACGGCGGCACAACCTGGACCTCGAGAACCCTCGCGGCCGGAAGCTCCACCCTGACTCTGGGCGGCTGCTCCGTGACGCTGAAAAACGGCTCGGCGGTCACGGCCACCGGCAGCGGCAGCGGAACGTCGCTGACCCTGCGTCCGTCCGCGCTCTATCTGGGGGACGACCAGGACGGGGCCACGGTGCGCCAATACGGTGCGTCACCTGTCAGCGCCTCGGCGGAAGGGGCGTTCACCGGAAACGTGACCGTGCGCATCGCCAGCAACGCGAGCCTGCCCGGGCCCATCAGCTACTCTTACAGCCTGGACGGCGGCATGAACTGGGTGAGCGGCAACGTGTCCAGCAACGCTCGGCTGCCGGTGCCCGGAGGCTTCCTGACGCTCGCCTCCAACGGGGGCAGCGCCCTGGCCGCCGGGGACCAGTTCACCATCGTGCCCGACACGGCGAAGATCATGGTGAACATCTCTCCCACCGGTTCGGTTGCCATCAACAATGTCGGGAAGGACGTGTTCGGCGGGCTCTACAAGGCCGCCGGGGCCAGCAACGCCTCTGTGGTGTTTGCCTCCAACGCGGCCCAGAACGTCTTCGAGACCATAGGCTCGCTCATCGGCCATCTGGAGACCAACGACATGGACGGCGTGGCCGACGACCTTCAGAACCTGGCCACCGCCCAGGCCCATCTGGAGAACGCCGCCGCAAGCGTCGGGGCCAGGGAGAACCGCCTGGACTTCGCCTCCAACACCATCTCGGTGCTGCGCGACAACACCGAGACATCGCTCAGCGCCGTGGAGGACGTGGACGTCACCCAGGCGCTCATCGAGCTGTCCAAATACCAGTACGCCTACCAGAGCGTGCTGGCCTCGTCCTCCAAGATCATGGGGATGAGCCTGCTCAACTATCTCTAAACGGGACGTAGCGGAGGAAAAGCCATGGCCATTGGGGACGCCACAGGCGGGCTGAGCACATCCGGCGGCATCTATTTCACCGGTATCGGCAGCGGCACCGACTTCAGCACCATGATCGACAAGCTGGTGTCCGTGGAGCAGACCCGCGTGGCCACCTACCAGACCTGGAAACAGACCTGGGCGGACAAGAACACCGCGCTCAAGTCCCTGAATACGACGCTCCTGAGCCTGCGCACGACTCTGCAGGGCATGGACACCATGAACGAGTTCCTGAAGAAGACGGCCACGTCGTCGGACACGGACGTGCTCACCGCCACCGCCACGGGGGCGGCGGACACGGGCACGTGCACCTTCACGGTGAAGCAGCTGGCCAAGAACAAGGTGATGGTCACGACCTCCGGTTATTCCTCCCTTACACAGGACATCAACCAGACCCAGGCGACGGCGAAATTCGTTTACACCTACAAGGGCGTCACGGTTTCCAACAGCATCCCCGCGGCCGCCACGCTCACGGACCTGGTGAACATCCTGGACGCCCAGTCGTCCAACACGGGAATCCGGGCGTCCACGATCTACGACGGAAGCAAGTACTACCTGCAGTTCAGGGGGCTGGACACAGGCGCGGCATCCGATCTGGTGATCTCGAGCGCCAGCACGCTTTCGGGGTTCACCTCCTCCGATTTCCAGACCACGCAGAAGAACCAGGACGCTCTGCTCAAGCTGAACGGCTGGCCCGCGGCGAGCGACGCCTACATAAGCCGGGCGAGCAATACCGTCAGCGACCTTGTGGACGGGGTGACCATGTACCTGAAGTCGTCCGGGGCGGGGACCATCACGACGGAAACCGACGTGGACTCCGTGGTGGAGAACGTTTCGTCCTTCGTGACCAAGATCAACACCGTCATCACCGAGCTCCAGGATCTCACCAAGTACGACTCCACCAACAAGCAGGGGTCCATCCTGACGGGGAACTACAGCCTGCAGATGATCAGCGACGTGATCAACAACATAACCGGAGCGGTGGGGAAGGGGTTCAGCACCAAGCGCGACATCTATTCCTCCCTGTCGCCTTTGGGCCTTTCCACGGACGCCGACGAAGGGTCCGACACCTTCGGGCAGATCGTGTTCGACGAGGACACGTTCCGGGCGGTCATGGCCTCCAACGCCCTGGCCGTGGGAAAGATATTCTCCGCACAGTACCTGGGCGACACCGACAGCTCCGAGTGCACCTACACGTCGTTCGTGGACGGGATAACCAAGGCTGGCACCTATTCCGTCAACTACACCGTTTCGGGGGGCAAATTGACTTCAGCCACGATCAACGGACACCAGGCGACCTTCTCGTCCAACAGCAACACCATCACCGGAATGTACGGATACGATGAAGGAGGCATGGTGCTTACGGTGAACGATTTTACGGACGGAACCTACGTCAACACCGCCTACGTCAGGGAAGGGAAGTTCACGGAAATGGTGGACGAACTCGGGGATCTGACCAATTCCACCAGCGGTCCCATCACCATCATCGAGAACAACTACGATGATATCCAGACAAACATTCAGAAAAAAATCGACAACGAGAACGTTCGAATAGCCGAGATGGCTCAGCATCTAAAAGATCAATATTCACGACTGGACACGCTGCTTGGGAAATACAGCCAGATACAGACCAGCTTGTCCTCGCAGATCACCCAGCTCAGTTCGAGCTAGTGTGTCGTCCTTCAGGGCGGCCCGGCGCGCAAGTCGCGCGGGCAGGGCTGGCGTCCCGTGGAAAGGTTTGCTGGAGAGCGTGTCGGTGGCGGGCAGGGGGGCGGTCAGTCCCTGACGAGCTTTTTGGCGCGCTCGGCCACGCTCTGGACCGTGGCCTGGTCCTCGGAGTCGGGCTCCAGGCCGGACATGATGGCCCGCAACTCCTCCACGGCCTGTCCGCACTTGCGGCAACGGGCCAGGTGCGCATCCGCGAGCCGGCGTTCCCGGGCGTCCAGGGTGTCGTCCAGATAGGCCGCAAGGGTCATGGCGTCCAAGCAGACGCTGAAATCCTCGGGTGTGGCCCCGTCCTTGGGCAAGGGTGTGTTCGCGCCGCCGTCCTGTGGCATGCCTGCTCCCGTGATTTCCGCTGGTTACACCGTGTGGTGGCCTTCGGGCTCAATATCGCGCGGAATTTCCATGGTCAAGGAGCCTGGCCGTGGAGAGAATCGGCTGGAAAGACCGATTACTTTAGGTCGCGAATGAAGGGAGTCAGGCTGGGCGGGAGGTTCCGTAATATTCGCGCAGCCTGGTCAAGGCCTGGTGCTTGAGGCTGCGCACCGTCTGGGACTGAACCCGCAGCGCGCCCGCGATTTCGGAGACATCCATGTCCTCGTCGAAGAGCATCCGCAGGATCTGGCCTTGGCGCTCGGAGAGGATGCCTGGGGGCAGGTCCAGAAGGCCGGCGGGACGTACGTCACGCTCGGCGGGCATTTCCTCGTCCAATTCCACCGTCACGCGGCCGTTCTCGGGACGACGCAGGAAGTCGATGGCCGCCGACCTGGCCACCACCGTCAGCCAGGTGCCCAGGGAGGCCCGGTCGCGGTCGTAGGAGCGCAGCAGCCTGAAGTCGTCCTTGACCAGCCGCAGGAAGATATCCTGGACCACGTCGCGCGCGTCCTCCGCGCCGCAGGATTGCGAGCGCATGCGCAACGTGCGCAGGGCCACGGAGTAGAGCAGGCCTGCGTGGGTATCGACGAATTGGTCCCAGGCGGCCTTTTCCCCCCGCGTCACCCTGTCGATGTCGATGGATGAGCTCCGATCGCGTTCCTGAAGCATTGTGTAACACCCTGGGATACTTCGTTAACAATTTCAGCCTGTCCGCCTGCACGATGCCTGGCGAACTAGGAAAAAATTTCCCCACGGGATGTAGAGCATCATTCGTGCCGGTGCGGCGGGCCAGGGCTGAAGCTCCTGTGCGCATCCGCCCAGTTACGTAGAGGGAGCTGCCGGGCGTACGGTTTCACCCGGTAGCAAGGTTTTTCGCATTGGAAGGACGCAGGCGCGCCAACTAGGCGAATGGGAGAGGAAAAAAAGGCGATGCTTTCAAGGAGGCCGCTGTGCGCCACGCATGCGTGCGCGGCGCTTGCGTCGCCGTACGCAGGGCGGTTCGTGCAGTCCGGGTGTCCCGCCGCCGCACCTCCCGCGTCCGTCGCCCTCCCAGACTCCCCGGACGCCTTCCCCTCGCGGGGAAGCGGAGTTGCGGCCGCAAGCGCGTTGCCTCTCCCGGGACGGGATCGTCCTGGAGGCACGGCTCCCGCCGGACAGCGCTAGGCGCTGGCCGAGCCCGTGGCCGTGACGCTGGTCGATGCGACCGTGCTGCTCGAGGTCGTGCTCGTGGACGAGCTCGAGGTGGTCCCGGACAGCGCGTCGGAGATGATGGTGTTGACCGTGCCGAAGGTGGATTCCATGCTGCTCTTGTTGAACGCCGACATGTTCTTGGAGAGGCCGGAGCCGTTCATGGATCCACTGGGGGGAGACTTGGGCTTCAGGCTGTCCATGCTGCCGGTCTTGGCGGCGTCGGCGAAGCCCGACGCCATGTCGCTCAGCATGTTGGCCGCGCCAGTGTCGGTGGTGTTCTTTGCCTGCTCCGACAGCTTGTCGGAGATGGTCTGGGCCACTTCCTTGAATTTTTCCGGATCGCTCGACTGGAGCTGCTTGAGCTTGTTCATCAGCTGTCCGCCCTCGGAAATATTTGCCGAGTCGGTTCCCTGTCCCTGGGCGAGCGCGTCCGTCACCGACGTCGTCTGCACTTCTCCCGTGCCGCTGATGAGTCCGATTGAGGCCAGCTGGTTCGATCCGGAGAGGCTTGAGATGGTGCTCATGGCACTGTCCTCCTTGATGAGATTAGCAAGCATATCGGATGTATCGTGAAAAAGTTTAGAGCTGTGGCAATGCATTGTATATCTAATGAACGTGCTATTTGCTGTGCATATCAAGAATGAGTTTTATTATAATATAGTTTATTATTTTGAATAGTTACGCCATTAGGAGGCGGTTTTTCACTCGTCTCCGGAACGTCCGGATACCGGGAGATTCCAAGAAAAATAATCGTTAATTTTTAGTTAGATATGCGAAACAAGGCTTCTGGCAGCGTCAGCCTCTGATGCACGATTTTGTAATAACATACTGAAATATTATATTAAAAAGTTTCATGTTTTTTTTGTTTTGAGTGTAACTTTTTTAAACTAGCATGTAAGATATCTAGATAATTGAATATAAATACGTATTTTGTCCGGCTTTGAAGTTGCTTTTTAGAGGGATGCGACGGCGGCTTGAGGTAGACGGAAAAATTTTCCCATCTCCGAAAAGGTTACAACATTTTTTCATGGAGGTTAAGTCATGAACGTCAGTAGCGTTTCAAGTTACAATCCACTATCCGCCATATATGGGATACAACAGGTTGATTCCAGCGATATTGCTTCGAACCTGAACTCGTCGGATTCGATCCAGTCGAGCGGGGACAAGACGAAGTTCTCCCAGATGGGGCAGATGATGAGCGAACTCATGCAGCTGCAATCCACCGATCCGGACAAGTTCAAGGAGGTCGCCCAGAAGATTTCGGACGACCTGGCCGCCCAGGCAGCCAGTTCCAGCGACTCGACGCAGACCTCCATGCTGAGCGAGATGTCCACCAAGTTCGCCACGGCGGCCAAGACCGGCAGCATGGACAGCCTTAAGCCGTCCGGGAGCCACCGCGGAGGAAAGTCGGGGCGCGCCTCCGGTTCCAGCGGGCAGGACGCCATGGACACCTTGACCAGCACCATCGCCAGCGAGCTCTCCAGCCTCTCCAACGCCAGCACCCTGGCCAGCTCCAACGCGGGCCTCTCCAGCATGGGCGGTCCCGAGGGCATGCGGTATCTGATGGACCAGCTCAAGGAGCTCCAGACGTCTGATCCGGCCAAGTTCAAGGAACTCAGCCAGAAGATCTCGGACGACCTGGCCACCCAGGCCCAGAACTCCACAGATCCCGGGACGACCGCCATGCTCACCGACATGTCGTCGAAATTCTCCAGCGCCGCCCAGTCCGGCAGCATGGACAGCCTCAAACCGTCCACGCCTCCGCCTCCGCCGCCCATGGCCGATATGGGAAGCTCCTCTTCCAGCAGCAGCGATTCGGGATCGAGCACCAGCAGCTCGCTCTTGAGCGCGGACCAGCAGGCCCAGTCGCTGTTCGCCAGGATTCAGCAGCTGATGGCCAACGATCTGTCCTACTTCACAGCGTCTACGGGAACGGTTTCGAGTTCATAATCCGGAAGCCTTGGGAAGGGACTCCAGCAGGGCCGGTGGGCAGGTGTTTTCGATGGATCAGGGGAACGAGCGCAAAATTTCGGACAGTGCTTGTCTCGAATCCGGGACACGGACACGGATGTCCAACTGTTCCCCAAGCGCGGCCAGACCCGCGCGATGCGAACCCGTCCAGGATGATGGGGGCACAAGCGCGGGGAGTCGGCCATGCCCGCGCGGTGCCGGCATCCGGGATACCTCGCGAATGAGCCTCTCAAGCCCGCGCGCCGCCGAGACGCGGCTGACGCCTGGCCCGTGGGAAGGAACACCCGCGCGGCCACGGAACCAGCGTAGGGAAACGGCTGGCCGTCAAAATCGCTGAAGCCCCGAAAGGGGCAGGCTCCGGGTCTCCGACGCCCTCTCCCTACTCCTTGGGGGCCACGGAGCTCAAGCGGAGGGGATGCCCGAAAGGGCATCCCCTTTTGCTTGTGGAAACAGCCCCGAAGCGGAAGGGCGCCGGATGGCCCCGCCGCCGGGGTCAGTGCAGGGTGGAGGCGTGCTGGTTCTGAGCGTTCATAAATTGTTTGAAATGCTCCGCCGCAAACCGCACGAGATGCGGCACGTCCAGGATGAGCGAAATGCCGCCGTCGCCGTTGATGGTGGTTCCCGACACCCAGTTCACGTCCTGGTATATGCGGCTGAGCCGTTTGATGACCGCCTGCTGCTGGCCCACCACCGCGTCCACGGCCAGTCCCACCAGCGATCCGTCCACGCCTGCTATGATGATGCGTTCATAGGCGGGGGGCGAGCCGGGAATGTTGAGCATCTTGCGCACGCTCAGGCAGGGGATGAGGTCCCCGCGCATCTCGATGACGTCAACCTCCTTTTCCGCCCCGGTCACGCGGCGCTCCTGGCAGGCCTGGATCATGGGCAGGGGGATGATGAAGAACTCCTTGCCCACCCGGAACTGGAGGCCGTCGATGATGGCCAGGGTCAGGGGGAGCCTGACAGTGACCGTGGTGCCTTCGCCCGGGGCGCTGTCCAGGGTGATCCCCCCGCGTAGCGCGTCGATGTTCTTGCGCACCACGTCCATGCCCACTCCCCGGCCGGAGACGCTGCTCACGGTTTTCGCGGTTGACAGGCCGGGTAGGAAGAGCAGGTCGTATATCTGTTTGGGCGTCAACTCGGCGTCCGGGGCGATGACTCCTGCATCCAGGGCTTTTTGCCGGACAGCCTCGGCGTCGATTCCCCCACCGTCGTCTTGGATGGTGATGACCACGTTGCCGCTCTCGTGCCCGGCCTTGAGGGTGATGGTGCCGTTCTCGGGCTTGCCCGCCGCGAGGCGTTTTTCGGGGCTTTCGATGCCGTGGTCCACGCTGTTTCTGAGCATGTGGACCAGAGGGTCCTTGAGTTTGTCGATGACGTTCTTGTCCAATTCCGTGTCGGCTCCCTCGCCCACGAATTCGATGCGCTTGCCGAGCGATGTGGAAAGATCCCGGACGAGCCTGTGCAGGGTGGAATACATGGTGCCAATGGGGACCATGCGGATGCCCAGGGCGTAGTCCCGCATCTCCGAGGTCAGCCGCTGAAGTTCCTCGGCGATGTTGCGCACAGACTGCTGGTTCTTGTTGAGCACCGCCTGGGAGAGGCGCGATTGGACGATGACCAGTTCCCCTACGAGGTTGACCAGGTTGTCCAGGCGCACGCCGTCCACCCGGATGCTGGACGACTGCACGCTCGAAGCCGCCCGCTCCTGGGTTTCCGAACGCCTTTGGGCCGAAACCACGCCGACGCCGGTGCCCCGAAGGGTCATCTTGCTGGCCAGGATGGTGGACAGCTTGTCCGTCACGGCGGCGCGGCCCAGGTCTCGGGAAGCCTCGATCATGTTCATGAGCTCTTCCGAGTCGCCCCCGCGCATGGCCAGGTCGGAGATGAGGCTGATGGCGATGCCGCCTTCGTCCTCGACGAAGATGAAGACGTCCTTGATGGCGTCCTCGCCCTTGTCCGTGACCAAGAGCAGGTCCCACCAGCAATAGGCCAGCTCGGGATCGAGGGCTTCCAGCGCGGGAATGTCCGTATCGTGATAGCGGATCCAGATGCGGCCGAGCCCGGAAAGCTCCTCAAGCAGCGCCAGCGGGTTGGTGCCGTTGAGGAAAGTGTTGGGAGCAGGGCGGTAGCGCACCCAATAGGTCTTGGCGTTTTCAGGGGAAATTCCCCTGCGGCCATCCGCCTCTGCTTCTCCGGTGGGGCTGGCCTGCGCTTGAGGCGGGGCTTCGCCGCCAGCCAGCCGGAAGCGGGCGATGAGCGAGTCGGAGCGTTCCTTGAAGGGCGACGTGTCCTCGACGTCGAGCAGGCCTTGGATGTGGTCCTTGGCTTCCAGGGTCAGACTCAGCAGGTCGGTCGTGAGCGGAAGGCTGCCGGAGCGCACCTTGTCGAAGACCGTTTCCACCTCGTGGGTGACGCGGGCGACCTCGTCGAAGCCGAACATGGCTCCGGATCCCTTGATCGTGTGCATGGCCCTGAACAGGCGGGCCACCTCGCCCGAGTCATCTGGCGATGACTCCAGCGCCAGCAGGGACTCCTCGATTTCGGTGAGCAGTTCCCGGGCTTCGTCGAGAAACGTCAGCTTGCCGATGTCGGCGCTCATGATCACATCTCCTCGCCGGGCAGGCCCGGCGTGGCCACGAGGAAGTCGAATCCCGTCAGCCGGGCCTTGTCCGCAAGTTCGGGGGACAGCGTCGCCGTGAAGTGCAAGGGAACACTGGCCCGCTCGAAGGAGCGCTGGGCCGCGGCGAGGAGCTGGAAAAAGGTCAGGTCGATCTCCCGGACTGTCGAGAAATCCAGGGTCAGGGCCTCACCTGCTTCCAGGGCCTGCATGAGTTCCTTGTGGATGTCCGACGCGCTGTCCACCGTGCACCTGGGCTTGAATTCCATGGGCATGCTGCACTCCGTTAGGTGGCCTGGACCGCATCCGCGGCCGTGTCGGCGTCTTGGGCTTCTTCGCTTTCGGCTTTTACCGTGGAGGACACGGCGACGAGTTCCTCGTCGGAGAAAACCCTGTCCACGTCCAGCAGGAGTATGAACTGGTCGCGGTAACGGCCGATGCCTTTGATCAATTCGGTGTTGACCGTGGTGCCCATCTTCGGCGGGGGCTTGATCTGGTCCCGGTCCAGCTCGAAGACCTCCTTCACCGCGTCGGCCATGACGCCGATGACGGTGGTCTCCCCCATGATGGGAACCTCGAGGATGACGATGCGCGAATGTATGGTCTGTTCGGTTCGGCCCATGCCGAATTTCAGGCGCATGTCCATCACGGGTATGGCGTTGCCGCGCAGGTTCACGACGCCGCGCATGTATTCGGGCGTTTGAGGAATGCGGGTGATCTCGGCGAAGTCGAGAATTTCGCGGACCCTGTCGATGTCGAGAGCGAAGAGCTCTTTGTCCAGAACGAAGCTCAGGCTGGTGCTCGTCTTGGATTCGGAGGCGTCGGTCATACTTAATCTCCCTTGTTTGGAAGGACGCGTCAGAACTGTTCGAACTCCGAGAGCCTTTCTTCGGAGGTTTCTTCTCCAATGTCCAGCCTGACCCCGCTCTTGCCCTTGCGCCCGGCGGGCTGCTTGGAGAGCGGAGACGCGCCGGCGGCGAGCACCCGGCGCTTGGATGGCTTGCGGATGACGCCGTGGTCGTCGAGTTTGAAGTAATCGATGGTCCCCTGGAGTTGCTCCGATTGGCCCGAGAGTTCCTCGGCCGTGGAAGCAAGTTCCTCGGAGGCCGAGGCGTTTTGTTGGATAACCTGGTCGAGCTGCTGCAGGGCCTTGCTCACCTGGGCGCTGCCGGAGCCCTGCTCCTGGCTGGCCGCGGCTATCTCCTGGACCAGCTGCGCGGTTTTCTGGATGTCGGGCACCAGCTTCTGCAGAAGCTCCCCGGCCTTCTTGGCCACACCCATGCTTTCCGTGCTCAGCTGATTGATCTCTCCCGCCGCTTCCTGGCTGCGTTCGGCGAGCTTGCGGACCTCGGATGCTACCACCGCGAACCCCTTGCCGTGCTCGCCCGCCCGGGCTGCCTCGATGGCGGCGTTGAGGGCCAAGAGGTCGGTCTGCCGGGCGATTTCCTCAATGATGGAAATCTTGCCGGCGATGTTGGTCATGGCCTCGACGGTCTGGTTCACGGCTTGCCCGGACTCCTGGGCGGCGCGGGCGGCCTGGACGGCTATGGTCTCGGTCTGCTTGGCGTTGTCTGCGTTCTGGATGATGGAGGAGGACATCTCCTCCATGGACGAGGATGATTCCTCGACTGCGGCCGCCTGTTCTGAGGATCCCTGCGAGAGGGACTGTGCGGTGCTGGAGAGTTCCTCGCTGCCGGAGGCCACGTTCTGGGCTCCCTCCTGGATTTCGTGCACCACGTCGGAAATGCGTTTGATCATGCTGCCCAGCGACTGCAGCAGAATGTCCTGGTCCGAGCGAGGTTGCACGTTGGCGCGCAGGTCTCCTTCTGCCAGTTGCTGGGCCAGGGCGGCGACGTTTTTTTCGGCCTCGGCCACATTGCGAAGGGCGTTGGCCAGGGTGCCGATCTCGTTCTTCAACTCGATTTCGAGCTTTTGGCTCAGATCGCCCACGGCGAGCCGGTTGGCGAAGGCCACTCCCTTGGCCAGGGGCAGCACGATGGAGCGGGGGATGAAGATGCCGAGAAGGATTCCGATGACCACCGCCGTGACAAGCAGGATGATCGAAAGCATCCTGGCGTTTTCATAGGCGGTCTGCCCGTTGATGGCCTCGGCTGCGGAGCCTTTGTCGTTGATGTCAATTCCTTTGGTGAGGGCGTCGGCTGCTGGATTGTACGTTGACCGCATTCCAGTCGCCACCAGCTTGACAGCTTCATCCATGCGGTTGTTTTTTGCCATGTCGAGGGCCTTGTCCTGCAACGCAAAGTAGTCTTTTGAGTACTTCTGAAACTCTTCGAATATCTTCCTTTCCTCGTCGCTGCTTATCAGTTTAACATATAGTTTGATTGCCGCATCAAGATTTACGCTTGCTTCGTTAAGTCTTTTTTCCTGTTCTTTCTTTACATCATTTGAATCAGTAAGAAAATACAACAAAAGAAGACGTCTAGTTGACGAGAAATGGCGTTCAATGTTTCCAAGTTCCTTGACGCTGGGCAACCAGTTTGAGCCGAGTTCATTGATGCTCTGGCTCATGGATTTCATGGAATAAATATTTATGACACCAAGAATCAGGATCAGCAGAGTGCTTGCGCCAAACGCCAGAGAGAGCTTGAGAGTCAGCTTCATGATGATCCTCCTGAAAGTTTATTCATAGTGTGATTAAAGGTGTTGCTAATTCAAAATATGCAGTACGTTGTATTGTAAAGCCATGTGATATACGGGCGAAAATCTTGTAAGTGATTTCGCGAGTCCTTCGTAATAAGTGAAGATCAAAATGAAAAATTAAAATAATTGTACTGGTATGGTGTTTTCATACGTCTTATATTTCCACTCCAACTCATACCAGAATTTGAGGCCTAGTGTAAATCGAAATCGTTTGTCGTTTGGAATGGTTGCGCAGGCCGGTTGCCCGGAATCGTGGGGGCGACGGACCAAAACGGACGAAGGCGGACCTTGCGGCCCGCCTTTTCCTTGAAATTCCTGGGGGTTTTGGACTTTGTCGGACTTCCTTGAAAGTCCTCTTGGTGGGGCGGGGGGAATCGAATATGTCTGGGGACGTGCGTGGATAGTCGATTTTCCTGTGGTTGTCCGTTGAGCTACTCACAATCTTACTCACAGGCTTGGTGTGCTGCCGCCAATTTTGCGTCTGACCCTGAACAAGGAAGAGTTCCCGGTTCGGCAAGAAAACTAGGCTGGGGGGGGCTCCGAGGGGGGAGGGCATCCGTGGTTCCATCCACCCGGACAAGTTTCAGTACGTAACGTCCGGACGGGGACTTCGATGTGCTCAGATTTATAGGCAACAGATCGTTCCAGGACCGCTTGGGCTCCCTCGTCCTGGCACTTCATCCATGCTACAGCGACTCGAAGCATTCTAAGGCCGGGGTGTTAGCTGTTTTAGTTCAGCAACGCGTCAGCCCCCCTGTCAGGCATGGGGCAAGCGCGTTGAACCGACCCCACCCCGGACTCCACTCGGGCCGTGGCATTTTCAGTCGAAGCGCCTTCGCCTGCCGGGAGAATCAGCACCCCCCCTTGCTCCCCCGCCTCCCGCCTCAGGGTCCCATCCACCCAGACAAGTTTCAGGTGCAACTTCCGGACAGAGACTCTGCGACTGTCTTAACTATCCATCACAAACGCCGACAAAACCGCTCCCATGATTCTTGGCCTTGCCCTTACTCATCTCCGGGGCATAGGCGCGATTCTGAGGCCAGATATTCACTGAAATTTGCCTTAGGTTTCGGTCTCAACCTTAGGGTATTGTAGTCCCCTCCCGTTTCCGGTCTCTGCCGTGGGGGGGCACCCACACCCCCGCCCTGGGTCACCTCCACGGTGTTGTCGCTGATGGAACGTCCGCAGTGTCACCTGGAATGACGATACTCGAACCCTTCGCCAAGTGCTTTTGTCCCACCATCTCAAGACAATCTGCCAACCGTCTATAATTCTTGACAGCCTCGGGCCAATGGGATTTGCCTAACGCCGTGACTGGTTGCGGCCAAGCGCTGCCGCCCATCTGATTCCATTGTGAGAAAATTAAGGATTTAGGTAAGATGGCTCTTAAGAAGTCCGAACTTTACTCGTCTCTCTGGCAATCCTGCGACGAACTTCGCGGCGGCATGGATGCCAGCCAGTACAAGGATTACGTCCTCGTCCTGCTTTTCATCAAGTATATCAGCGACAAATACGCTGGCCAGCCATATGCGCCGATCACCATCCCTGCGGGTGCCAGTTTCGCGGATATGGTGGCCCTCAAAGGCAAGTCGGACATCGGCGACCAGATCAACAAGAAGATCATCGCCCCCCTGGCCGACGCCAACAAGCTCTCCGACATGCCGGACTTCGACGACGCCACCAAGCTCGGGAACGGCAAGGAGAAGGTGGATCGGCTCACCAACCTTGTCGCCATTTTCGAGAACAAGGCGCTCGATTTCTCGAAGAACCGGGCAGACGGCGACGACATTCTTGGGGATGCCTACGAATACCTGATGCGTCACTTCGCCACGGAGAGTGGCAAGAGCAAGGGCCAGTTCTACACCCCTGCCGAGGTCAGCCGCATCATGGCGAAGATCATCGGCATCCGTGACGCCCAGACGACCACCACCACAACGGTCTACGACCCCACTTGCGGGTCAGGCTCCCTGCTTCTGAAGGTGGGCGACGAGGCCAGCGCCAAGGTCACGCTGTACGGCCAGGAAAAGGATTCCGCCACCAGCGGCTTGGCCCGCATGAACATGATCCTGCATGACAACCCCACCGCGAGCATCGTGCAGGGAAACACCCTGGCCGACCCACGGTTCAAGGAAGGCGAGACGCTTAAGACCTTCGACTTCGTGGTCGCCAACCCGCCCTTCAGCGACAAACGCTGGAGCACCGGCATCGACCCGCTGCACGATCCCTACGACCGTTTCCAGCCGTTCGGCACGCCTCCTGCCAAGCAGGGCGACTACGCCTACCTGCTGCACATCATCCGCTCGCTCAAAAGCACGGGCAAGGGCGCGTGCATCCTGCCGCACGGCGTCCTGTTCCGGGGCAACGCAGAAGCCGACATTCGCCGGGCGCTCATCCGAAAGGGCTACATCAAGGGCATCATTGGCCTTCCCGCGAACCTGTTTTACGGCACGGGCATCCCTGCCTGCATCGTGGTGGTGGACAAGCAGGACGCCCATGCCCGCAAGGGTGTCTTCATGGTCGACGCCAGCTCTGGCTTCATGAAGGATGGCCCCAAGAACCGCCTGCGCGACCAGGACATCCACAAGATCGTGGACGTCTTCAACAAGTGCATCGAGGTCCCCAGATACTCCCGCATGGTGCCAGTGGAGGAGATCGAGAAGAACGAGTTCAACCTCAATCTGCCGCGCTACATCGACAGCCAGCAGGCCGAGGACCTCCAGGACATCGAGGGCCACTTGAAGGGCGGCATCCCGGTTGCCGACGTGGACGCCCTCCAGCGCTACTGGGACGTCTGCCCGCAGCTCAAGCAGGCCCTGTTCAAGGACAACCGCCCCGGCTATCTGGACCTTGCCGTGGACAAGGCCGACATCAAGTCGGCCATCTACGAGCACCCCCAATTCGCAGACTTCATCAGCGGCATGAACGCCCACTTCGACGCCTGGAGGCGGAAGAGCGCCGCAACGTTGAAGCAGTTGCAGGTCGGCTGCCACCCGAAGGACGTCATCACCGCGCTGGCCGAGGACCTGCTCACCCACTATACCGGCAAGCCGCTCATTGATCCCTACGACGTCTACCAGCACCTGATGAACTACTGGGCCGAGACCATGCAGGACGACTGCTACCTCATCGCCTCTGACGGGTGGAAGGCCGAGACCAGCCGCATCATCGTGAAGAACAAGCAGGGCAAGGAGAAGGACAAGGGGTGGACCTGCGACCTTGTGCCCAAGGGCTTGGTTGTGGCCCGTTATTTCGCCAATGAGCAGGAGGCCGTTGACCAGCTCGCAGCCGACCTGGAGACTGTCAGCGCCAGCATGGCCGAGTTGGAGGAGGAGCACGGGGGCGATGACGGAGTGCTCTCTGAAGCTAGGGATGAGGGCAAGGACGGCAAAGAGGGGAAGGTCTCCAAAGCCCTGGTGAAGGCCCGGCTCAAGGAGATCAAGAGCGACAAAGAAGCCAAGGAAGAAGCCGCCGTGCTGCGGCAGTGGTTGAGACTGGATGAGCGGAAGGCAGAACTGAAGAAGCGCCTCAAGGATACCGAGGCTGAACTCGATGCCAAGGCTTACACGAAATACCCCAGGCTCACCGAGACCGATGTCCAGACGCTGGTGGTGGACGATAAATGGCTCGCTGCCCTGGACGGGGCGATCCATGGCGAGATGGACCGGGTCAGCCAGTCGCTCACCCAGCGGGTGAAGGAACTGGCGGAACGGTATGAAAATTCGCTGCCGCAGATGGTCAGCCGCGTGGCTGAACTCGAAGAGAGGGTGAACAAGCACCTGGAGAGGATGGGTTTCTCATGGACGTGAAGCCCGGCTACAAGCAGACAGAGGTCGGGGTGATCCCGGAGGATTGGCAACTTCGACCTATGCTGTCCGTCGTTCGAGTCGCTCACGGTCAAGTGGACCCCAAGCATGAGCCTTACCGCTCAATGATACTCGTAGCTCCAGATCATATTGAGAGTGGCAGCGGGCGGTTGTTGAAAAAAGAAACTGCTGGGGATCAGCGCGCAATCAGCGGGAAGTACGCATTTTCGGTGAACGATATAGTTTATAGTAAGATTCGACCGTACTTGAGAAAGGCAATTTTATCCGACTTTGAGGGTCTTTGCAGTGCGGATATGTACCCATTGAAGCCTCAAGTCGACATTTCTTCGGGGTTCGTGTTTGCCGTCATCCTTGGATATCATTTCTCAAAGTATGCAGAGTCCGTGTCTGTCCGCAGTGGGATGCCGAAGATAAACAGGTTGGAGCTGGCTGAATATGTTATGGCCCTTCCTCCCACCAAGGCCGAACAAGAAGCCATCGCCGCCGCACTCTCCGATGCTGATGCTCTCATCGAATCCTTGGAGCAGCTCATCGCCAAGAAACGGAACATCAAGCAGGGAGCGATGCAGGAGTTGCTGACCGGCAAGAAGCGGTTGCCGGGGTTTAGTGGGGAATGGAAGGAAGTGCGTATGCGAGACTTGCTGCAACTAAACGCTACGTATGGCATTGTAACAGCAGGAAGATTTATCCAGAATGGGATCAAGATGCTCCGAGGTGGAGACATAGACGACGGCCACATCGCCACGGACCTACCAATGGTTGCTCACGAAAAATCGAATGAATATTCGAGGACAAAGCTGGAGAAAGATGATGTTGTGATAGCCTTGGTCGGATACCCAGGTTCTTCTGCGAAAGTCCCTGACGAGCTAATTGGGTCAAACATTTCCCGTGCAGTTGGCTTGTTGAGATGCAACGAACAAGTTGTACCGGATTTCCTTGTGTGTTTTCTAAACTCGACCGATGGCAGAAATATGGTACTTGCACCTAGTGCCGGTTCTGCGCAGAAAGTTGTCAACCTCGCCGCGCTCAATAAGTTACAATTTTATATCCCGCCCGTCAGAGAACAAGCCGCTATCGCCACCGTCCTCTCCGACATGGACGCCGAACTCTCCGCTCTGGAGTCAAAGCTCTCCAAAGCCCGCCAGATCAAGCAAGGGATGATGCAGGAACTTCTTACCGGGAGAATCCGACTCATATGAGCGACATCGGCAAATCCGAGCGCGTCACCCAAAACCGCGTCATCGCTCTGTTCCGCGATGAGCTGGGTTACAGCTACCTTGGCGACTGGTCAGACCGTGAAGGCAACACCAACGTCGAGGAGGGTTTGCTTACCGCCCACCTGAAGAAGTGCGGCTACACCTCTTCCCAGATCAGCAGAGCCATTCATTTGCTCCGCACCGAGGCCAACAACCATGGGCGCAGCCTCTACGGGAACAACCAGGCCGTCTACAGCCTGCTGCGCTACGGCGTTTCAGTAAAGACCGAAGCTGGCAAGCCCACTGAGACCGTCCACCTCATCAACTGGGAGGAGCCGCAGAAGAACGACTTCGCCATCGCGGAGGAGGTGACCCTCAAGGGCAACCTGGAGCGGCGTCCTGACCTCGTGCTGTACGTGAACGGCATCGCCATCGGCGTGCTGGAGCTGAAAAACAGCCGCACCACCATCGGCGACGGCATCCGCCAGAATCTGTCCAACCAGCGTCCCGAGTTCAACGCGTGGTTCTTCAGCACGGTGCAGTTCATCTTCGCGGGGAGTGACTCCGAGGGTATGCAGTACGGAACCGTCGGCACAGAGGAGAAGTACTTCCTGAAGTGGAAGGAAGACGAACAGGACAACAGCCGGTACAAGCTGGACAAGTACCTGCTGAAGATGTGCTGCAAGGACCGGCTGATCGAGCTGATGCACGACTTCGTGCTCTTCGACGGCGGCATGAAGAAGCTCCCCCGCGTCCACCAGTATTTCGGCATCAAGGCCGCGCAACGCCATGTCCGTGAACGCAAGGGCGGCATCATCTGGCACACTCAGGGCAGCGGCAAGAGCATCGTGATGGTGCTGCTGGCGAAATGGATTCTGGAAAACAACCCCCACGCCCGCGTGGCGATCATCACCGACCGCGACGAGCTGGACAAGCAAATTGAGCGCGTCTTCATGGAAGCGGGAGAACCGATCACACGTACCAGCAGCGGACGGGAGTTGATGACCCAGCTCGGGCAGGCCACGCCGCGCCTGTTGTGCTCCCTGGTCCACAAGTTTGGCCGCAAGGACGTGGACGACTTCGATGCCTTCATCAAGGAACTGGAAGCCCAGCCCAGCCAGACCGTGGGCGAGGTGTTCGTCTTCGTGGACGAGTGCCACCGCACGCAGACCGGCAAGCTGCACCGGGTGATGAAGGCCATGATGCCCAATGCCGTGTTTATCGGCTTCACGGGCACGCCGCTCCTGAAGAAGGACAAGCAGACCAGCCTGGAAGTGTTCGGCGGCTACATCCACACCTACAAGTTCAGCGAGGGCGTAGAGGACGGGGTCGTGCTGGACCTGCTCTATGAGGCGCGGGATATCGACCAGCGCCTTGGTTCTGGGTTCAGGATCGACATGCTGTTCGACGCCAAGACGAAATTTCTCAATGACTGGCAGAAGGACGAACTGAAGAAGCACTGGGGCACGATGGAGCATGTGCTTTCGTCAAAGTCCCGGATGGTAAGGGTGGTGGACGACATCGAGTACGACTTCAGCCTGAAGCCCCGCCTGTCCGATCATCGCGGCAACGCCATCCTCGTGGCATCGAGCATCTTCGAGGCGTGCAAGTATTTCACGCTTTTCCAGGCATCAACCTTCAAGAACAAATGCGCGGTGGTGACCTCCTACAACCCGCTGACGAAGGATGTGACCAAGGAAGAGACCGGGGCGAACACGGAAACCGACAAGCAGTTCATCTACAAGACCTACACTGAGCTGCTTAAGGATGTCGAAGCGAAGCCGGGCATGACTAAGACCGAGACCTACGAAGAGTGGGCCAAGGAGCTGTTCATCAAGGAACCGGCAAACATGAAGCTGCTGGTGGTGGTGGACAAGCTGCTGACCGGCTTCGACGCGCCGTCCTGCACATACCTCTACATCGACAAATCCATGCAGGATCACGGCCTGTTCCAGGCCATCTGCCGCACGAACCGGCTGGACGGCGACGACAAGAGCTTCGGCTACATCGTTGACTACAAGGACCTGTTCAAGAAGGTCGAAAACGCCATCGCGGTCTACACCTCCGAACTGGATCATAGTGCGGAAGGGGCCAGTCCCGAAGTGCTGCTGCACGACCGCCTCAAGACAGGTAAGGAACGGCTCGATGCCGCCCTGGAATCCATCATCCTGCTATGCGAACCGGTCAAGCCGCCGAAAGGGGAGCTGGAGCATATCCACTATTTCTGCGGTAACACTGAGATCGCATCGGACTTGAAGGAGCATGAGCCGCAACGCGCCGCGCTCTACAAGGCCACGGTGGCGCTGATCCGCGCCTACGCCAATATTGCCGACGAGATGGAGCCCGCAGGGTACACGGCAGCCGACATCAGCCGCATCAAGCAGCAACTGGATCACTTCCTGAAAGTCCGGGATGTTGTGCGAAAGGCCAGTGGGGAAGAGCTTGACCTGAAGGCTTACGAGGCGGACATGCGGCACTTGATCGACACCTACATCGAAGCCGACATGCCGAGGCCGATTTCCCCCTTCGACAATATGGGCCTGCTGGAACTGATCGTGAAGACCGGCATCGCCAAGGCCATCAATGAGCGCCTCGCCGGGATGAAGGGCAACAAGAACGCCGTGGCCGAGACCATCGAGAACAACGTCCGCAGCAAGATCATCAAGGAGCACCTGAGCGACCCGGAGTACTACGAGAAGATGTCCGAGCTGCTGGACGAAATCATCGCCGCCCGCAAGGCGAAGGCCATCGAATACGAGGAGTACCTGAAGCGTATCGCCGCGCTGGCAAAGCAGGTCGAGGCCGGGCAATCGGAAGAGACGCCGAAGACGCTGGACACGCCGGGCAGACGGGCGCTGTACAACAACCTGAATAAGGATGAGGAGCTGGCCCTGAAGTTGGACCACACGATTAAGGATACGCGCCCCGATGGCTGGCGGGGACACCTCGCCAAGGAGAACATCATCAAGGCGGCGCTGCTGCCGCTCTTGGATGGCGACAAGGCAGAGGTGGAGCGCATATTCCTCATCATCAAGGCGCAGGGCGAGTATTGATGGTCACTCAGATCAACCTCGGAGATATTGAGGTGGACGTCGTGCTGAAGGACATCAAGAACATCCACTTGAGCGTCTACCCCCCGCACGGCAAGGTCCGCGTTGCCGCCCCGTCGCGCATGGACCTGGACACCATCCGCGTCTTCACCATCTCGAAGCTCGACTGGATCAGGAAGCAGCAGAAGAAGTTCCGTGACCAGGAACGGGAGACCCCCCGCGAATATCTTGAACGGGAGAGCCATTTCCTCTGGGGGCGGCGCTACCTTATGCGAGTGGTCGAAGTGGATGAGGCTCCCCGTGTCGAGCTTGAACACCGCACGATGACCCTGAAAGTCCGACCCGGAACGGATGAAGAAAAACGTCAGGCGATTGTCGATGGGTGGTATCGGGGCCAGGTGAAAGCGGCGGCTCCTCCGCTGATCAAGAAATGGGAGAGGCGCATCGGGGTGCAGGTCGAGCGATTTTTCGTGCGCAGGATGAAGACCCGATGGGGGAGCTGCAACCCGGCGACCCGCTGCATCCGGTTCAACACCGACCTCGCCAAGAAGCCCAAGGACTGCCTGGAGTATCTCGTCGTCCATGAACTGGCCCACTTGCTGGAACCCACGCACAACCCGCGCTTCGTCGCTCTCATGGACCGGCTCATGCCGAAGTGGCGGTTCTACCGGGAGCAGCTCAACCGTCTGCCGGTGAGCCACGAGGAATGGTTGTATTAATGATATGGACAGCCGGGCTTTGTGACGGCACCTGTCGGCTGCTGTCGTCGAGGAACTGACCGTTTGCCGTTGTCTGACCACGAACCAGCGGGCATTGACCGCAATCTGATCACACCACAAACAACAGTTTCCATCCGACTCGTTGAGTGTGTCTTTCTTGCAGTAATCATATTTACGAATTTTCACATTGTCACATAATATACTAGTCGTGTTTACAACAAACAATACTATTTACATTGAGCGAAAGGCTCCTTATACAATGCGGAAAGTAAAAGGGGTCAGGCTATGAATATCGACGGAAACAACGAAGGGAGCCACGATTGCCGCAAAATGACCATCTCAATGCGAGCAATGAATTTCTTACGTATAACAAGAGAGGTTACGAACCGGAAATTGTCCGGAGAAAAAGGGGTAAGCAACTCATCAGTCGTGAATGAGATTGTCGAGAAGCATTACGCCAGCCAGGATCATGAGAATAAGACGCTGTTCAAAAGAACATCCGTACTTATCCAAAAAATCATTCGTGACATAGAAAACAACGGCAACGGATAGGTCAACAAGCAAAAGCACGCGGAAGAGCCCCCCGGAAGGACCATTGTAAAGTGGCCCCTGTTCGACCGAACACTCTGGCTAGCTGAGGAGGCAATGCTAGAGGTGTGCCGATGCACAGCGCTAATGAGTGCTGTGCGCGCCATGTCTTGAAGAGGCCCATTCTGCATGGCATGCTCTGGCTACGACCGCAAGCGAACGAGACGCTCGGGATGCCTCCAAAGTCTTTTTTTTGATCTGTCAACAACCGTCATCATCCGTCATCGGGCATGAACAATCGACTTTACCCCACACGCTGGAATGTTCCCGGCGCAACCGTCAAAGGCCGAAAAGGTTACGTCGCTGGACGTGAACCGCTTTACAACAATTGCATGGACCTTGAAGCCGCCATAGAGCTATATTTCGAGTACCGAGGAGAGGACCGGAAACCGGCAACGTATACTGGCCTCACCGCTTGGCTTGGTTTTCGTTCACCCGACGCCCTGGACGAGTACAAGAACCCATCCCACCCGTTTCATGGGGTAGTATTCAGGGCGCGCCAGCGCATAGAAGACGCCCTTGAAATTTCACTGCATCAAGGCAAGACGACTGCCGGGGCCATCTTCACCTTGAAGCATCACGCGAACTGGAGAGACACCCGCAACGTGGAAGTGTCTGGCAAGTTCACCATCGTGGGCATAGCTGGATACGTCCGGGAAGCCTTGGAAACAAACACTTTGGCCCCTGGGATTCAGGGTGAAGGCGACTGAGGATGGGGAGGTTCATTCCCATGTAATGCCACTGCGGTCCGGTATGTAAAAAGGATGCGTGTGTCTGTCCTACTGCCTATCATATCCAGCGCATCGACACTCTTTCCTTCATCCTGGCACGCATCACGACCTGAGACATGGCTTCCCAAGCTAAGATGCGAAAGATGAGCTTCTATGTACTAAAAATCGCATCAGCGTGGGCCATGCTCGCATAGAGAAAGGCCGGATTCCGTTAAGGGTCCGGCCTCTTCGTTTTTCAGTTGTCCATGCGTTCTCGCCGTGCGGCTCTTGTTCTCTTGCTGGCCCCTTCCGTGCCCGATGCAGCAAGGGCTTCACCATGGCCCTCCTTCTCGCGCCGGTACTTCTCCAGTAGCCCATAGGCCATGTACTCGCCACCGGCCCGCGAGCCAGCCCAGACGAAAGAGGTGCCATAGCGGACCTGGAAGGCGATGACGCTTTGAAGTGCAGCATGGGGGTTGAGCTTGCTCCGGTATCTCCCTCGCTTCACGTCTTCAACTGAAGCCTCCACGATGACGGCGAAGAGGTCCAACGCCCTGGCCCGTTCAAGTTCTCGCTCGAAGCGATCCCGGCCAGTCGTCAGGCATCCTATCAGGTCATCCAGGGACTTCCGCTCCAGGGCCATGCGATCTTCATAGCCAGCCAGGGAATAGTCGCCCGTCTTGAGCCCGTGCCGGATGATCTCCGCTTCTGGGTACTTCTCGAAAGCGTATGGGTGCTGCTCGCGGGTATCCACCACGATCCGAAGCGGGACGTAGGGGAAGCTACTGCCCATGATGGCCCCCTGGTCCAAAAACTACCGAATCAGCCGAACACTGTCCCTTAACCCACACTACTACTAGCTTTCCTTGTTCGGGAGTGAGTCGAACGGACCCGAACGCGACCGAACGGGATGTGGAGTCCTGTTCGACTTGTTCGGCTAGGGTTCGGGCGTGAACCGAACGGGGAAACCGTTGTCCTGTCTTGCTTCCTGGCCCCTGTTCGGCTCGTTCGGGTGTTTCAGGAAGCCAGGGCATACTTGCCGTCAAACTCATCAAACACCCCTCCCTTCATAAGGGTCTTGCACTGTTCGCCAACCGTACCTTTTGACTTTCCGATGATCCTGGCAATCTCTGTTGGCCCGATTGGCTTCTCTGAAGTGGCCACGCAATCATACACCGGGCGAAGAGCGGGCGAGAGGGTCACGCTCACGGCATCGCCAGCGAGGTTCCACAATACCCCCTCTCGCTCAAGGCCGATTGCAAGTTCATCGTCGTCGCGAGAAATACGATGGAGCGTTGCCGCTTTCTTGCCCCTGACCCCGGCCATAATGAAGATGTGGTCCGCCGCACCGGCAAGGCCCTGAGTCCCGCTGATCCTGGCGAGGGGAGAGGTTTCGCCCGTGCCATGCTCCTTGCGGAGGTGATGAACGATTAGGCCAGAAACACCATGTGCCTCCAGGATCGTACGGACGCTCTGTATAGCTGCGTAGTCCTCACGATAGGGACTGTTACCTCCAGAAATCGGGCGAATCTGAACGAGTGGGTCAATGATGACCAACATAATGTCAGGATCGTCAGTGAGTATTGATTCAAGAACATCTTCAAATCCTTGCCCCAATCTAGGGGCTTTGTTGACGATCAACAAATTATCAGCCCACTCGTCTTCGACATCAAGCTCCTTCATGCGCTTGTTTAGGCGCTTCTGTCCGTCTTCAAGACAAAAGTAGAGTACCTTCCCACGAATTTGCGACTCGTAATTTCCAAACAAAATACTGCCTTCCGTTATGCAGAGGGCTAGTTGAAGGGCTACCAAAGACTTTCCGACTTTAGGGTCTCCGCAGAGCAGAGTTGTTCCAGAGGCAATGAGACCTTGGGCCAGGTATTCTGTCGGCGGGAACTCCTTCGCCAGTAGTTCCTTTCCGGTAACAATCCGGATGCCTTGCAAAGCTCGTTTAAGCGACCCCTCTGCCGTATCTTCTTTCTCGGCCCCACCCGGTGCAGGAGCGTTCTGTTCTTTCACGTTTACGCTGCCTCGCCGCCTATGATAGCCTGCATCACGGCATACACCTGGGAACTGAGCCAGACCGAAGTCCGAGTGCCAAGCTTCTTAGGGGCCGGGAACTTGCCTTCCCCGATAAATTTGTAGAGGGTAGATTTGCTGATGCCGAGGAGGCTGCAAACTTCTTTGGCCCGGAGGAATCGCTCTCCCTGGCCGTGTTCGATATCGAAAATCTGGCTCATCTTACTCGCCGTACTCCTTTTGAAACTGCTCCAAGGCTGCTTTCGTTTCATCCCTCAGAGGGATGTAGCCATTTAGTCTTGCGGTTAGTGTGCTCACCGGAACTTGGAGCGCCTTGCTTACGTCCTTCATCGTGACCTTCATTTCCTTTCTCCATGCATGAAAATTACGTCCAAAAATTTCATCGTACATTTTGATGAATTCCCTATGTTGAAATTGCCGCTCTCGTTGAAGCGAATGATCCGGATCGTAGCAGTATTATGGGCGCGGTACATACAAAACGCGCCACCGCCCATGTCCGTCCAATATGCTGATTTGACAAAAGAAAAGACCCAGGCGAGGGCCAGGGTCTTGAAAAAAGTTCAGGAAGTGTAGCGGGTTTTAGTGCCGGGCCTCCTTGGTCACGGCATCGGGGGCGCTGTGCAACTCATTGAGATGGCCCCCCTAAGCTCTCCAAGTCGCCCGTCATGTCCCGGATCATGGCCGCGATCCCACGACGCTCGGACCAGTCCAGGGACAAGGAAGTTTCATCCATAATTCCCTTGGTGTCGAAGAAGAGGGCTAGCGTATGTCTGACGGGCGCATCTATAGAGGCAATAAACTCCTGATTTACTTCGTGTAGATCAAGGCGGCGTAAGATGCGATATTGAAATTTGGACGGAACTGAGCGGCGGATGACTGCTATATAATGTAACCGCATCGAGCAAAATCCGTCATAGGTGCAGTAGAAAATTTCCGGGCTTACCGAGTTACAACTGGTCTGCGACGGCCACGACGTTGTCTGATTCTCCATGTTCCGAAAAGCATCTTGAGCGAAGAAACGGCCCTGTTTAGCCAAAAATGATGAGGTCACTGGCTATGCGGGCGTGAGCCTTGCCCGATTCGTACTTTCACGGACCCGATCCGTACTTTAGCGGATATTTTGCGCTGCCTGCGTGTAGCGCATCGCTCTATCACCTTTATTTTGCAGGAACAAATTCTCTCGGCTGACCGCCTCCGTCCCAGACGGTACACTTTCCGCCGAGGTGGGCAGGGTTAGCCGTTGGCCTCCCGGTGGATCGGGACCACCTTGCCGCCAGCCCTGAGGCCGTCCAGGTAGTCCGCCCAAGCCTGCATCATCTTCCTTCGCTCGGGCAGGAACTCTGCGTAGTTGTATGCCGCCCGGATGTTGTCGCGCTCGGCATGGGCAAGCTGGCGTTCAATGGCGTCTCGATTCCATCCCTGTTCGTTGAGCAGTGTAGAGGCCATGCTGCGGAATCCGTGGCCGGTCAATTCGTCCTTGGTGTAGCCCAAGCGGCGAAGTGCGCCGTTGACCGTGTTCTCGGACATCGGCCTCTCCAGGGTCCGCATCGACGGAAAAAGGTATTTCCCGTGGCCGGTGAGGGGACGCAACTCCTCAATGATGGCGACGGACTGCGTGCACAGGGGGACGATGTGCTGCTCGCGCATCTTCATCTTGTGGCCGGGGATGCGCCACTCTTTCGTCTCCAGGTCGATTTCGGCCCATTCGGCATGTCGGAGTTCGCCGGGACGCACGAAGACGAGCGGGGCCAGTCGCAGGGCACAGGCGGTGATAGGCGAGCCCTGGTAATTGTCCATGGCCCGGAGGAGAGGGGCGATTGCCTTGGGGTCCGTGATGCTCGGGTGGTGCTTTTCCTTCACTGGAGGAAGTGCCCCGCGAAGGTCGGCGGCGGGGTTGCGCTCGCATCTACCTGTGGCGACGCCGTAACGGAACACTTGGCCGCATCCCTGGATCGTCCTGTGCGCCATCTCCAGGGCTCCACGCGACTCGATGCGGTGGGCAAGCGTCAGGATTTCGGGGGCGGTGATCTCCTTGATGGGCCGCGAACCGATCCAGGGGAAGACGTTCAATTCGAGACGGCGGAGGATTTGAGCGCCATGTTCCTCGCTCCAGGTAGGCTGGAACTTGGCCCACCACTCCCGCGCGATGCGCTCGAAGGTCTCGGCGTCTTCAGCTTCTTCTGCTTTGGCTGACTTTCGGACCTGAGCAGGGTCGATGCCCTGTGTGAGTAACCGGCGGGCTTCATCGCGGCGCTCGCGGGCTTCCTTGAGACTGACGTCAGGGTAGACGCCAAGGGAGAGCATGTTGGGCTTGCCGTTGAAGCGATAGCGGAAGCGCCAGCGCTTCCCCCCGGCAGGGGCCACCTCTAGGCAAAGCCCTCGGTCGTCAGCGATCCTGATGAGGTTGGGACCGGGTTTCGCGTTTCTCACGGCCAAGTCGGTGAGCGCCATGTGAGTAACCTCCGATAGGCGGGGGGGGCAGTAAGGCTGTGGATTGAGCTTGTTACTCACAACCCCTTGTGTCTCATGCCCGCGTTACTCGCAGGGTTACTCACAAATATTTTGGCTGTCAACGGACCAAAACGGACGAAGGCGGCCCTTACGGACCGCCTTTTCCTTGAAATTCCTGGGGGATGTGGACTTTGTCGGACTGTGCTGGAAGTCCTGTTGGTGGAGGCGGGGGGAATCGAACCCCCGTCCGAGAACGCTCGGGCAAAGCATCTACAGGCGTAGGCCGGAAATTGATCTCAATTCGGACGTGCCTTCCGGCCGGGCGTCCCGAATCCAGACCGTTTAAGTTCTCACGCTCGCTGCAACGGCCAACTGCAAGCGCCAGCTTGGTGGGGTGTCCCCCGCATCCGACTTACCAGGCGTGGGTCAGAGGGAGGCTGGCCTTAAGCGGCCAGGGCGTAGTCGTAATCGTTGGCGATTATCTTTTTTTCCGCGTGTTTAACGAGGCCTCGCGGAACCTCGGCCTGCAACCTTGTCGTCGCTATCCCCGTCGAAACCAGTGCGCCCCCAGGGATGTGCCGACACTTCATATAAGACGGCTAGCCCATTCGGCAAGCCCCAAGAGTGTGAAAAATGCTCGTATTCCTGACCGATATGGGATATTTGGCCCGGACACACGCCAAGGAGGACCACATGAGCCATCCCACATCCTTCGACCGCGACATCTCCCGGCGCATCAAGGACCTACGGGACGTCTTGAACCTATCCCCCGAGGATCTCTCCGGCCGGCTCGGCGTCCCGGCCGAGGACGTCCTTGCCTACGAAACCGGGACGCGCGACGTGCCGGTCAGTTACCTCTACGCCCTGGCCAAAGCCACCGGCGTGGACCTCACGGCCCTCATCACCGGATCCGAGGCCAAGCTCCATCAGTATAGCCTGGTGAAGAAGGGCGACGGGCTCTCCGTCACCCGCCGCAAGGCCTACAAATACCAGGCCCTGGCCTACCGCTTCAACCGGCCGGCCATGGAGCCTTTCATCGTCACCGTGCCGCCGCGCGAGCCCGGCGAACTGGAGTTCAACCAGCACGCCGGACAGGAATTCATCTTCCTGCTCGAAGGCCGCATGGAAGTCATGCTGGGCAAGGAGACCGAGATCCTCGAGCCCAGGGACAGCCTCTATTTCAGTTCGACCATCCCGCACGCCATGCGGGCCCTGGACGGCAAAGAGGCCGTTTTCCTGGACGTCATCATCTAGCGGAGGGGACGAGAATGCTGCCTGAATTCAAACATTACGAATCCTTCGAGGAGTTTTCCGGCCAGTACGCCGTCGATGTCCCCCCCGACTACAATTTCGCCTTCGATTTCCTGGACGTCGCCGCCAAGGCCGACCCTTCGCGCCCGGCCATGGTGCATGTAGGACCGGACGGCACGCGCCGCGACCTCGACCTGGCTTTCTTCAGCCAGGGCTCCAGCCGTCTGGCCAACGCCTTCAAGGCCCTTGGCATTTCCAAGGGCGACAAGGTCATGATCGTGCTGCAGCGGCGCGTGGAGTTCTGGGTGGCGGTGCTGGCCCTGAACAAGCTGGGGGCCGTGCCTGTGCCCTCGCCGCACCTGCTCACCGCCCACGACGTGGAATTTCGGGTGAACAAGGCAGGCATCAAGGCCTGCGTGGCCGAAGAGGACTTCATGGAGCGTGTGGATGCGGTCAAAGCCGCCTGCCCCACGCTCAAGCACCTGATCCGGGTGGGCGAAAAGCCCGCCTTGCCCGGCTGGCACGCCTACGAGGCGCTGGAAGCCGCATCCTCCCCTGAGTTCCCCCGCCCGGCCGACAGCGCCGGCGGCGACGACGTCATGTTCATCTTCTTCTCTTCCGGCACAACCGGCATGCCAAAGATGGTTGTGCACAACCACAAGTACCCCCTGGGGCATACCACCACCGGTGTCTACTGGCACGACCTGCGCCCCGGCGACCTGCACCTCACCGTGGCCGACACCGGATGGGCCAAATCCATGTGGGGCAAGTTCTTCGGGCAGTGGATCGCAGGAGGCTGCGTGTTCACCTGGGACTACCGGGGCAAGTTCGTCCCGGCCGAGCTGCTTCAGGTGATCGCCGATCACGGCGTGACGGTGTTCTGCGCGCCGCCCACCATCTACCGCTTCCTCATCCGCGAGGACCTCACGAAATTCGACCTTTCGAAGCTGCGCCACTGCACCACGGCGGGCGAGCTCCTGAACGAGGGCGTGTTCCACGCCTGGAAGAAGGCCACCGGCCTGACCATCTTCGAAGGCTACGGCCAGACCGAGACCACCCTGCAGATCGCGGCCTTCCCCAACATGCCCGTGCGCCCGGGGTCCATCGGCAAGCCATGCCCAGGCTGGGACATCGTGCTCCTGGACGCCAAGGGCCACGTCTGCCCGCCGGGTGAGGAGGGCGAAATCTGCATCCGCCTGGGCGACGGCAAGACCCTGGGCCTTTTCGAGGGCTACCTGTATGAGCCCGAAAAGACAGCGTCCGTGCTGTTCGGCGGCTACTACCACACCGGCGACAAAGCCTGGCGCGACGAGGACGGCTATTTCTGGTTCCTGGGCCGCAACGACGACCTCATCAAGTCCAGCGGCTACCGCATCGGGCCCTTCGAGGTGGAGAGCGCCCTGATCACCCATCCGGCCGTGATCGAGGCCGCCGTCACCGGCGTGCCCGACGCCGAGCGCGGACAGGCGGTCAAGGCGACCCTGGTGCTGGCCCCCGGGTACGAGCCTTCCCCCGAGCTGGTCAAGGAGATCCAGAACCACGTGAAAAGCGTGACCGCTCCCTACAAATATCCGCGCATCGTGGAATTCCTGCCTGAACTGCCCAAGACCATCAGCGGCAAGATCAAGCGGGCCGAGATCAGGGCCAAGGACGAAGGCAAGGGGCCCGGCAGCCAGCCCTGACCGGGAAGCGCCAAAACGGACATCGGAAGGGCGCCGCGCACGAGGCGCGCCTTCCCCGACCGAACATCACAAAAAGCCGCGGAGAACTCCGCGGCTTTTTTCTTGCCTCCAGGGGCCGGTACGCTGACGAAATTTTTAACGCGCTGAATTTCCTCTTTCCCTACCTTTTCGTGATGTTTTTGTTACGTTAGTAAACAATTGGTTTCATGTGGGGGCGGTCCATTGAAATTCATTGTTTTTCGATGGGTCAGTTTCAAAGTACTAACGTGGGTGGGCGAACATGCAATGGTCTGATCTGCGAATCGGAAGAAAGATTCAACTCGGTTTTTTTTGCGTCACGTTCATATTTCTTTTGGTTCTTCTGGGCACGGCACGGGAGGTCAACGACGTGGACATCCACGCCAACGACACCATGCAGAAGTATGACCTGTCCATGACCCTGCTGCAGCGCGAGATCGACCACCTCAAATGGGCGCAGGCCCTCGGTCTGTTCGTGCACGACCACAAGGCCACGGAGCTGACGGTTTCATCCGACGCCACCAAGTGCGCCTTCGGGCGCTGGTTCTACAGCGACGAACGTGCCCAACTGGAAAAGGTCAATCCGGAGCTCAAGCCCCTTCTGGCCTCCATAGAACAGCCCCACAAGGATCTCCACGGCACCGCCGTCACCATCCAGAAGCTCAAGAAAGAGGCGCAGCAGGAAAAAGCCGAGGAAGTTTACAACATACAGACGCTCAAGTCGCTCTCATCCGTGCAGGAGATACTGCTGGGAATGCGCGAGAAGGTGAAGACCGGTATCGACACGAACCGCAAGGATCTGATCGAGGATATCAACTTCACGAAGCTTCTGGTCTACGTCTCTACCGTCGTCTCCATGGCTTTGGCCGTCGTGCTCAGCCTGGTGATTTCACGTGCCATATCCAATCCTCTGAAATCGCTTGCTGAATGTTCCACGGTCATCGCCGGTGGAGACTTGTCGAAGCAGTGCGTCCTGTCCCAGAATGATGAGATAGGCCAACTTTCCAGGTCCATGGGGGCCATGGTCGCTGGGCTCAAGGACAAGATCGCCGAGTCGGACCGCAAGGCCGAGGAAGCCGACGCGCTCTCCCGGCAGGCCCGGGAGGCCCAGGCCCAGGCCGAAGCCCAGGAGCACCAGATCAAGGACATGCTCACCATGATCCGCTCCATCGCGAACGAGTCCATGACCCTGTCCGACAACCTGAGCGACTATGCCGAACAGCTCTCCTCCCAGGTGGAGCAGGTCAAGCAGGGCACCGAGGTTCAGAAAAACCGTCTTTCCGAGGCGGCCTCGGCCATGGAGCAGATGAACGCCACGGTGCTGGACGTGGCCAGGAACGCAAGCGAAGCCGCGGAGAGCGCGGGCAAGGCCCAGGAAAAGGCGCGCGAAGGGGCCGGCATCGTCATCGAGAGCGTCAAGGCCATCGACCGTGTGAGCAGCGTCACCGCCAACCTGCGCTCCAACATGAACGAGCTGGGGACCCAGGCCCAGTCCATCGGGCAGGTCATGAACGTGATCAGCGACATCGCCGACCAGACCAACCTTCTGGCGCTCAACGCCGCCATCGAGGCCGCACGAGCCGGGGAGGCCGGACGGGGATTCGCGGTGGTGGCCGACGAGGTGCGCAAGCTCGCAGAAAAGACCATGGGAGCCACCCAGGATGTGGGCGGTAAGATCAGGGCCATCCAGGATTCCGTGGGCCAGAGCGTCAGGGACATGGAAGCAGCCGCCACGGCGGTGGACCGCTCCAATGAGCTGGCCGGGGCGTCCGGAAAGTCGCTCGAGGAGATCGTGGCCCTGACCAGCGTCAACACCCAGAACGTGCAGAGCATCGCTGCGGCGGCCGAAGAGCAGTCGTCGGCCTCGGAACACATCCATGGCAGCCTCTCCGACGTCAATGGCGTGGCCCACGAGACTGAATCCGGCATGTCCGAGACCGTGGCGATCGTGGGCAAGCTGGCCGACATGGCCGGACAGCTCAAGGAGCTGATCGCCCAGATGCACGACGGCGACTCGGGCGCACGCGGTTCGCGCAGGCGACCGGCCCTCTCCACCCGGCCCGGCATGCGGGCCCTGCCCTAGCGCCTCCTGCACTTCTTCCGAACGTCAAAACGGGCGGCCCGGCGTGATAACCGGGCCGCCCGTCGATCATTACATTGGATTCCAAAGGGGCTCGCCCTCTTTTGGGCGCTGAAGGCTTCACCCAGGCATCACTCCGCCCTGGTGGGCCTCAGCTGAGCCCCTCAAGAGCCTCTTCTCACCACCTCACGCCAGAAGCGTCGAGGCGTCGCGCATGAGTTCCGCAATGGCCAGCCCCTGCGGGCAGGCCTTTTCCGCCTGGGTGTAGTCCACGGTGAGCATTTTGGCCCGGGTCTCTTCCGGCAGGGAGGCGAACACCTCGCGGGCCAGCTCCTTATCCCCGTAGTCGCGGTAGTACATGAGGCAGCGCATGACGTCGTTGACGGCGACCAGTCCGCCCACCGCGCCCTGGCAGATGCTGCCGCAGCCCGCGCAGTAGTCGCACTTGGTGGCTTCGGCCAGCTCGCCGAAGACCTTCACGTCTTCGCGGGCCAGGGAGGTCTTGTCCCGGGCCGAGGCCACGTTGGCCGAAAGGATGGTCAGGTTGGGCATCTGGGAGCAGATGCTGGCTATGGCGGGTTCCTCCCATACGGCCTTGAGCTTGGCCTGCTTGTCGGTGAAGCCTTTCTCCATAAAGCGTCCGGCCATTTTGAGTTCGGCCTCGGAGTCGGTCTTCACCGGGCCGCCGCCCTGGGTCTTCATGGCCACCAGCCCAATGCCCGTCTTGACGCAGGCGTCCAGCGCCTCGCGCATCTTCGGGGTGTGCATGAGCCGGTAGTTGTACGTGATCATGACTGAGTCGATCCAATCCAGCTTTGCCGCGCCCAGCATGCAGTCTTCCATGTTGGTGTGGGTGCTGAAGCCGAAGAACTTCATCTTGCCGGCCTTCTTCATGTCCGCGGCCCACTGCTTGTACTGGGTCATTTCGTCGATGCCGGAGATGCCGTGGATGAAGAAGAGGTCCACGTAGTTGGTCTGGAGGCGTTTAAGCGCCGCGTCCAGCCTGGCGGTGTTGTCGGAGCCCTGCTTGGCCACGATCTTGGTGACCAGGAAGATGTCCTTGCGGGCGTCGGGATTGCGGCCGAAATAGCGGCCGTAGCCCTCCTCGGAGAGTCCGTTGCCGTACGCCTCGGCGGTGTCCCAGTAGGTGACGCCCCAAGCGTGGGCCTGCTTGAGCAGCAATTGGTTGTTGATGGTGTCGAACATGCCGCCGAGGGCAAGCACGGAGACGTCCACCCCGGTCTTGCCGAGCTTGCGCTTGGGCATGGTACCGGCCTGGGGGGGCGCTTCCTGCGCGGCCATGGCGCTTACGGGGGCCATACCTACGGCCAGGCCGGACACTCCGGCCGCTTTCATGAATTCCCTGCGCGAAAGGCCCGTCGTTTTTTTCGTATCGTCCATGATGACCTCCCTGCCGTGACCGGCTTTGGCGGCGTGATGTTGTCGTCGGATTTCGAGCTATTCCTATATGCGATGAGTCGTGGATTGCAACACTAAGCCAGCATCCGCCCGGACCGCGAACGCGATTCGTTCTCGCTGTACACCCGGATGGCCCGAAGCCCCGACACCGGGCATTCGTGCTCGCACATGCCGCAGCCGATGCAACGGGCCGGGTCCACAAAGGGGCGCTGCAGCCGGACCACGATGTCCACCTTGTCGCCCCGGGCGGGGTCCGCCCAGCCAGCAGGCGGCCTGTCCAGGGTGAGGCGCGATCCGGCCTGGGCCAGAATGCGTCGCGGCGCCGCTCCGGGCGCGGCGCTTGGGCGCACGGCGTAGTCGCCGCTGCCCAGGTTGAGGGCGGGCGGCGCTGGGGTCAGAAGGTCCAGGACGTCTCCCTGGACGCGGGCCACACCGGCCACTCCTCCCCGCACGGTCTCGAAGACGGTACGGGTGTGGATGGCCTTGGGGCTCACGGGGCAGAGCTCCTGGCAGACGATGCAGGGGCGGTCCATGACCCAGGGCAGACAGCGGGAGCGGTCCACGAAGGCCGTGCCCAGGCGCACCGGGCCCTGCGGCGCGAAGTCGCCCACGCCGTGCTTCTCCTCCAGGCTCAAAGGCCGGATGGCCGCCGTGGGGCAGACCTGGCCGCAGGCGACGCAGTTGGGTTGGCATCCGCTACGCCCGATGCGGAAGTTGAGCGCCGGTGTCCAGAGCCCCTGGACGCCCGCCTGGAACAGCGCGGGCTGGATGATGTTGGAGGGGCAGGCCCGCATGCACTGGCCGCAGCGGATGCAACGGGCAAGGAAGCGCTCCTCGTCCAGGGAGCCCGGAGGACGGATGAGCGAGGCGTCGCGGTCGGACGAGGCCAGGGCTCCCACTTTCCATAAGGGGACGGCCAACACCCCGGCGGCCACGGCCGTGATTGCCCCGCGCCGCGATATCGATGTCACGGGAAGCTCGCCCGCGGCCGACGGCTTGGGGGAGAACCCCATGCGCCCGGCCGGGCAGCGCTCCAGGCAGTTCATGCACAGCACGCATTCGCTGGCGACGAGTTCGCCCGAGGGGCGGCAGCCGCCTTCGCAGTATTCCTCGCACAGGCGGCAGTCGCCGCACTTGTGGGCCTCCACCTTGCCCATGCGCCAGGGTGCGAAGCGCCCGGCTAGGGCGAACAGGGCTCCCAGCGGGCACAGGAAGCGGCAGAAGAACCTCGGGCGCAACAGATTGAGCCCGATCACGGCCACGAGCACCATGCCGATGAGCCAGGCCGATTCGTAGGCCCGGGGCTCGTCGCTCAAGACTTCCATGCCCCGGTCGGCCAGGGGCAGAAGGGTCAGGTTGATGGAGCGGTGCAAGAGGGGCAGCGGGTCCAGGAGGCCGCTCTGCACCGATCCCAAAGCGGCGCAGGCCAGGAAAAAGGCCAGCAGGAGGTACTTGAAGCCGTGCAGGAGATGGTGCGCGTTGTCCCGGATGCGGGCCTCCCGCGTGGTTCCCAGGCGCGAGGCCCAGCCGGTCAGCTGGTTGAGCGTCCCCAGCGGGCAGGCGAAGCCGCAGAAGAAGCGCCCCAGCACGGCGGTAAGCGCCACCGCCGCCACCGCCCAGAGAAGCGGCGCGTAAAGCGTCCCCGTGGCCAGTACCGTGGACAGGGCCGTGAGCGGGTCCAGGCTCAGTATCCAGTTGATGGGCCAGCCGCGAAGCTGCCACCACTGCGGGCCCACCGTGGCGGCCACGCAGAACCACAGGAAGACGAGAAGGAAGAAGCCTTGGCTTATGCGGCGGACGGTGGCGATGCGCACGGGTCAGGCTCCGGCGTCCAGGTACACGGGGTTGAGCGAGGCGAAGTCGGCGGTCCCGGCCCCGGCGGCCTGGGCCAGGCGGATGTAGGGGATGTCCTCCAGGGTGCGGCCCAGAAGCCCGGCCCCGAAGGCGTCGCCCGCCACCGGGTCGGTGGTGACCACCAGGGTTCCGGTGGATTTGAGGTCCGAGAGCGAGCCTCCGGTGGGACCGTTGGACATCATGGACACCGTGCCGTCCAGGATGGACAGGGTGGGGCGGGTCAGGAGGGCCAGTTCCGAGATGATGCCGTTGATGTCCTGGTGGAAGACGTTTCTGCGGCCCCCCAGCAGCCCGTACATGTTTTTGAGCAGCATCGAGGCTCCGGCCCGGGCGTGGTCCTTCACGGGAGCCAGGGCGATGAGCTTGGTGACGCCGGTGAACGCCCCGGCCAGCACCGGCCAATCCTTGATGAGCCTGGCGCCGGGCAGGGTGGCGGGGGTGAAAAGGCCCGCGCGGGGGACGACGATGCGCGCCCCGGTCTGGCGGGCCGCCCCGGCGAGGCCGGTGATCTCGAAACAGCTCTCGGGGTTGTTGATAGGGTTGTCGGTCACGGACACCTGGGACGCCCCGGCCTTCACGCAGGCCGAGGCCACCGCGGTCAGGAGCTCCGGATGGGTGGTGGCTCCGAGCGCGGCCGGCGAGGCGAAGGCCGCGTTGACCTTGATGAGCACGCGGTCGCCTTTCTTGATGAACGCCTCGATGCCGCCCAGGGCGCGCACCCCCAGGTCGAACATGGCCGCCCGGTCTGCTCCGCGCACCACGGCCATGCGGGGGCTCCCGGAGGCCAGGTCCTTGAGGGCGTAGTCGCCAAGCCCGGGCAGGGCCTTCACCTCGGGAAGCGCGGCGGGGCCTGTGCCGTCCCGCAGAGACAGGCCCAGGACGCAAGCACCCGCGGCCACGGCCGAGGCTCCGGCCACGCGCCGCAGGAAGTCGCGGCGGTTCAGGCCGGCCGGAATTTCAGGGGCGATACGCCCGCCGTCCTTGGTCACGGCTTCTTCTCCTCGAGGGATTTCGCCAGCTGTCCGGCCAGTTCCAGAGCAGCTTTCCGGTTTGCGGCGTCGTGCACCCCGGCCAGCGCCCGGCCCTTGGCCATCACCACCTGGAGCATGTCCTCCAGGACCAGCACCCTGGCTCCGGCCAGGGAAGCGGGAAGGTCCTCGCCGGGTTTGAGTTCCTTGAATCCGTTGGAGGCCAGGAAGTGGGCGTACGCGTCGGCCTGGGCGCGCGCTTCATCCGGGGTGGCGCGCACGGCCAGGAAGGCCGACGCCTCGCCGGGGGCCAGCGCGTACTCCGCCGTGTAGACGTTCTCCAGGCCTTCCATGCCCAGGGCGTCGCTGACGGCCAGGCGAACGCTGTCGGCGCGCAGGCCCGCGGCAGGGAACAGGTCCGTTTCCGCCCCCTGGGCCGTGTCCTCGGGCAGGGCGGCCAGGAGCGCCTGGGCCAGCGACTCCAGGGCCGGGCGCAACTCGGGCGAAGCGTGGTCGGCCACAAACTCCAGATAGTAGCGCCCCTTGGTGAGAAATATGGCGTTTTCCGTGGCGTAGGCGTTCTGGGCCAAGGGGAGCTGGTCGGCTCCCGGGCGGCGCTGGCCGCTGAACACGGCGAAAGCATCCTTGGGGGATTCCATGGCGTAGAGGAAGGTCTCAACCCGGGCGTTTCCGGCATTCTCAGCTGCGAAGGCCCGGCAGGCCATCTCCTGGAAGTTGGATGCCAGGTAGAGCTCGGCCTTGCCGTCGATCTTGTCCGAGAGCGATTCCGGGGTGTAGCCCTCCACGGGCGAGAGGGCAGGGAAACCCTGGAGGTCGGCGAGGAAACCGGCCGTCTGCGACAGGGCTGCGCCCTGCTGGCCGGTGACGATCCTGCCCGCTCCCTTGGGGTGGTTCATGGCCACGATCACCGCCGGGTTGAACGACGCCTGCTGCGCGAAGAGCCAGACGGCAAGGCACGCGAGAAGGCCCAGAACGGCGTATCCCACCCTTTTCTCGCTCATGCTCGCGCGCGACCTGGCCATGCGAACCTCAAGCCCCACCTATTTGGGCAGCTTCGCGCCCTGCTTGAGGTCATAGCAGGCGGGGAAGTTCATGTCCTGTCGCAGCGTCTGCTCAGGAGTTCTGTTCCCGCTCAGTTCGCCGTTCTTCATGATGAAGCGCAGTTCGCCGGAAATCTTCATTCCTTCGGACACGGCCTTTTCCAGGCGATCCTTGGTGGCGCCGTACTCACCTTCGGCCTTGCTCTTGTGGAATTGCTTGCGCCATTCAATCCACTGCTTGGGGGTCATGGCGCTCTGGTCCACGAAGACGTAGTGGACCACGCCGTCCGGGCAGTCCTCCTCGAGGTAGAGCGTGTATTCGAGCGGCGCATCGGGCGATGCGGGCTTGGCGATGCGGGCCTTCTCGCCCTCCTCGATGAGCCATGTCGTGGGGCATTTGCGGGAGGCCACGAACTCCTTGACCGAGCCGAACAGGTAACACGGCTCCATCTCGTCGGCGAGGAAGCCCCCTGAAAGGAACGCCTCGGGCGGGGAAAATTCGCTCAGCCCGTCGGCCTTGCGCAGGTCAAGGGCCTTCTGGCTGGCGGCGTGGGCCGGGGAGAGGCAGGCCAGGACGAACAGGCCCGCAAGGATCGCGGTCATGCGGGACATGGGATCCTCCCGTTGATGGGGTTTTCTGCCGATTCAACATGTCTCTAGAAAATCCGTGAGAATATGGTCAAGCGGCAATTGCGACACCCGGTATCCCGAAAACGACGCGGGAAGACGTTCGAGGAGAAGGGGATAAAAAAGGGCGGCCGGGACATGTCCCGGCCGCCCGCGTCATCCGGCGAAGGTACTGCTTAGAACTTGTAGGTGAAGCCGAAGGCCACCTTCCAGGGGTCGGTGCCGGTCTGGTTCACGAAGCGGCGTCCCCAGACGGACTTCTGGAACTGGCCGTGGGCCCAGCCCGTCTCCACCACGGCGGAGAGGTTCTCGTAGATCTTGTATTCGTTGTCGAAGTTGATGCCCATGACGTATTCGTCGGTGGTCAGGTCGCGGCCCATCTGCACGTAGTTGCCGGTGCCCCAGAGGAGGTTGGCCTGACGCAGGGCGCGGGGGGAGTTGGTGCCCCGGGCGTAGGTGAAGGTCAGGCGATGGGTCAGGTCCTGGATGAAGCTGATCTTGTTCAGGCTGGCCGCGAAGCCCCAGGAACCGGTGGGGTTCAGGGCCATGTGGCCGTTCACGAACTGCTGGCTGCAGTCGAACAGGAACGAGGTGCTGGGACCCCAGTTCTGGACCACGGTGGGCATGCGCTCGGAGCCGTTGCGCATGGAGGAATCCTCGCCGGTGGAGTACCAGAAGGTCAGCTGAGGGGTCAGCATGTCCCAACCGGTGTACTCGGCGGCGACGTCGAAGAACAGGCCGCCGCGGCGGTTCTTGCCGCGGTCGGAGGCGTTGCCCTCGCCGTAGATCACGTCCGCGTAGAACTTGAAGGGATCAAGCGCGGTCAGGGACAGGGCGGTGCCCACCCAGAAGTAGACGTTCTGGGCGTTCTTGAAGCCGCTGGGGGCCAGCAGGGTGCCGGCGGAGAAAAGGTTGGTGGCCAGGGTCTCGGAAGAGTTGCGCATGGAACCCGTTCCGATGGTGGTGTAGCCGGCGTCGCGTCCGGCCACGGCCAGCATGCCCCAGGGGGTGGCGGAGAAGCCCTGCACGGTGACGGGCAGGACCAGGAAATAGGCGTCGAACTCGTCGGCCTTCTGGGTGGTGGAGGGATCGAAATCCTTGTTGGTGTCCAGCAGGCGTGCGAAGCCGCCGATGGCCTTGAAGGCGTCGCACACGGGGACGGTCACGGCGGCCGCGGCCAGGCGGGTGCCGCCGATCACCGGGCTGGAAGCCAGCATGGGCGACGAGATGGGCAGGTCGAAGTCCTGCATGCCGATGGAGAATTCGACATTGGTGCCGGGCCACTTGAACTGCAGGAACGCCTGGTAGACGTCGATGGCGGTAGTGGGGTTGTCAACGGTCAGGGTGTCGTTACCCCAGACCCTGTTCTGCAGGCGGATGCCGAAGCGGAACTTGAGGCCCTCGTTGGCGATGAAGTCGGTGCGCAGGCGGAAGCGCTCCCAGATCACGAAGGAATCGGCGGTCCTGGTGCCGTTGCTGTTCCAGCCGGTGTAGTCGAGCTTGGACCATGCGTTGGCGTGGACGCGCGCGTCGCCGACCATCTTCACTTCGGTGGCGGCCGAGGCCAGACCGGCGCTGCACAGTATCAAGGTGACGAGTAAGGCAAGCCCCCCTAGACGTTTCATTGAATCTCCTCCTTATGGTGTATCGACGTTTCGCCGGGTAGACGCTCATGCGAATGCGCGCGGTGATCGGGTGGCGCCAGGCGACACGTTCGCCGGTTGCGCCTGAAGACCGGCCTGCGCACCAGAGGGCCGGTCTTTCCGGACGGCGGATGGTCGTGTCCACCCGCCCCGGTCCGCGCCGCACATGCGGGCACGGGAATCGAGAAACCAGTGATTCAAGAGAGGGGGTGGCATGCCCCGGCGTATAGGCCGAAGTTTAATCCATCCCTTTTCGGTAGTGTTTAGATATCTTAACTAAATTTTTCACAAATGCAAAGCGTTTTCACAATGATGGCGTGGATGCTCGGTTCGCGGAGTATTGGCTTAGGACGACAGGGAGGCGCCTCCCTGTGAGCGGAACGGCCTTCCGGTCAAAAGTGAGGGGACTGGCTAGAATTCATACCAAAATGGTATTGATTGAGAGTATGTCCTCTCGCGCAACTCAATCCTTCTATTGGCTGGCTTTGCCGTCATCATGCCCGCGCCGAGTATAAACTCCGTTAGCCCCGGGGCGAGTCTGTAATGTTTTTCGACAAACACTCCTTGTTTCTTTTTCGGCCGAACTAAGAATTTTGAATGAAACTCACTGCATTATATTGCTTTAATTAAATATTTTAGTGTTTTAAGGGCTCTTGCTCGAACTCTGGGGGAACATTCCGGTGGGGCAGCGAAGAACACTTCACCATTTGATACCGCATCAGCGCAAACGAGCGCAGGCAAGGGAAAGATTGAAAAATACTGTACGGTTGCGAATGACTACCAAACAGGCAGCCGGACCAGAACATCCTGGGCGCGACCAGGATGTCTTTAAATTGTTAAATCATCTCAGATCTTAAATGATAATTTGATCCATGGGACACCATGGACTGTAAGTAACCATACGAAATCATTTACTCCGTTTCGTGGTATATCCTTTGGAGTGAGAAGCGTGCGCTGTAAACATTTCCGACGCGAAGACACTGGAGGTTTACAATATCCATCGGGGATGGGCGGAGGTCGTCATTCGCGTCTCCCGGAATGCTGGCAATGACGCCCTCTAAAAACCGCAGCGATTACACCAGCAAGGGCGCCCATAAAGTCGAGTATTACTGATGGAGCAATGAAAGTACCGCGCTGGAACAGACGTTGCTACGTTCCTCACAGCTGTGCATTCCAAATGATGGAGGCAACATTATGATCAGAATATCCAGACAGATTTTTCTCTCGCTGGTGTCCTGCCTGGCATTCGCTCAACTGGCCATGGCCGCCCCGGTGGTTTTGCCGCCGCCCGTAGTGCCCTATGCAGTCCAGTATGATAACTTTTTCTCCTATTCTGCCAAGCTCCTTACCGGCTTCGGGCTGCCCGGCTTTGACGTCAACACCGGCACGGGCGGACTGGATGTTCTGATTTACACTGGCGCGAACGGCGCGAACAACACCGGCGTCGGTGCCGGTGGCCTCTTCAACTTCCCCGATCCGCTGGCGGCGCCCGGCGGCGGCGATACCTCCGTCGCAGGCGTCTGGGGCCCCACCAACATTCCGGTGGGTACGGGCCCTATCCCGGTGAGCTACATGCTCGACTATCTCCACGCCACTTTCGGCGCACAGGCCAACGTCCCGATCTTCGACTTTGACATGAACCAGACCGGAGCCAGCCCCGATCTCCAGGTTGTCGGGCAGGTGCGCGTCCGCAACGCGAGCAACACCGTCATAGCCAGCTGGGCCTTCGACAACATCACTGACAATAAGTTCGAGGACACCGCGTGGGTCACCGCGCCCGGCACCATCACCGCGACCAACCCCCTGCCTCCCTTCCAGTCCGTCACGGTTGACAACAACAAGGGAAGCGGCAAGCTGGACTTCATCGTGTACGCCCCCACCATGAACCTGGCCTTGTTCAACGCGGCCGGCAACACCATCGAGTTCGACTTCCGCATGCAGGGCCTCAACGACGGCTTCGAAGAGCTCTTCCTGACCGGCGGCTTCGCGCCCGCCGCCGTCCCCGAACCCGGCACCATGCTGCTCATGGGCATCGGCGCGGCAGGAGCGGCCTTCATGCGCAGAAGGGCGAAAAAGGCTCATTAACCCGCAAAGCGAATCAAACCAGAAAGGCCCCGCCGGAAACTCCGGTGGGGCCTTTCACATTGGCGCCTGCTAGGGCGCGCTTGCCGAGGAAAATAAAAAAGGACCGGGTCATGACCCGGTCCTTTCAAAATCGTGGTAGCGAGGGAGGGAATTGAACCCCCGACACTGCGGATATGAGCCGCATGCTCTAACCAACTGAGCTACCTCGCCACGTTTCTTGCCTCGCGGCAGGACGGGCTAAGTACACATTCCCACACTGCTTGGCAAGAGCTTTTTCGCTCCAATTTTATTTCGGCCAGAACAGGAACACCGAGAGCGCCAGGAGAAAGCGGTACACCGCGAAGGGGCGCAGGGTCATGCGGCTCACCAGGGCGATGAACCACTTCACGGCGATCCAGGCCGAGAAGAAGGCCACGACGAAACCCACGGCCAAAAACTGCAGGTCGGCCATGTCGAACTCGCCCCAGCTCTTGTACGTCTCGTAGCAGGTGGCTGCGATCATGATGGGCACTGCGCTGATGAAGGAGTATTCCACGGCCAGCTTGCGCCGCGCGCCCAGTATCATGCCGCCCAGGATCGTGGACGCCGAGCGCGAGAAGCCCGGCCACAGCGACAGGCACTGGAACAGGCCGATCCCCAGGGCCAGGGCCGGGGAGACGTCGTCCAGGTCGTAGTATTTCTCCCGGGCGGTCTTCTTGCTCTCGACGATGAGGATGAGGATCGCGCCCGCGATCAAGGCCAGGGCCACGGGCAGGGGGGCGAACAGGTGGGCCTTGATCATCTTGCGCCCCAGGAGCCCCACCACCGAGGCGGGCAGGCAGGTGAGGAAGAGCAGGGTGAGCCCGCGCTTGCCGCCGAAGCGCTGCCTGGACTGGGGGAAGACCAGGGCCAGATAGCGGTCGCGGTACATCACCGCCACCGCCAGGATCGCGCCGAGCTGGATGATAATGTCGTAGGAAGCGGCCTTGTCCCCGGAGTGGCCGAGCAGCACTCCGGTGAGGATGAGATGTCCCGTGGAGGATACGGGCAGGAATTCCGTAAGCCCTTCCACTATGCCGAGGATGACTGTACTGAGCCAGGGATCCATGATGAGGTCCTTCTGCGGGGGGCGGAAGTGCGCCCTTGATTGTAATGTCGCGCTGCGGCCGGTCCCGGCGTCGGGGAGCGCCGCAGCGGGCCAGCGAGGGGGTACGACAGTCCGGTGTTCCTTGCAACCCCCGGCCGCTTAAGTTACATGGATGATTGCCGTTTGGTAATAAACGATCCTACCGGAGCTGTAATCATGACTACCGTCATGCCCCAATCGGAACTGATGCGCAAAGCCGTGACCTGGGTTTCGGAGCAGAAAGCCGCCGGAGAGCCCTTGGCCAAGGTGCTGGGCGAAGCCGGAATGCGCTTCAACCTGAGCCCGAAAGAGCAGGAGTTCCTGCGAGACTTCTTCAGGAACTCCGAAAACGCCTAGCTTGTTCGCTAGATTCATGCGGTCCGGGAGGCCTGGACCGTTCGCGCCTTGCGCGGCGGGCTCGGATCGATTTGAAGACGATCCGTCGCCCGCCGCGCAAGTCACGCCCGCCTCAGACCGCCCGGACCACTGGAGCGACTCACGCGGGCGCGAAGCTGGAAAGGATTCCAAAGGAACACAGTTCCTTTGGCCGCCGGAGGCATCTTAAACTCTTAAACGTCCTCGTCGTCGGGCCCGGCGTCGCTGCCTTCGCTCTCCAGGCCGTCCTCGAACTCTTCGTCGTCCGCGAGAATGGAGTCGATGCGCCGCCAGAGTTCCTCGTAGCCCATGCCGGTGACGGACGAGAACAGGATCGGCGGTTCGCCCCCGAGCAGTGAGGCCCAGCGGGCCTTCTGGGCCTGACGTTCACGCTGGGAGCATTTGTCGGCCTTGGTGAGCACGCCCACCACCCGCACGCCCGAGGCGTGCAGCCAGGCCACCATGTCCAGGTCGCTGGCCTGGGGCGTGAGCCGGCAGTCGATGAGCACGGCCACGGCCTGCAGCCACTGGTTGCCGGTAAGGTAGCGTTCGATGAGTTTGGCCCAACGGGCGCGCTCCTCCTTGGAGCGGCGGGCGTAGCCGTAGCCGGGCAGGTCCACCAGGTAGTAGTCGCCGGGGACCACCTTGTAGAGGTTGATGCTCTGGGTCTTGCCCGGGGTGGAGCTGGTCTTGGCCAGCTGCTTGCGTCCGGCCAGCCGGTTCACCAACGAGGATTTTCCCACGTTGGAGCGTCCGGCCAGGGCCATCTGCGGCACCTCGGGCACGATCAGGTCGGCCTGGCCGTAGATGGTCTTTTCCAGAAGAAGCGTCTTGCGCACGATGTTTTGTTCCATATAATGTTTCTCAGCTGCGTAGGTTATCCTGAAATCCCACGAAAGAGAAGCAAGGTGAGCACATGACCAATTGCCGCATCCTGGTGCTGAACGGCCCCAACCTGGGGCATCTCGGCAAGCGTCAGCCGGAGATCTACGGGGCGCTGGGGATGGACGCCCTGGGCTCCATGGTGGAAGAGACGCTCGGCGAGGCCGCCTCGCGCATCGAACTGTCCTATTTCCAGGCAAACGGGGAAGGGCAGCTCATCGACCGCCTGGAACAGGCGTGGCGCGACAAGCTCGACGGAATCGCCTTCAACGCCGGGGCCTACACCCACACCAGCCTGGCCCTGGCGGACTGCCTGGCCTGGATCGGCATCCCCTGCGTGGAGGTGCACCTCTCCAACATCCTGGCCCGCTCCGACCAGCCCCTGCGCCGCCAGAGCCTCATCGGGCTGAACTGTATCGGGGTGATTGCAGGTTTCGGCATGATGAGCTATACGCTTGCGGTTTCTGCCCTCTGGCAGCACTGGCTCAAAAAGAATTCGTGATCAGTCAAGGAGATACAATGCTTTCCACCACCGACTTCCGCCGCGGCCTCAAGATCGAGCTGGACAACATCCCTTACGAAATCGTGGACTTCCAGCACGTCAAACCCGGCAAGGGCGGCGCTTTCGTCCGCACGAAGCTGAAGAACATGCTCAACGGCCGCGTGGTGGAGAACACCTTCCGCTCGGGCGAGAAGATGGAAAAGCCCGACATGGAAACCAAGGAGATGCAATTCCTTTATAAGGACGGCTCCGGTTTCGTGTTCATGGACATGGAGAGCTACGAGCAGTTCTCCGTGGACAAGGAAGTGCTGGGCGACAAGGGCGGCTATCTTGTGGACGGCATGGAGCTGACCATGCTCATGTACCGCGCCAAGCCCCTGGACATGGACCTGCCCACCTCCGTGGTGCTGGAAGTGACCCACACCGAGCCCGGCCTCAAGGGCGACACCGTCAGCGGCGCCACCAAGCCCGCCACCCTGTCCACCGGCATCACTCTGAACGTGCCCCTGTTCGTCAACGAAGGCGAGAAGATCAAGGTGGACACCCGCTCCGGCGAATACCTGGGACGCGTCTAGCCCGAATACATGATGATCCGAGGCCGTGGGGCGATGCGCTCCACGGCCTTTTGTTTTGGATCGGGCGCGGTCGTCCGGAAGCGCGGCAAGCGGCTTTTAATCGCCGGTTTTTTCGCGTACTGGCAGGGCTTGGAGTATCCCAACAGGGCGGGTTATGGAGACGGAACGCAAGAAGATTCTGGAAGAGCTGATCGGGGTCACGCTCGTTTTCGTGGCCCTGTTCTTCGTGGTCGCCCTGTACTCCTTCGACCCCCTGGACCCCACCTTGAACCAAACCACGGCCAAGGGACGCGAGGTCGCAAACCTCACCGGCGTGATCGGCTCCTACCTGGCAGGGATCTTGGCCGACCTGTTCGGGCTGGCCGCGTGGTTCGTTCCGGCGCTTTTCACCTACGCCGGAATCCGCAGGCTCTTTCCCCTCATCGGCATCACCCGCAGGCACTGGGCCGGGCTCTTCGGGCTGTTCCTGGTGTTTCTCATCTCCTTCGGCTCCGACTGGCCGGGGCCGGGGATCAGGATTCACCAGGTAGCCGGGGGCGGGTACCTGGGCGGGGCGCTCTACCGCTTCGGGGCCAGGATGATCCACCCGGTGGGCATGTACCTGCTGGTCACTTTTCTGGGCATCGTCAGCCTGCAGCTCTTCCTGGGCATATCCTGGCAGGAGCAGACCTCGCGGATGAAAGGCGCGCTCGAAGGCGTCTGGAGCCAGATCGGCCCCGGAATCATGCGTTTCCTGTTCGGGCCGGACAAGGCGGAACGCGAGGCCCTGGCCGAAGGGGACCACGAACCCACGGCGCACGACCCCCACGATCCTGATGAAGAGCTGGTGGTGAAACGCCAGGCCAAAAGCGAGAAGCCCGCAAAACCCAAGGCGGCCGCCAAGCCGCAGCCGAAACCGGCCCGCGCGCAGGCAAACGGCGTTTTGCCGCCGCTTTCGCTGCTCACGCAGCCGCCAGCTCAGGCGGGCGGCCCCTCCGAGGACGTGCTGCGCGCCCAGTCGGCCAGCCTCATGACCTGCTTGAGCGACTTCGGCATCCAGGGCGAGATCGTGCGCATCGTGCCCGGGCCGGTGGTCACCATGTTCGAGTTCAAGCCCGCTCCTGGGGTGAAGGTCAGTCGCATATCCGGGCTTTCAAACGACATCGCCCTGGCCATGAAGGCCATGGCCATCCGCATCGAGGCCCCCATCCCCGGGCGTGACACCGTGGGAGTGGAGATCCCCAACGTCAAGCGCCAGACCGTGTACCTGCGCGAGGTGCTGGAGTCCGACGCCTTCAACGGTTCGCCCTCCAGGCTGACGCTTTCCGTCGGCAAGGACATCCAGGGACGCCCCTTCACCGCCGACCTGGCCCGCATGCCGCACCTGCTGGTGGCGGGCGCCACGGGCAGCGGCAAGAGCGTGTGCATCAACGGCGTCCTGCTCTCGATTCTCTACAAGGCCCAGCCCAGCGAAGTGAAGCTCCTGCTCATCGACCCCAAGCGCATCGAGCTGGCCATGTACGCCGACCTGCCGCACCTGGTGCATCCCGTGGTCACGGACATGGCCCTGGCCAAGTCCGCCCTGGACTGGTGCGTGGCCGAGATGGACCGGCGCTATGAGGCCATGGCCGTGCTCGGGGTGCGCAACCTGGACGGCTACAACGAGAAGGCCGCCAAGCTGGCTGCCAATCCCGGCCCGGACGTCGAGGTGATCGAGCCCATGCCCTATCTGGTGCTCATCATCGATGAGCTGGCCGACCTCATGATGACCGCCGCCAAGGAAGTGGAGATCGCCATCGTGCGCCTGGCGCAGCTTGCGCGCGCGGCTGGCATCCACATGATCCTGGCCACCCAGCGCCCAAGCGTGGACGTGGTCACGGGCCTCATCAAGGCCAACTTCCCCACGCGCATCGCCTTCCAGGTGACCAGCCGCCACGACTCGCGCACCATCCTGGACACTGTGGGCGCGGAACACCTGCTTGGGCGCGGCGACATGCTCTTCAAGCCCAGCGGAGCCAAGATGGTGCGCATGCACGGGGCCTTCGTCTCCGACGAGGAGAGCGCCCGGGTGGTGGAATACTGGAAGGAGCGCCAAGCCCCCAGCTACCTCATGGACCTGGCCAGCTGGAACGACGCTTCCGGCGGCGACGGCCAGGGTGGCTTCGGCGACGGCGAGTCGCTTTCCGACCCGGTGTACCCCCAGGCCCTGGAGTTCGTCATGGAGCAGGGCAAGGCGTCCATATCGCTCATCCAGAGGCGTTTCAGGATAGGCTTCAACAGGGCCGCGCGGTTCATCGAACAGATGGAGCGCGAGGGGCTGCTCGGGCCGGCCGACGGCAGCAAGCCCCGCGTCGTGCTCAAGGGCAAGGACTAGCGCCATGCGTATCATCCTGGACTCCGTGGAGGTCGGGAAGGCTTTCCAATCCTTCATGCGCCATCTGACCAAGGGATGCGTGGCAACCACGGGCACGGTGTCCTGGAAGGGCGTGTGGCAGGAGAGCGACATCCACTGGAACTCCAAGTTCCGGTTCTGGGTGGCGGAGAAGACCACCAGCAACCGTCATTGGCTACAGTTCGGCCTGCACGATCCCTCCGAGGGCGGCAGGCTCGAATCCGCCTGTGAGATGAGTTTTCCCGTTTCGGGCTTCGACGGGCGCATGAACGGGTTCTTCGTTGGTTTCGGCAAGGACGTGCTGGTGGCCCATTCGGGCAGGGTCGGGAAGCGAGACATGCACTTCCCGCAGTTTCTCGAGCTGCACGGCTACGACCTGGCAACCCACGAGGTGAGAACCCCCGAAGGCAAGGAACAGCTGGCGGTAATCCTCTCCGGCATATCCAGCCCGGCCCTGGCCTACAACGCGTTCCGTTTCGTGAGCGCCGTGAGCGACCACCGGCAATGGCACGAGCAGGGGCTCCTGCCGGGCGGGAATGACAAGATCGTTTTCGGTCCCAAGGCCGCAGCCCCGGACGAATCCTGTCCCGACCCCGGCTTCGTCCACGGCGGTCTGCACCAGCGCGTTGCCCGAGGCGTGCGCGAGCAGTTGGCCAGGTACGTGGAGTCCCGCAAGCTTCGCGTGCGCATCGGCTCCGCCCCCGGCAGCGACATGGTGCTGGTCTCGCCCGACAACGCCGTGCTGGCCGCGCTCCAAGTGAAGACCAGGCTGTCGCCAGCCGACCTGTACGCCGGGGTGGGGCAGCTGCTCCTGTCGCGCCACACCCTGCGGGCCGCCAAATTTCTCGTGGTGCCCGGGGCGCTCGGGCCGTTTTTCACCCAGACGCTTTTCCGCCACGACATCCACGTCGTCTCCTACAAACTTACCCAGGACATGGACGTGGTCCTGGACCCCCAGGACATCTTCGCCGCGATCCAGAACGCGGGACAATAAGAGGACCCTATGATCAGACGGATATTCATGGCCCTGGCCCTGTGCGGCCTGATGGCCCAGACCGCGCAGGCCGCCGACATCGCCGCCCTGGCGGACAAGGTGCAGAAGCAGTACCAGGCCCTGTCGTCCTTCACGGCCGACTTCACCCAGGTCCTGGTCAACTCGGCCAGCAAGGACAAGGAAACCCGCAGCGGCAAGCTGGTATTCGCCCAGCCGTCGCTCATCCGCTGGGAGACCGAGAAGCCCGAGAAGGAGCTTCTGGTGGTGGGCAAGGACGTGGTCTGGAACGCCTTCCCCGAGGAAAAGTCCGCCTACCGCTACGGCGTGGAGGACGTGCTGGGCTCCAAGACCATGCTGCGCTTCCTTTCGGGCAAGGGCAACCTGCGCGAGGATTTCCACATCCAGGAGGAACAGGGCGCGCCCGAAGGGCAGGTGAAGCTCAAGCTCGTGCCCCGCGAGGCCGAGCCCGCCATGGTGCTGGCTTACGCCTGGGTTGACCTGAAAACCAGCATGCTCGCGCGCATCAGCATCGAGGATTTCTACGGCAACCTGAACGATGTGACGCTTAACAACGTGAAGCTGAACCCCTCCGTATCCAAGGACATCTTCCAGTACACCCCGCCCAAGGATTACGGCATATTCGACAATACGGGCTTGCAGGGCGGCCCTGGAAAGCAGTAGCTTTTTCCGATTTCAGATAAAGAAGGTAGAATCACATGAGATGTCCCCTGAAGGTCAACTCCAGCGTGCTCGGCGTCGAGCTGGACCTGGAAGCCACGGACTATGGCTATTCCATCGAAGTCGTCGCCACCATCGACGGCAAGCCGGTGTTCAACCCCGCCCTGCACGTCACCGACGACTATTCCATCGCCCGCATGAACCTCTACGCCGACGCGGTGAAGTTCACCCTGGACGGCCTGGACGCCCTGGTGTCCGGGTTCGGCGCTGCGCGCATCGACATGATCGACCCCGACGGCAGCATCAGCTTCAACCGCTATTTCGAGAAGCCCAACACCGTCTATGTGGACATCGAATTCGACGTCTGCTGTTTCTCGGACTCGCACTGCTTCTCCTCCGAAGGCATCGCCCTCAAGACCGACATGACCTTTGAGGACTTCAAGGACTTCGTGAAGCAGTTCGCCTCGCTCCTGGACAAGTTCCACGCCCCGGCGGACTACAAGCATCAATAAGGAACAGAGCCCCATGTCCATGCATCCCCTGGCCGGTAAGCCCGCTCCGCGCTCCATGCTGGTGAACATCCCCAAGCTGGTCAGCGCCTACTACTGCGTGAAGCCCGACCCCGCCGACCCCGCCCAGGCCGTCTCCTTCGGCACATCAGGGCACCGCGGCACCTCCCTGGCGGGCTCCTTCAACCAGGACCACATCTGGGCCACCACCCAGGCCATCTGCGACTATCGCGCCGCCAAGGGCATAGACGGTCCCCTCTTCATCGGCATGGACACCCACGCCCTGTCCGCCCCGGCCATGATCTCCGCCCTGGAGGTGCTGGCCGCCAACGGCGTCGAGGCGCGCATGAACTGGGAGGGCTACACGCCCACCCCGGTGATCTCCCACGCCATCCTAACCTGGAACAAGGGCAGGACTCCGGCGTCGGGCGGCCTGGCCGACGGCATCGTCATCACGCCTTCGCACAATCCGCCCCAGGACGGCGGCTTCAAGTACAATCCCCCGGCGGGCGGCCCGGCCGACACCGACATCACCGGACAGGTCCAGGCCCAGGCCAACGCCTATCTGGCCAAAAAGCTCTCCGGCGTGAAGCGCGTCGCCTTCGAACAGGCCCTCAAGGCGCCCAACATCACGGCCTACGACTTCGTCACCCCCTATGTGGCCGATCTGGGAAGCGTCGTGGACATGGCCGCCATCAAGGCCAGCGGCCTGCGCATCGGCGTGGACCCGCTGGGCGGCTCGGGCATCGCCTTCTGGCAGCCCATGGCCGAGCGCTACGGGCTCAACCTGACCGTGGTCAACGACGTGGTGGACCCGACCTTTTCCTTCATGACCGTGGACCGTGACGGCAAGATCCGCATGGACTGCTCCTCGCCCTATGCCATGGCCGGACTCATCGGGCACAAGGATTCCTTCGACGTGGCTTTCGGCAACGACCCTGACTACGACCGCCACGGCATCGTCACTCCCACCGGCGGGCTCATGAACCCCAACCACTATCTCGCCACCGCCATCTGGTATCTCTTCCAGAACCGGCCGGGCTGGCGCGCGGACGCCGCCGTTGGCAAGACGCTGGTGTCCAGCGCCATGATCGACCGGGTGGCCAAGGCCCTGGGGCGCACGCTGTGCGAGGTGCCCGTGGGCTTCAAGTGGTTCGTGGACGGGTTGGTGGACGGGAGCTTCGGCTTCGGCGGCGAGGAAAGCGCCGGGGCATCCTTCCTGCGCAAGGACGGCTCCGTCTGGACCACCGACAAGGACGGCTTCATCATGGACCTGCTGGCGGCCGAGATCACCGCCGTCACCGGCAAGGACCCGGCCGTCATGTACCAGGGGCTCACCGAGCGCTTCGGCTCGCCCGTGTACGAGCGCGTGGACGCGCCCCTCACCGCCGCCGAGAAAAAGGCGTTTTCGAGCCTCACCCCCGAGAACGTGACCGCCGCCGACCTGGCCGGAGAGCCCATCCAGGCCAAGCTCACCAGGGCCCCTTCCAACGGAGCCAGCATCGGCGGCCTCAAGGTGGTGGCCGAAAACGGCTGGTTCGCGGCCCGGCCGTCCGGAACCGAGCCCGTGTACAAGATATATGCGGAGAGCTTCAAGGGCCCCGACCACCTGAAGCGCATCCAGGACGAGGCCAAGGCCATGCTGGACGCGGCCTTCAAGGCGGCAGGAGCGTAATTACACGAAGAGCGCCGGAAGATTCCTTCAAGCGATACTTGAGTAATCTTCCGGCGCGTTTGACTGCCGCGTTCTCTACGCTCCCGGGCCCCCGCCCCGCCCCAAGACCCCCCTATACGGGAGTCCAGAGGGCGCAGCCCCTTGGCCGCCGGAGGCTTCTCCCCCCTCTCCGTGCAGCTCAGTGCGCGATGCCCATGAGCTCCCGGTACCCAGTCCAGACGATCTCCAGCCCGATGCACAGCAGAATAAACGCCGACAACCTGAGCATTACGTTGGTGCCGGTATCCCCGAGCGCTGCCACGATCTGCCTGGCGTAGCGGTAGCTGACGTAGACCGTGGCGGCGATGGCCGCCAGCCCGAGGACCGCCGCCGAGCCGAGCACCGCGATGTGCGGCAGGTCCACCAGGGTTATGGGCCTGCGGCTGCCAAGGGTAATGGCCACGGACAGTGAGCCCGGCCCCACGGTAAGCGGCAGGGTGAGCGGATAGAAGGCGTCGGCCATGCTGACCGCCATGCCGGTGGCTTCAGGCGTCTTATGGTCCTTCAGGTGCTCGCCCGCATGCAGGAGCTTCCAGCCGAAGGCCGTGACCACCGATCCGCCCGCTATGCGCAAGATGGGCAGGGAGATGCCGAAGAACTCCAGTACGTGCGATCCCACGAAGAGTGCGCACAAAAGCAGGAAGAAACAGTTGACGCCGACACGCCGGGCCAGGGCCCTGCGGTCGGCCTCGGTGCTGTCGATGGTCAGGCCCAGGAAGATGGGGGCGTTGCCCACCGGGTTCACGATGGGGAACAGGGCCGCGTAGACCAGGAGGAAGGTGTTGGAGAAGTCGTTCATGATGCGTGGCTCATAGGGGTTGCCCGGGGCGCGCTACAGGGCGAGTTCCATGTAACGCACGCCCGCGTGCGGGTTGTGGCAATAGGGCTCGATGTCTGCGAAACCGAGCTTTTCGTACATGGCGATGGCTGAAGCCATGCTGGGCAGGGTGTCCAGGCGCATGGCCCGGTAGCCCGCCGCGCGGGCTTTTTCGATGGCGGCTTCGGCCAGGAGCCTGCCGAGCTTCATGCCTCGAAAGTCCGGGCGGACGTACAGCCGCTTCATCTCGCAGACGCCGGGCTCGTCCAGGGGGCGCACGGCCACGCATCCCGCGGCGCGCCAGCCGGCGTCACTGGCTGTTTCGGCATCGGACGCGGCACCGGGGGCATCCCCCTCGGCCAGGGCCAGCAGGATGGTCCCTCCGGGCGGGGCGTACCGTCCCGGGAGCCCGCTCAACTCCTCTTCGAAGCCTTGGAAGCACAAGGAAATGCCCAGTCCCTGGGAGTATTCCCGGAAAAGCGTCCGTATTTCCTCCAGGGCAGGGCCGCCGGTGGCATCGACAATCTTCACATCCATCCTGGTCTCTCTCGCGCGTTGCCGCAGTCGGGTGTCCCGCGCCGCGCCAAGTTCAGGGTTCGATGCCCGCCGCCTGCTTTCCAGGCGGGCGGCGCTTCTTGGAATCCTCGCCGCATTGGTGTAACGAGTGCTCCCACCTTCCGCAAGGCAACCGTAACAAGCCGAGGAGACTCATGAAGATCAAGTTCCTGGGAGCGGCCAAGACCGTCACCGGTTCATGCTACGTGCTGGAGACCGGCGGCACGCGCTTCGCCGTGGATTGCGGCCTGCATCAGGGCAACCGCGAAATCGAGGCCCGCAACGCCGACATCTCGGTCTACCAGCCCCGAAAGATCGACTTTTTCCTCATCACTCACGCTCACATGGACCACTCGGGGCTTCTGCCGCGCATGGTGCGCCACGGCTTTTCGGGCAAAGTCTTCGTCACCTCGGCCACCAAGGATCTGCTTTGGCTCATGCTCCAGGACAGCGCCCATATCCAGGAGATGGAGGCCGAATGGGCCAACCGCAAGAACGCCCGGCGCGGCGGCAAGCCCGTGGAGCCGCTCTACACCCAGGCGGACGCTGCGGCGGTCATGCCCATGATGCAGGTGATCGAATACAACGTGCCTTTTGAGCCCGCCCCGGGCGTCAAGGTGGTCTACCGCGACGCCGGGCACATCCTGGGCTCGGCCTTCATCGAGATATGGGTCACCGAGAACGGCACCGCCAACAAGCTGGTGTTCTCCGGCGACCTGGGCCGTCCCGACCAGCTGCTCATCAACGACCCGAAATTCGCCGAGGAGGCCAACTACCTCTTCCTGGAATCCACCTACGGCGACCGCGACCACAAGGATTTCGGGTCAAGCTTGGATGAAATGGCCGAGGCCATCTCCTTCTCCTACGCCCACGGCGAGAAGGTGATCATCCCGGCCTTCGCGGTGGAGCGCACTCAGGAGGTGCTCTATTCGCTGCACATGCTCGGCAAGAGCGGAAAGCTCCCCAAGGACATGCCCGTCTACGTGGACAGCCCCCTGGCCATTCGGGCCACGGAGGTCTTCCGCCAGCATCCTGAGTACATGGACGCCGACATCAAGAGCTTGCTCATAAGCGGCGAGGATCCTTTCACCCTGCCCAACCTCAAGTTCACCCTCACGGCGGACGAATCCCGGGCCATCAACACCGCCGACGGCCCGGCCGTGGTCATTTCGGCAAGCGGCATGTGCAACGCCGGGCGCGTGAAGCACCACCTGCGCCACAACCTCTGGCGCAAGGGCGCAAGCGTCGTGTTCGTGGGCTACCAGGGACAGGGCACGCCAGGGCGCAAGATCGTGGACGGAGCCAAGACGCTCAAGCTCCTGGGCGAGGACGTGCAGGTGGCCGCCAAGGTCTGGACCATCGGCGGCTTCTCGGCCCACGCGGGCCAGAGCCAGATTCTCGATTGGCTCAGGCATTTCAAGAAGAATGGCATGGAGGTGTTCCTGGTTCACGGCGAAAACGGGGCCATGAACACCTTGTCCGGGCTTATCGAATCGCGCTTCGGGTTCACGGTGCACAAGCCGGAATACCTCGAGGAATGCACGCTCAAGCCGGGACTGACCACGGCCGTGACCCTGGACACCGAGCGGGCCATGCCCAAAGTGGACTGGAGCTTCATCCTGGGCGACACCGAGGCCAAGTTCCAGTTGCTCAAGCAGCGCCTGGACAGGGCAGGGGAGCGCCCCTGGGTGGATCAGGTGGAGCTGCGCGACAGGCTGCTGGACGTCAACAAAGACCTGATGGAGCTGATTTCGCAGATGTAACGTTTTTCGCGGGAGGCATGCGCTCAAGATGTCCGGTCATGTGTGACCGGCGGGGCGCATGCCTCGCCCGAAGGTGCGCTCCGGTTTCGGTGGCAGGGCACCCGCCGGGAACAACTTCGTTCCGGGCGCTATATCTCAGCTCAACCTCCGGCTGATCTCTTCAAGATAATGAATACATTCAATTTGCGGCAACGCAGACCTTCACGCCGGATCCGGATTTCGACATGTATCCTGGCCCTGCTGTCGCTTGCCGTGCTCGGCGAAGTGTATCTCAGGATTTTCCCTTCGCCGGCCGTGCGGATTCAAGTGCTCGACCATCACAGGTTTCGTTCCGAAATAACCGCCGAGTATGATCCCGTGCTGGGGTTTCTCCTGAAAAAAGGAGTGGCGCTGCAGGGTTTTCCCCACAACTCACGTGGTTTCATCGGGCCGGAATTCGCCGTGCCGAAGCCGAGAGGGATTTTCCGGATTTTCTGTTTCGGAGGTTCCACGACGCTCGGCGCCGGAGTCGACTCGCCGATCTATTCCTATCCGGCGCTCTTGCAGGCCATGTTCGACAAGACTCCTCTTTCGGGAGGCAAAAAGGTCGAGGTGGTGAACGGCGGAGTGTTCGGATACCACTCGTTGCACACAGCCATACGTGCTTCATTCTATCCGGATGCGTACAGGCCGGACGCCTGCGTCATCATGGACGGGCTCAACGATCTGGATGCGGTCAGGGCGCTCACCCTCGATCAACTGTCTCGTTTCGACGCATGGAGAGGGTTAGGGCGGTCGTCCGGGAGTGATCCGGTCAGTGGAACTGCCTCCTGGGCCCTTGCGCTCCTGAAACGATCCATGCTGTTCGAGTTGGCGTGGGGCAGTGCTGTCTCAAGCGGCTACGAGCCCTTGGCCGGGTACGGCATAGAGAGGATAGACGAAAAATTCAGGCTTTTCGGGTATCGGGACAATCTTCAGCAAGCCATTTCGCTCTTGAGGGAAAAAGGTGTCGTGCCGGTGCTGGTGGACGAGCCCATGAGGATGGCTCCGGGCAGTAGCAAAACGGCTCCCGCATCCGTGCGGATCAACTCCGATCTGGAGGAGCTTCTGCGCTTCGGGCGCGAGAGAATCCGTAGTGAGAACGCTCTGCTGGCAGGCGAAAACGAGACCCTGCTCATCGATCCCCAGAGGATATTCGACGGCTTTCTGCACGACGCCAAGGCGGTTCGCAGGGCCTGGGCCGACGATCTGCACCTGACGCGATACGGATATTATCTCGTCGCACGGGAGGTCTACCGGAGTCTTCTGGAAGACAAACGAATTTGCCGGGAACTCGGAGCAAGCGGCCCCCTGCCGGATTCCGAGCTGGACAGGCTTTTCGACGGCATCATGGCTTGGCGCCCGGCGGACGGGGCCGGAAGGATTTCGGCCGAAAAAGCTCTCGATCCCTCCGGCATCACTGTGAAAGGCGCCGTGGATTCGGTACCGGACAAGGACGGTTGGGCTTTTTACGGCGTGGACGGTGGCGGAACGGAAGGGGAGATCACACTCACCCTGGATAGTGCCCCGGAAACGTTCAAGGTGTTCCCCCGGATTCTCGAGCGTGACGACAGTGTCGTTATCGAAAAGTTCGGCGTGAATGGTGAGAGAACGGAGCTTTTTGCGTTGAAGAAACCCGAGAATGACGACCTATGGAGTCCGGAATCGTCTTGGTACGAAGTGACGGTCCCCAGAGACGGTTTTCCGGCGGGGCGGTTGGTTATCCGGCTGACGGGGAAAAACGCGCAGCTCTGGCATGCTGGCCGAGCCATTCTCTTCCGATGAACGCCAGGCCGAGGAGCGCCCCTGGGTGGCCCAGGTGGAACTCCGCGACAGGCTGCTGGACGTCAACAAGGACCTGATGGAGATGATTTCGCAAATGTAGAACAATCGGCCTGGGGCTGCATCGCCATGCGGTCCCGGGACGGAATAGAGATATGGCCCTGAGATTCAAGACGTTGCGTCGCCTTGCACTTGTGAGCATGCTGGTCCTGACAGTGGTTGAGGTCCTATGCCGGACTTTGCCTCTGCCTGATCCGCGTTTCCAACTGCTCGACCATCATAAGTTCAGCTGGGAAATCAATGCCGAGACAGACAGACTGCTCGGTTTCAGATTAAAGAAGAGCATGACAGCGTACGGGGTCCGGCTGAACGCTTTCGGTTTTGTCGGACCCGAGTTCGAGGTTCCCAAACCGTCCGGAACCTTCCGCATCTTCTGCCTCGGCGGCTCGACGACGCTCGGTGTCGGCGCTGACGGCGACCGCTATGCATATCCAGCATTGCTCCAGCAGATGTTCGACAGGACGGTCGAGGGCCCCGCCAGGCACGTTGAAGTGATCAACGGCGGAGTTTTCGGGTACAACACCATCCATACCGCCCTCAGGGTAACCAAACGGCTCGACGCCTTCCAGCCGGACATGTACGTCATCATGGACGGCTTGAACGACCAGGGGCTGGCCAAGGCCTTGCCCCTGACGAAGCTGGTACGTCTGCGCAAAGCCCTGGACATCCCTTGGGAGCCCAGGCCGCCGTCATACGGTTTTCTGGCGGGAGTGGCGGATTCGCTGCCAAACCTGACTTCTTTCGTCATCCTGCGGGAGTACATCCTGGCGGCCTTGGGATATCAGGAGTCAGGCTACGGGCTGACGGACGTGTGCGGCAAGGTCGAGCTTCTCGGCTACAGGAAGAATCTTCAGGTAGCCATCAATCACGCCAAGAGGAAGGGGATAGTGCCCGTCCTGGTGGATGAGCCCATGCAGACGCCCGCGCTGGGGAACGACTGCGCGTCGCCCCCCGAAATCGGCAATCCGGACCTCGCGGAACTGCTCTCCCTGTGCGCCAGGACCATCTATTCGGACAACCGGGCTTTGTCCGAAGCCAACAGCGTCGCGCTCGTGGAACCCCTTGCCACACTCATGGGAGTCTCCCGGATGCCGGATACGCCGCGGGTCTGGGCCGACGACCTGCATCTGGCGCGTTACGGGAACTACCTGCTGGCGAGGGAGATTTACCGGAAGTTGATGGGGATGCAGGAAATCCAGGCGGCGACTCGATCGACGAGTCCTTTGCCGGACACGGTCCTGGACGGAATGTTCCAGGAAATCTGGAAGTAGAGCGCTCCGGAGGGTACGGTTGCAGCCCATCTTGGGCAAGGGCGCTGCCGTCCGGCGGCATGAACGGCCCCCGGAAAGAGGGGGCCTATTTCATGCGGTAGGTGATACGGCCGCGGCTCAGGTCGTAGGGGGAGAGTTCCACCTTGACCTTGTCGCCGGGAAGAATGCGGATGTAGAACTTACGCATCTTGCCGGAAATGTGCGCCAGCACTTCGTGTCCGTTTTCCAGTTCGACGCGGAACATGGCGTTGGGGAGCGCTTCCTGGACGGTTCCGTCCACTTCAATGGCGTCTTCCTTGGGCATTTGCCGCCTCCTTGGTGATCATGAAGCAGCAGCCTATAGCCTATTGTGCCTTTCTTTTCAAGATGCAGCCCCCTGGAAGGCACCGTGACGCGAAAGACCGGGGACAAGGCGTTGATCTCCACGCCCGCGCCGCTGCATTCGGCAGGGTCACGAGGCAGGCCGATTGGATGAACGGCAGCATGGCGGCGGGTCCCCCTTGGGCTCATGGCAGATGTCCGTGACGGTTGAGCGACGGCCGGTCCGCTTTACAATCGACCGGGTTTTCGGCAAACGGCATGGACGAAATGCCGAAAAATAACCACCTGGAGCCCACGCCGTGTTGACCGCGAAACTGCTCGAAAAATACGCCGACGTCCTTCTCTGGGGGCTGACCACTTCCCGCCCCAATCCCTACGAACCGGGCGACACCGTGCTGGTCCAGTATGACTTGGCCGGGCTCAAGCTGGCCGAGGTCCTGTTCGCCAAACTCATGGCGCGCGGCATCAATGTGGTGCCCCGGCTGACCTTCACCTCGCGCATGGAGCTGGACTTCTACCAGTTGGCCAATGAAAGCCAGCTCTCCTTCATCGCCCCAGGTACCAAGGAACTTTACGAGAACCTGCACGGGGCCGTGCACATCCTGGCTCCCGACAGCCTGACGCACCTCTCCGGCATCGACCCCAAGCGCATCGCCCAGACCGCCATCGCCCGCAAGCCCTTCCGGGACATCCTGGTCAAACGCGAGGAGGCCGGACAGTTCGGATGGACCCTGTGCGTCTGCCCCACCGACGAATACGCCCGGTGCGCGGGCCTCTCCAAGAAAGAGTTCACCGAACAGATCATCAAGGCCTGCCACCTGCGCGCGGCCGACCCGGTGAAGGAGTGGAACCGCATCTTCGCCGAGGCCATGGAAATCAAGAACTGGCTGAACGGCCTGGCCGTGGTTTCCTACCATGTGGAATCCGCAGGCGTGGACCTCACGGTCACGCCCGGAGAGCACCGCCGCTTCAAGGGCATCTCCGGCCACAACATCCCCAGCTTCGAGCTGTTCCTTTCCCCCGACTGGCGTGGCACAGAGGGCGTCTACTTCGCCGACCAGCCCTCCTACCGCAGCGGCAACCTGGTCAAGGGCGTGCGCCTGGAATTCAAGAAGGGCGAAGTCGTGGATGTGAAGGCCGAGCAGGGCGAGGAGTTCGTCAAGAAACAGGTGGCCATGGACAACGGGTCCAACAAGCTTGGCGAGTTCTCGCTTACCGACCGCCGCTTCTCCAAGATCGACAAATTCATGGCCAACACCCTCTTCGACGAGAACTTCGGTGGTGAGTACGGCAACTGCCACGTGGCCCTGGGCAGCTCGTATTCCGACACCTTCGACGGCGACCCGGCCCAGCTCACCGAAGCCCGCAAAGCCGAGCTTGGCTTCAACGACTCCGCCCTGCACTGGGACCTGGTGAACACCGAAAACAAGCGCGTCACCGCCACGCTCAAGGGCGGCGGGACCCTGGTGGTCTACGAGAACGGCCAGTTCACCTGCTGATTCAATCCGTATACAAAATGCATCTTGAAACGCCCGGCCCGCGCCGGGCGTTTCCGTTTCCCAGGGGCCCCGGCAGAATCGTCAAGTGGTAACAGCCTTAGAAGAGGAATCCGGCGGGATCGACGCCCAGGACGGACATGTCCAGAGCCGTGGCGATGGATATGTCGTCACCCAGTGCTCTGGCCTCAGGGGAGGAAAGGTCCAGTATCCGGTGAGGGCGGGGGCGCATGTTCGCGTCCATGATGATCTTGATCGTGGGCAGGAGGGGGCTTTCCGGGTTGGCCCCGCACACCAGGGCCACCTCACCGTTCCTCAAGCGAACCGGGCTTCCCACTGGATAGATGCCCAGGCACTTGATGAAAGGTTCGATCAGATCACGGGAGAAATCCTTGTTGCGCATGGCGAACAGGATGCGCATGGCCGTGTTCGGCAGAATTGCCCGCCTGTAGGGGCGGTGACTGGTCATGGCGTCGTAGCAGTCGGCGAGGCCCACTATCTGCGCGGAGAGGCAGAGCCTGTCCCCGGAAACGCCCAGGGGATAGCCGGTTCCGTTGAACTTCTCGTGATGGTCGCGGATTGTCCTTAGAACCCCGTCCGAGACCATGTCCTGTTTTTCCAGGATGGCCGCCCCTTCCGCTGGGTGCGCCTTGACGACGCGGAACTCCTCCGGCGTCAGGCGGCGGGGCTTGTCGAGGATTTCCTCGGGAATCCTGGTTTTTCCCAGGTCGTGGAAAAGCCCGGCTTCCCCCAGCCTGCGCAGTTTCGGCTTTTCCAGGCCGAGATGACGCCCGAAGACCACGGCCAGCACGGCCGTGTTGATGCAGTGGGTGAAGGTGTAGTCGTCGTTGAAGCGAAGGCTCACAAGGCTGACCAGGGCGTCGGGGTTGCTGGTCACGCTGTCGATCAGCCCTTCCACGAGCCTGACCGATGCCTCCCGATCCATGGGCCTGCCCAGTTTGGCGGCCAGGATGAACGAATTGATCACGCCGAAAGAGTCGTCATAGAGGCCCAGGGCACGGGCGTAGTCCTCCGCGCCCGGGAGCGGGTGGGCAACGTTATGACCGCAGGCGGCTTTATCTTCCGGGACAGGAGCCTCCTCGATCAGCCGGTCCGAGCCGGCGTCCTGAATGAACAGATCCCGGTATCCCTGCTCCACGAGGTCCTTGATCTGTCTCGCGGAAGTGATCCGGCCCGCCTCGGAGTACAGGTAGGGATGCTGTGTCCAGGACAGTCCCGTGTCCACCACCTCCATCCCCACCCTGAGCTCGGAGATCGCGATTTTGTGGATGCCGCCCTGGTTGCCCAGAGCTGCTGGACCGGCATTCTGTCCTCGCCGCGTCCGGCACGCGCTGAGATCGCCTGAGGTATCGGGTTCGCGTCGCATTTGGATTTTCCGCTCAACCGGGTTCACATGTCAGGGCAAACTGCTCGGCCGGGCAATTCCATCATGGCAATGTCCAGCTGGTTGAGAAGCATGTCAAGGCGCAAGCCGGAAAACGTCCTGCGGCATTCCCCATGGCTGGCCTGGCGGTCCATGTCTTCGCACCACTTCGTGAGGCAGGCGATGCCGTACCTGCGGGCGTCTACGAAATCCAGGACCAGTTCCTCGGGATGGGGGACTCCGTCCAGAGCCAGGCTCATGCCGAGATACATCCGGCCAGAGAGGTATTGAACGCGTCTCACTTCATAGCCGGCCATGAATGACAACGGGCTGGAATGCCCTCCTGTGGCGTCCTGAATCTTGAAGTAGACGAGGGCCAGGGGAAGGTGGCTGTGGAAAGCGTCGAGTTGCCGGGGAGAGGATGTTTCGAAGGACAGGGCCATGCCTCCGGCGGAAATGTTGTTGATGAGAGGGTGGGGCGGCTTGCCCAGGATGAACGTGGGAGGTCCAAGGTCGCGCAGGTGGATTCGCTGGACACTTGTGCTGTTGCTGAACCATACCGCCAACTCCAGGATGAGCTCCCTGGTTACTTTCACCCGGAAGCTGCTGCGAGACTCACTCTGCTGAGGAACGATACTCCGGGGCGAGGATGTCTGGAAGCGCCGCATCATGGTCGACCCTCCTGACAAATCGTTTGAAGACAGGGACAGATTCACGGACTGTCCTCACGCTGCCGCTCGTGGACCAAGGTCCCTTCGGACGTTCACGGGCGCATCCGTCCAGCGCCGTTTCACGGCTGCATTCTCTGCTCACGCGTCCGTCGCCAGCCTGTCAGGGTCAGATCGCCCCTGCGTGAACATGTAGTTGGGGGGCAAACGCACATTTAGCAATGGTCCTTTTTTGGTTTATTTTCGGCCAAAAAAGGGGCAGAAAATGCCTGGATAGAACTGTTCAAATTCCGGACGGCCTTTGGTCGGGGAGGGAAGGTGGATGGAATGCGATTCTGGTAATGGCACGCCGGGCAGGCCACGGAAAAACCGGGCGCTCCATGCCGGTGACAAACTGCGCATGGCGTTCATGCTTCTTCAGAAATCTTGGGGAAGCAATACGAATGTACCAGGTCATATTTTCAATATGAAACGATGGGAATTCTGCGGCTTGCCTAAAAGCATTAAAACCGTGAAGGAAGATATCCGGTGCGGGGTGGCATATGACAGGCTGGTGCGATATGCCTCACTGCTGAATATCCCTCCGGCGTTGCTTGCCGATGATTCGGTGCGTCATGCCGACCCTGATTTCGTGACTGCCATTGTCAAAGGGAAGTCGGATGGAGTTCCGCCGTCTATCATGCTTCAAAATATTTTTGGCACAACGGTCAATGAAAAATTCCTTGATTTCAACAGGCCTGAATATGTCGGCGAATTGTTCGACCTCATAAAGGGATTCTACATAGTCTACCTCATGAAGTTTCCCCTGGATGTGGGAATCAACAAGATGGCACTGGCAATATACGATACGGATGTCTATTGCCTGCGTATGAAGGCGAACTTTTTTCTCGAAACGGAACAAAACAGCATGGATGGGGAGATGCATAGGTGGGGGTCATTTCTGTACGCAAACTTCTATTTGAACGAGATGCATTCCTTTGCGATGGCCATGCTTCCGGAACCTTTGCGGAACCCGGTGATCGTGGGAAGAAAGCCATTTTACATGACCGGAAAATATCTTTTCGGTTCAGAGGCCTTCAGCCGGGAGCCGCTCTTTGCCGTCTTCCATATGGAACGCCACGAGCCTTTGCCCGAAGTGGACTGGGAGGATTCTTTTGAGGCGTTCTGCCGCGAGAACATCTCCTACCAGTTTCTCTTCTCGGGCGAGCCGGAATACGATTACGCCATGGTCCGCCTCCGAAGCGCTGGCGAAGGGATTTGGAACGCCAAGTCCGGCTAGTGGCGCCGACTCAGAAATCGAGAGCATGCTTTTGATGCCAAATTGTTTTGATGCGTTACATCCAGATGGCGTATGGACGGACTGATCAAACGCTCTCCCGACAGCCTGGTGAAAGCTCCGGGGAGGCACAGCGCATTCTTTACACGCAGGCCGTCGCGGAGTAATTTGACCATCATCCGATCAACCCCTTTCCGGAGGACTTCCATGACACCGATTATCCGTGGCGCGCTCCTGACCGTGCTCGCCCTGTTGTTCCTCGGCGCCCTGGCCTTCGCCGCCCAGGGCGGCACGCCCGACACCACAGGCTGGGAAAAGGGCGGGGCATACGACAAGTTCTATGACGCCAAGGAGGCCGACTCCTTCAAGGGCCGCGTGGAAGACATCATCGAGATCACGCCGTTGCCGGGCATGGCCAAGGGCGTCGGGCTCACTGTGCGAGACAAGAAAGACAACAAGGTGGAGACCGTGCACCTGGGCCCCAAGGATTTCGTCGATCTGGACTCCATCGGGCTCAAGAAGGGCGATACGGTGAAGGTTGCGGGCGTGTGGGCCAATATCGGCGGCAAGGACGTGGTCATGGCCTCCAAGGTGAAGAAGGACGAGGGCGTGGAACTCAAGGTGCGTCGCTCCAAGGACGGCATGCCCTGGTGGAGCCTGAGTGCCGAGGAACTGGCAAAGGAACGCAAGGCGGCGGATTGATATGACGTCCCCCAGGTTGATACCCGCCCTGCTGGCTCTGGCGCTCCTCGCGGCTTGCGCCCCCAGGACCGCGCCCGTGGCGCAGATGCCCATGGCCCAGGCCCCGCAGTGGAAACCCGGCGACTACTGGGTGTTCAACACCAAGACCCGTAGCCCCTTCACCATGGCCGAGCGCATGGAAGTTGCACAGGTTGGCGACGAGATCGTCCTGACAGGCAACGGCGACCCCACCCGCAAGGTGCGCTTGGACAAGGACTTCTGCGTCAAGGAAAGCCAGGGAACCCTGCTCAGGTATTCTGTCGCGTCCGGACAGGACGCGTATATATTCTTTCCGTTGGCCGTGGGCGAATCGCGGACATTCCAGCAAAGCACCGCCCTGGCCAAAGGCACGCAGAACTACGTCAACACGGTCATGGTGGAAGCCGCCGAGGAGATCACCGTTTCCGCCGGTACCTTCAAGACGTTCCGGATACGGGTGAGCAAGAGGAACGAAACCGGCTGGAGCGGGACCTACATGATGTGGTACGCCCCGGATGTGGGGTATTTCGTGCGGGTGGTTGATACCCAGAATAATATCGCGGAGCTGGTGAAGTACGGGAAGAAGTAGCAGAGGAAGAGTAAGATGCCTCCGGCGGCCAAAGGGATCAGTCCCTTTGGAATCCTTTATCGCTTCGCGGGCCAGACCGGCATGCCGGTCTGGCCCGCGAAGCATTTTGGAGGTCCAGGGGGATCATCCCCCTGGCGGATCCGGGCGGAGCCCAGCTCCCGTCCCTGTTTGACCTTTCATTCGGCGACGGGTATGTATCTCCCCGAATGCGTTCGATATAATGGAACACGGTGCGAATCCGTGGCGGACCCGCCGCTGTATCCGGGGACGCGGGAGGGCATGGCGAAACGCCGGTCACTGGGGCTTTCCCCGGGAAGGCTGGCCCCTCCGCGAGTGATCCGGGAGCCAGAAGACCTGTCGAAACGCATCATCAACGGAATCCGAAGGCAAAGGGTTCCGGCAGGATAGTCCTGCCGGAACCCTTTTTTTGTTTGTACGGTGAAACAAAGGAGGAACCATGAAAAAGAACGGCAAGAAAGACGTGATCGCCTTCAGGAAATCCTGCAAGGCCGACGGCACCGGACTGTCCCACTACATCCTGATGGATCCCAAGAAATAACGATGTCCCAGCCGTCTTCCAAAGCGGCCCCCGGCGGGGGCCGCTTCTTCAACACAGGCATGAGTCCCTCCCTGCAGCCCGTGGACATCGGCCACCGCGACTACATGGCTGTGGTCGATCCGGACACGGCCTTCTGGGCGCTGGTGCGCAAGGAGAAGCTCGGTCAGACCCTGACCGGGCGCGCGTTCATGGCCGCCTACGAGCAGAAGGCCCAGGAATTCGCGCAGGAAATGCATCGCCTGCGCTTCGGCCTCAAACCCTCGGCGGTCTATTTCAACCCCACTGAGCGTTGCAACCTCAACTGCGCCTACTGCTACATCCCGTCGGAGCTGCGCTCGCACGGCGAGCACATGTCCAAGCCCAGGCTGCTGGAGGCCCTGGACAGGCTCAAAGCCCACTTCCGGGCCACGCTCCCGGAGGGAACACGCCCCCAGATCATCTTTCACGGCGCTGAGCCCATGCTCAACCGGGAGGCCATGTTCGCCGGGATAGAACGCTACCGAGGCGATTTCCGGTTCGGCGTCCAGACCAACGCCACGCTCCTGGACGACGAGGCCATTTCGTTTCTCATGGACAACGGCGTGGGCGTCGGCATCTCGCTTGACGGCCACAGTGCGGTCGTGGCCGACCGCGCCCGGGTCACGTGGGGCGGGGACGGCGTGTCGCGGCAAGTGAACGCTGTCATGGAAAAGCTGCGCGGCTACTCCGCGTTCAACGTCATCTGCACCGTGACCAGCCTGAACATCCGTTCGCTGCCGAAGATCGTGGAGTATTTCCACTCCCGCGAGGTTTCCACCTGCTTGCTGAACATGGTGCGCTGCACCCTGCCCGGGGCGCGGGAAATCAAGCCCGACGAGGACGAGGCCGCCAAGTGGTTCGTCAAGGCGTTGGAACGCTCCCACGAGTTGTACGCCAAGACCGGGCGCAAGCTGGTGGTGGCCAACTTCGCCAACATTCTGCTGGCGGTCATGGCTCCCACCGCGCGCCGCCTCATGTGCGACATCTCGCCCTGCGGCGGCGGACGGTGCTTCTTCGCCCTGGCCCCCAGCGGGGACATCTTCCCGTGCAGCGAGTTCATCGGCCTGCCGGACTACAAGGGCGGCAACTTGTTCTCGGACAGCCTTGATGACGTCCTGCAAAGCAAACCCTTCCTGGCAGTCACCGGCCGCAAGGTGGAGGACATCGAGGACTGCGCGCGTTGCGCCATCAGGCATTTCTGCGGTTCGCCGTGTCCGGCAGAGGCGGCTGAGATGAATGGCGGCATGGAGAAGAAGGGCGCGTTCTGCCGTTTCTACGAAGAACAAGTGCGCTACGCCTTCAGGCTGATCGCCGACGGGCGCGCTGACGACTTCCTGTGGGAAGGTTGGGACGACGGCGTGGAGACGAAGTTCGATTTGACGTCGGTGTAACGGACGGGCCGGGGGCGCGTAGCGCCTCCGGCCTTATCTTATCGTTGTTCGCGCGTGTGTATCTGGTTGGAGATGACGCTCTCGACCCTGTCCAGAACGGATTGATGTTCGACAATGCGTCCAGCATCAATATCGTCCAAGGTCTCCAGTGTGAGTCGTTTTTGCTCCACCTCGATAAAATCTATCGACTGAGATTTCATCGCTAAATCCCGTTTATTGCCGGGTCCAGGGGGAGGCTTCTCCCCCTGGCCGCCGGAGGCATCTTTATTCTTACTCGCCTTTCTCCAACGCGATCAGATCATCATAAGTCTCCCTCTTCCTGGCCAGGATCACCTCGTCGCCGTCCACCAGCACCTCGGCAGCCCTGGGGCGCGAGTTGTAATTGGACGACATGGTGAACCCGTAGGCCCCGGCCGAGAACACGGCCAGCAGCTCCCCGGACTCCACGGCGGGGATGTCGCGGTCACGTGCAAGGAAGTCGCCGGATTCGCAGATGGGGCCGACCACGTCCACGTTGAGGACCTGGCGTCCTTTGGGGGTCACTTCCTTGATGCCATGGAAAGACCCGTAAAGGGAGGGGCGCACCAGGTCGTTCATGGCGGCGTCCACGATGATGAAGTCCTTGGAGGGGGTCTTCTTGGTGTAGACCACTTCGGTGAGCAGGATGCCGGAGTTGCCGGCGATGACGCGACCGGGCTCAAGGATAAGGGTCATGGGGTGGTCTTTCAGCACGCCGGTCAGGGCTTTGCCGAATTCAGCCGGGTGGGGCGGCTCTTCCTCGTTGTAGGTGATGCCGAGGCCGCCGCCCAGGTCGAGGTATTCGATGCGGATGCCCATGGCCTTCAGGCGGTCGTAGAACCGGATGATGCGGTCCAGGGCCTCCATGAAGGGCTCCAGGGTGGTGAGCTGGGAGCCGATGTGGCAGTCGATGCCCACGGGCTCGATGTTGGGCAGGGTCACGGCCTTGGAGTAGGCGGCCAGGGACTGCTCGATGTCCATGCCGAACTTGTTCTTCTTCAGGCCCGTGGAGATGTAGGGGTGGGTCTTGGGATCCACGTCGGGGTTGATGCGCAGGCTGATGCGCGCGGTCTTGCCCATGTCCGAGGCCACGGCGGACAGGCGTTCCAGCTCGCCCATGGACTCCACGTTGAACATGAGGATGTCAGCGGCCAGGGCTTGGCGCATTTCGGCCTCGCGCTTGCCCACGCCGGAGTAGACGATCTTGGAGGCGGGCACGCCAGCGGCCAAGGCGCGGTGCAGTTCGCCGCCGGAGACGATGTCCATGCCCGCGCCGCAGTCCTTGAGGAGTCCAAGCAAGCTCAGGTTGGAGTTGGCCTTCACCGAATAGCAGGTGATGTGGGGCAGGCCGTCGAAGGCCGAGTCGAACGCCTTGAAGTGGCGGCGCAGCGTGGCTGCGGAGTAGACGTAGAGCGGGGTGCCGTACTGCTTGGCCAGTTCGGCGGCGGGGACGCCCTCGGCGAAGAGCTGGCCGTCCTTGTACTCGAAGAAATTCATGCGCTTAGTCTCCTTGCGTATTCGTGTCCCCGCTCCACTTGGATTTCCAGTCGCCCAGGATGTTCAGGGCTTCCAGCGGGGTGATCCTGTCAAGTTTGAGGTTCTTGAGCTCCACCAGAAGCTGATGCTCCTGGCGCGGCGCTTCCTGCGCGGGCGCGTCCTTTCCGGGCAGGCCCGGAAGGAGCGTCTGGCAGGTGGGCAGCGGCGCGGGAGCGAAATTCTTGGCGTCCCGGGCCTTTTTCTCGAGCCCCGCCAGCACGTCCTTGGCGCGTTGCACCACCTTGGCGGGCACGCCTGCCAGGCGGGCCACCTCGATGCCGTAGCTGCGGTCGGACGGCCCGGGCACGAGGCGGCGCAGGAAAATGATGTCGCCTCTCCATTCCTTGACCGCAATGTTGACGTTTCGCAAGCCCTGGAGCTTGCCCTCGAGCTGGGTCAGTTCGTGGTAGTGGGTGGCGAAGAGGGTGCGGATGCCGCCCTGGTCCTTGGAGTCGGGCTTGCGGCCCCGGCCGCAGAGTTCCTCCACAACGGCCCAGGCCAGGGCCAGGCCGTCGAAGGTGGACGTGCCGCGCCCGATCTCGTCCAGGATGACCAGGCTCTTTTTCGTGGCCTGGCGCAGGATGCGGGCGGTCTCCATCATCTCCACCATGAAGGTGGACTGCCCCTGGGCCAGGTTGTCCGATGCCCCCACGCGCGAGAAGATGCGGTCGGTGAGCCCCAGGTGGGCCTTGGCCGCCGGGACGTAGGAACCGATCTGGGCCAGAAGCGACAGGATGGCCACCTGCCTCAGTACCGTTGACTTGCCCGCCATGTTGGGGCCGGTGATGAGCAGAAGCCGCGTGTCGCCGGTGAGGTGCAGGTCGCTCGGGATGTAGTTGGCGGCGCCCTGCACGGCCTCCACGGCGGGATGGCGTCCGGCCTGGATGGTGATGTCCAGCCCGGTGTGCAGGGTGGGGCGGGTCCATTCGAAGCGGCGGGCGGCGTCGGCCAGGGCCTGCCAGTAGTCCAGGGAAGCCAGGGCCGAGGCCATGGACTTGAAGCGGGTCTGGGCCTTCGCCACCGTCTCGCGCAGCTCGCCGAAGAGGCGGTATTCCAGGTCCTTGCGGCGTTCGCTGGCCGAGAGGAGCTTGTCTTCCAGCTCCTTGAGAGCGGGGGTGATGTAGCGTTCGGCGTTGGCCAGGGTCTGGCGGCGCACGAAGTGGTCCGGGACCTTGTCGGATGCGCGCGTGAGCTCGAAATAGTAGCCGAACACCCGGTTGTAGCCGAGCTTCAAGCGGGGCAGGGCGTTGGCCTGCTGCTCCTCTTCCAGGAGTTCCTTGAGCTTGCCCTCGCCGTGCTCGGTGAGCTCCATGAGTTCGTCGAGCTTGGGGTCATAGCCAGCCCGGAAGAGACCGCCCTCGGTGATCACGGCCGGAGGCGTGTCGGCCAGGGCGGAGAGGAGCAGGTCGCGGATGTCCTCCAGGCTGTCCCAGGCGGCCAGGATGTCCGCCAGGGCTTTGGGCTTCTCCAGGGTGAAGGCGCCCTCGTCCAGGCCGTCGGCGGTGAGCCGGCGGTAGAGCTTGGGCAGGGCGGTCAGGCTGTGGCGCAGGGCCAGGAAGTCCTTGGGGGTGGCCCGGCCCAGGAAAATGCGCGTGGAGAGGCGCTCCAGGTCGTAGACGTCGTCCAGCGCGTCGCGCACGGACTCGCGCAGTATGTCTTCCTTGAAGAAGAAGCGCACGGCCTCCTGATTGGCCAGGATGGGCTCCATGTCCACCCAGGGCTGGCGCAGGCGCGTTTCCAGTAGGCGTCCGCCCATGGGGGTGGTCGTGCGGTCCAGAACGTGCCAGAGCGTGCCCTGTCCCTTTCGTCCGTCCAGGCGGCGGAAGATCTCCAGATTGCGCTCGGTGACTTCGTCTATGAGCAGATGGCGGCTCAGATTGACCGGACGGAAGGACGAGAGATGGCCGAGTTCCTGCTTCTGGGTCTGGGCCAGGTAGGAGAGAATGGCCCCCATGGCCCTCACCAACTGCGGCTTGTCGGAGACGTCCAGGGCGTCCAGGCTGGCCACGTCCTGGGCTTCGAGCACGCGCTGGGTGGCGGCCCCCAGGTCGAAATGCGGCTTGTGGGGATAGTTGGTGATCTGGATGCCCAGTTCCGGAAGGTGGCGCGGCGGGGCTTTCATGTCCGGCAGCAGGAGCTCCTTGGGGTGGATCTTCTCCACCCACTGCCAGAGCTGGGCCTCGTCGCGGGAGAAAAGCCCCTCCCACTCGCCGGTGGAGAACTCGATCCAGGCCAAGCCCCCGGCGCGCTCGTCGGGCTCCCAGAAGAGGGCGGCCAGGTAGTTGTTCTCCTTGGCCTGGAGGTTGATGTCGTCCACCACGGTGCCCGGGGTGAGCACCCGCGTCACTTCGCGCTTGACCAGCCCCTTGGCCTGCCTGGGGTCTTCCACCTGGTCGCAGATGGCCACCTTGTAGCCCTTCTCCAGGAGCTGGCTCACGTAGCCGGTCATGGCGTGGTGGGGCACGCCGCACATGGGCACGGGGGAGTCGGAGTTCTTGTCGCGCGAGGTCAGCGCGATCTGGAGCTCCCGGGCGGCCACCTCGGCGTCCTCGAAGAAGAGCTCGTAGAAGTCTCCCATGCGGTACATGAGCAGGCAGTCGGGGTACTCTCCCTTGATGGAGAGGTACTGCTCGAGCATTGGGGTGAGCTTGACGGTGCTCATGGCGTGGGGAGGGTCTTATTTACGTTTTTGTAAAAATAGGCCTGTTCGGGCATGGCCTCACCTTGCCCGGACATTCTCGTCGCGTCAACAGGCAAAACGGCCGGACGCGCGGAGGCGTCCGGCCGCATGATCTCGAAGGGGCGGATACTATGCCTTGGCCTCGGGCTCGGCGGCCGGAGCCGGGGCGGGCGCGGGGGTGACGATGCTCTGCTTGGCCTTCAGGGCGTCCAGCTCGTACTGCAGGCTCTGGGCCTTGGACTGGGCGTCGCGGCAGACGGAGCCCACGCGGATGCGGTCGACGACGAAGAAAATGGTGCTGAACAGAGCGCCCAGCACGAAGAACACCAGCACCACCATGTAGAACGGCAGCGGCTGGGCCTGCCAGTTCAGTGTGAACATGTTGAACTTCAGTTCGAGCACGGTGGACAGCTGGGCTTGGTTCTGGACGAAGAACACCATGAAGAACAGGAAGAACGCCACCAGCAGGACGAACTTGATGAAACGCATAACCGCCTCCCTCGTCAGATGTTGCGAAATGGGGCCGCGCCGTCGAAGCGCGGTTTGATCCGGTCGTATGTGTCGAGCAGAAGCTCGGGAATCACGTGCGTCTGGCCGAACACGGCCATGAAGGAATTGTCGCCGTTCCAGCGCGGCACCAGCTGGAAGTGCAGGTGCGCCGCGATGCCGGACCCGGCCGCCTCGCCCAGGTTGAGCCCGGCGTTCACCCCGTGTGGCCGGAAGGCGTCCTTGATGATGGCCACGGCCGCCTGCAGGGCAAGCATGGCCTCGGCGCATTCCTCGCTGGTGAGCTCGGTCAGGCAACTGACGTGGCGGTAAGGGCAGATCATGAGGTGTCCGCTGTTGTAGGGGAACTTGTTCATGATCACGTAGCAGTGGTCGGCGCGGGCCAGCACCAGGCGGTCGCGGTCCTCGCCGGTGTGCTCCGGGATGCAGAAGACGCAGCTGTCCGGCTTGGGACCCAGGATGTAGTCCATGCGCCAGGGAGCCCAGAGCACGTCCATCAGCCGTTCACCAGGGTCTTGAGGATGTCCATGGCCTCGTCGGCGCCCTTGGCCGGGCGCACGCCTTCGATGCCGGACCAGTGGCCCAGGGCCACCACGGGGATGCCGGACTTGAGCGCCAGGCCGATCTCGGAGAGCGTGCCCGCGCCGCCTTCCACGGCCACGGCTGCGTCGCCGTTCTTGACCACGAGGAAGTTGCGCATGTGGCCGAGCCCGGTGATGACGGGCACGTCCACGAATTCGTTGGCCTGGGCGAAGTCGAGCCCAGGCAGGATGCCCACGGTGCGGCCTCCGGCGGTCTTGGCCCCCCGGCAGGCGGCCCGCTGCACGCCCATGCGCCCTCCGCAGACCAGGTCGAAGCCGTTTTCGGCAATGAGAAAGCCGAGGCGTTCGGCCAAAGCTTCTGTTTCCGGGCCGCACGTGCCGGCCCCGATGACGGAAATGCGCTTTTTCATTCCTGATTTCCACCCGGTGGGGTTCGGGGACCATACACGCTCGCAGCCTCCAGGGCAAGCCGCCGCGGGGCTTGTCTGTCCGGGCTCTTCCGGGCATTTTGGGGCCATGTTCGAATTCGTTCCCAAGGACTTCCCCACCGACCCCGGCGTTTATCTCATGAAGAACGCCCAGGGAAAGGTGCTCTACGTGGGCAAGGCCGTGAACCTGCGGTCGCGGCTGTCGTCGTATTTCCGGGGCGAGGTGCCCCATCCCAAGACCCGCGCCCTGGTGGCCAGGATCGCGGGCGTGGACGTTCTGGTGACGGCCACGGAAAAGGAGGCCCTGCTCCTGGAGGCCAGCCTCATCAAGAAGCACCGGCCGCGCTACAACATCGTGCTGCGCGACGACAAGAGCCACATCCTCTTCAAGCTCGACAAGACCCACGATTTTCCCAAGATCGCCTTCACCCGCCGCGTGGTGCGCGACGGTTCCACCTACTTCGGTCCCTTCACCTCGGCCCAGGCCGCCCGCAAAACCTGGCGCGAGCTCAACAAGCTTTTTCCCCTGCGCAAGTGCCGCGACGCCTCCTTCTCCAACCGCGTGCGCCCTTGCCTGTACCACTTCATCGGCCAGTGCCTGGCCCCCTGCGTGGGCAACATCTCCAAGGAGGACTACGCCGTTCTGGTCAGGCGGGTGGAAGCCTTTCTGTCCGGGCGCTCCGGGGACGTACTCAAGCGGGTGGAGCGCGAGATGCTGGAAGCCTCTGAAGCCCTGCTCTTCGAGCGGGCCGCCGAACTGCGGGACCTGCTCACAGCCATGCGCGCCACCGTGGAGGGGCAGGCCGCCGTGCTGCCCAATCACGCCGACCTGGACGCCATAAGCGTGTTCGCTGCCGGGGGCGGCATGGGGCTCTCGGTGCTCTTCGTGCGCCAGGGAAGGCTCCTGGACCGGGCCAACTTCTTCTGGCCCGACTTCTCCGAGGACGAACTGCCCGAGGCCCTGCCGAGCTTTCTTACCCAGTACTACCGGCCGGAGAGCTTCATCCCCGCCCGCGTCCTGCTGCCCGCGCGCCTGATCGCAGTCATGGGGGAGCAGGACGTGTCCATGGCGGCGGAGGTGCTGGCCGAGCGGCGCGGGGGAAAAGTCGTGGTCACGGCCCCAAGATCCGCCGAGGAGGAGCGCTTGCTTGAGATCGCGGCGGCCAACGCGGCCCGCGCCGTGAGCGAGGCCCGCGACAAGGGCTCGGAGGAATCCATGCCCGCGCTCATCGGGCGCAAGCTCCAGGTGGGGCGCGAGATTGGGCGCATCGAGGTGGTGGACGTGTCCCACCTGGGCGGCAAGGGCATGCGCGTGGGCATGGTCGTGTACGAGGACGGACGCCTGGCCAAGGACTCCTACCGGCAGTACGCCATGCCGGAACTGGAGGGCACGGGCGACGACTACGCCGCTCTGGCCAGGTGGGTGGAGAGGCGCATCGATTCCGGCGAGCCCTGGGCGGACCTCGTGCTCATCGACGGCGGCAAGGGGCAGCTGGCGGCCGTGGAACGGGCCCTGGCACAGGCCGGGCTGCCGCACCTGTGGGAGCTGGCCTCCATCGCCAAGGCCGGGCACACCAAGACCGACATGGAGGAGCGCGTCTTCAGGCCGGGGCGCAAGAACCATCTGCCGCTGCGTCCCGGCAGCAAGGAGCTGCTCTTTTTGCAGCGCCTGCGCGACGAGGTGCACCGCTTCGTCATCGGCCGGCAGCGCCAGGCGCGCAAGAAGACGGCGCTCAAGAGCGAGATTCTGGCCATTCCGGGCGTCGGGCCCAAGACGGCCAAGCTCCTGTGGGACCGCTTCGGGACGCTGGATGCCATGCGCCGGGCCACCCTGGCCGAGATCGAATCCATTCCCGGATTTGGGGGCAAAAAAGCGAAAACCGTTTACGAATCGCTTCATTCCTAAGGGCCGCATTGCATTTCCGGCCAAAAGCCGGTATCCGCGCCTCGTCACGTTTCGCCAAGGAGTGTCCATGCCCCGCTTCCAGCGCCTGCGCGAACACGTGTCCGGCCTGGAGCCCGAACACGTCTACCGCACCATCTACGACGAGAATCTGAATCCGGTCATCGAAGGAACCGAGCCCCTGGATCCTCAAGGTCTCCAGGACTTCCGCAAGGTCGATTTCACGGGCAAGTCCGTGGTGGACCTGGGCTGCAACTTCGGGTTCTTCTCCTTCCAGGCCCGCCGCCTGGGCGCGGCCAGCGTGACCGGCGTGGACCGGGAATCCCGGGTACTCGAAGGTGCGGCCATGCTGCGCGAAATCTTCGGGCTCGATGGCGTGGAGTTCGTCTCCTGCGATATCGACGTTCCCCTGAACTGCCTGTGCGGCCGAAAGTTCGACACGGCCATGCTGGTGGAGTTCATCGGCAAGACCTTCGTGCGCGAGGGGCTCATCCCCCGCTCCCTGGCGTTCCTGGAAACGCTCTCCGACACGGAGCTGGTCCTCTCGGTGCAGAAGACCTACATGATCCGCAAGGAACTCGGTTCCACCGTCGAAGAGATGCGCCGCCACTATCCGGACCGGTATCTCGAGGACGGCGACATCCTGGTGCTGGATTTCGTCCGTGATTTCTTCAAGGATCGCTGGGATATAGAGATGCTCTCCGACATTGGCGACGGCTACGAGAAGCCCAGAAAGTACATGCGTCTGCGCAAATAATTCCCGGGTTTGCCTTTCTCTTTGCACAAGGCTGGGGTAGTAAGCTTCCTGACCCTTCCGGTAAGGAGGCCCTATGACCATACTCCGATCGTTCGCTGCCTTGGCGCCGCTCCTGGTGATCCTGACCGCGTTGATCACCGGCCCGGCCTTGTCCCAGCACAACACCCAACGCATGGTTTCCGGCAAAAGCGGAGCCCCTGGCGCGCAGATGCCCAGGGACGACCGGGCGGCGCGGCACGCTCAAGACTTGCGCAACGAACGTGAGGACAGGGCGGAGGCGGCGCTTCCGGCGGGACGCTGATCACACCAGACATTGCTCCCGAGTGGGGAGCCTTGCACCGATACAAAAAAGCCCGGAGCGTACGTTCCGGGCTTTTTTCATATCTTTTGGTCCGCGTGAAACCGGTCCGGCTCTATTCGCAGCCGCAATCCTCGTTGAAGAGATTCCTTTCCAGCTTCACCGTTTGTCCCGGTTCGCAGTTCACCAGCATGGTGTCCACCCCCAGGTCCTCCAAGGCTAGGCCGAAGGCTCGGGTGTTCCTCTCCAGCACCGGGAATGTGCCCCAGTGCATGGGCAGCACCTGCCTGCACTTGAGCAGTTTGCAGGCCACGGCCGCCTGGCGCGCGTCCATGGTGAAGACTCCGCCCACGGGCAAGAGGGCCATGTCGATGGAGAAGAGCTTTCCGTAGAGCTCCATGGTGGCGAAGATGGCGGTGTCTCCCGAGTGGTACAGGGTGTAGCCGTCGCCGAGCGTCAGCACGTAGCCCACGGGCCAGCCCGATTCGCTGGAATGCACGGCCTGCACCATGGTGGCCCGCACGGTGCCGAGCGAGATGCTGCCGCCGATGTTGATGCCGATGCCGTTGACCACCTGCTCCTTGGGCAGTCCCTGACCCACCAGTTTGGAGCACGTCTCCACGATGGCCAGGAGCTTGGCCCCGGTGGCCAGGCAGATTTCCATGGCCTGGCCGACGTGGTCGCCGTGGTCGTGGGTGACGAGCACGTAGTCCACCTGGGTGATGTCCTTAGCTGCCAGGACGGATTTGGGGTTGCCGTCGAAGAAGGGGTCTATGAGGATGGTCATGCCGTCGGTCTTGACGGTGAAGTTCGAATGGCCGTTCCAGGTGAGCGCGTGGGCCATGGGGAGTCCTCCTGTCGTACGGGTCGGGCGGGTTCAGACGGACGACGGGCTAGCCGTCCTTCCAGCGCTTCCCGAGGTTGTGGGGGATGTCCAAGAGGTCGAGCGCCCTGGCGGCGATGAAGTCCGCCAGTTCGCCGATGGTCTGCGGCCGGGAGTAGAATCCGGGGCAGGCTGGCAGGATGTCCGCTCCGGCCTGCTTGGCGGCCAGCAGGTTCTTCAGGTGGATCTCGTTGAAAGGGGTCTCTCGCGGCACCAGCACCAGGCGGCGTCCCTCCTTGAGGGTCACGTCCGCTGCCCGGTGGATCAGGTTGGAACCGAAACCGTTGGCGATGGCCGCCAGTGAGGCCATGGAGCACGGGCAGACGATCATCCCGGCGTGCCGCCAGGAGCCGCTGGCGGGGCCTGCGGCGAGATCGTGCTGGGAATAGGACGCCTGGGCCAGGGCCTCAAGCTCGGGAGCCTGGACGTCGGATTCCAGCTCCAGGACCTTCTTGGCCGCCTCGGAAAGAATCAGGTGCAACGAAAGCCCGGGGTCGGCCGATATGGCCCGGGCCAGGGCCACGGCGTAGGGCATTCCGGAGGCTCCGGTGACGGCCAGGACGATGCGCTTTGCGGTCATGAATCCATTTATATCCTGGTCCGGCGCGCTGTCCAGAGAGCTTTTCGCGCCTTGCCTGTGCCGCGATTTTTCAGTACCAGGATATTGTCATTCATCCGGGCAGCCGACACCTCGACAACGCCTCGCCAGGTCTTATCTCAGGGCCGAGCCGCCCACCCCATACGGAGTTTTCGACATGGCCGGACCATTGCATCAGGACGAATCCGAATCCGGGACCGGACTCAAGGACGAAGTCCGGGAGCCCAGAAAATACAAGGTGCTCCTGCACAACGACGACTACACAACGATGGAATTCGTGGTACAGGTGCTCCAGACCGTCTTCCACAAGACGGAAGCCGAAGCCACCCAGATCATGCTGGCCGTGCACAAGAACGGCATGGGCGTGTGCGGGGTGTTCACGGCCGAAGTGGCCGAAACCAAGGTGGTCGCGGTGCGCCAACTGGCCCGCCAGGGCGGGTATCCGCTCAAGTGCACCATGGAAGAGGAATAAATGCTCGGAAAAAGACTCGAACGGGTCCTCACCAACGCGGTGAAGGAAGTCAAACGCCGCAACCACGAATACCTCACCCTGGAGCACCTGCTCCACGCCATCGTGGGCGAGGAGAGCGGCAAGTCCATACTCATCAACTGTGGAGCCAACGTGGTGCGCCTGCGCCACCAGCTTGAGCGCTTCTTCGCCGAACACATGGAGACGCTGCCCCAGGAGCAGGCCACGGAAGTGGTCCAGACCCTGGGCGTGCAGCGCGTGCTGCAGCGGGCCATCATGCAGATACAGTCCGCGGGCAAGACCAAGGTGGACGTGGGCGACGTGCTGGCGGCCATCTTCGAGGAGGACGACTCCTACGCGGTCTATTTTCTTAAGTCCCACGGCGTTTCCCGCCTGGACGTGCTGGAGTGCATCGCCCACGGCCAGGGCATGGAGGAGGGCGGGGATTCTGAGGACGCCTCCCGGCAGGGCGAGGAACCCGGCAAGAAGAAGGAATCCGCCCTGGAGCAATTCACCGTGGACCTCGTGGCCAAGGCCCGCGAGGGCAAGATCGATCCGCTCATCGGGCGCGACGAGGAGCTGACCCGCACCGTGCAGGTGCTGGCGCGCCGTCGCAAAAACAACCCCCTCTACGTGGGCGACCCCGGCGTGGGCAAGACCGCCCTGGCCGAGGGCCTGGCCCTGAAGATATCCAAGGGAGAAGTGCCCGAGGCGTTCAGGGACGTGGAAATCTTCGCCCTGGACATGGGGGCGCTCCTGGCCGGGACCAAGTACCGGGGCGACTTCGAGGCCCGCATGAAGAGCGTGCTGAACGAATTCAAGGCCAAGCCCGGGGCCATCCTCTTCGTGGACGAGATCCACACCATCGTGGGCGCGGGAGCCACCAGCGGCGGCACCATGGACGCCTCCAACATCCTCAAGCCCGTGCTGGCCTCGGGGCAGCTGCGCTGCATCGGCTCCACCACCTACGAGGAATACAAGAACCATTTCGAGAAGGACCGCGCCTTGTCGCGCCGCTTCCAGAAGATCGACGTGAAGGAGCCCACCCAGGAGGAGGCCGTGGAAATCCTCAAGGGCCTCAAGCCCCACTACGAGGAGCACCACGGGGTGCAGTACACGCCCGCCGCCCTGAAAAGCGCGGTGGAGCTTTCCGCGCGCCATATCAACGACCGCTACCTGCCCGACAAGGCCATCGACGTCATCGACGAAGCCGGGGCGGTGTTCCGCCTCTCGGGCAAGCCCGGCAAGAACGTCGTCGGCGTGCATGACGTGGAGAAGGTGGTCTCGCGCATGGCCAGGATTCCGGCCCAGCGCGTGTCCTCCACCGACCGCACCCGTCTCTCCGGGTTCGAGGACGAACTCAAGCGCCTGCTCTTCGGCCAGGACGAGGCCATCGACGTACTGGCCAAGGCCATCAAGCGCTCCCGCGCCGGGCTCGCCCTGGCGGGAAAGCCAACCGGCAACTTCCTGCTCACCGGTCCCACCGGCGTGGGCAAGACCGAGCTGGCCAAGCAGCTGGCCAACGTGCTGGGCATCCACTTCATGCGCTTCGATATGAGCGAATACATGGAGAAGCACGCCGTGGCCCGGCTCATCGGCGCGCCTCCGGGCTACGTGGGCTTCGACCAGGGCGGGCTCTTGACCGACGGCATCCGCAAGAATCCCTACTGCGTGCTGCTGCTCGACGAGATCGAGAAGGCCCACCCGGACATGTTCAACATCCTGCTGCAGGTGATGGACTATGCCACGCTTACCGACAACAACGGGCGCAAGGCCGACTTCAGCCATGTGATCCTGCTCATGACCTCCAACGCCGGCGCGCGCGAGATGGCCTCCAAGGCCATTGGCTTCGGCCAGTCCAAGCCGGAAGACGCCGCCTTCCACGGCCAGAAGGCCCTGGAACGGCTCTTCACGCCGGAATTCCGCAACAGGCTGGACGCCGTGATCTCGTTCAAGCCCTTGACCCCGTCCATCATGGAGATGATCGTGGGCAAGTACATCACGGAACTCAACGCCCAGCTCAAGGAGCGCAAGGTCCTGGTGGATTTGAGCGACAAGGCCGTGGCCTGGCTGGCCGAGCGGGGCTTCGATCCGGCTTTCGGTGCGCGGCCGCTGGCGCGTCTGATTCAGGAGAAGCTCAAGGATCCCCTGGCCGACGAACTGCTCTTCGGAAAGCTCCAGAAGGGCGGAACCGTCAAGGTCGACGTGGCCAAGGAAGGGCCGAAGAAGAGCAAGAGCGGCAAGGTGGAGACGGTGCTTTCCTTCGATTTCAAAACCAAGGCCGGGGAGAAGGAAAAGGTGTAGTCGCGCCTTTGGCTTGAACTTCTCATCTTTCGTGCCGCCTGCGCGCGAAGGGTATGAGCGATCTCAAACGCCCGGTCCGTGACCGGGCGTTTTTTTTCAGGGCGGTCTTCAGACGTTCTGGCCGGAGGAAACTCACTTCGGGGATGAAGCACGCAAGGAATTCGGCGTAGCAAGACACCCGCGCAGGACACGAACTCACCCGGGAATTTTCCAGCGGAATCCCCGGGGGCGTGAAGCACTTCCTGGGTAGACATGATCCGCTCATGCCTGTATCTGCTCGGCATTCGTGAACGCTTCTCGTTTTTTTGCAATAATGACAATTTGTGGATTGCAGCCTCCAGCGATGTAATCGTGGACCCGATGCCGGTTTCTACCGATTAACTCAAAGGATTTACTCATGAAAATATCCACCATCATGAACAGGCAGGTGGCCAAGACCGGCCCCGGCGAAAGCTTCGCAAAGGTGCTGGCGGCCATGCAGGCCATGCCCTCGCGGCTTTTGCACGTTGTGGATGCTGATGACAGGCTCATGGGAATCATCTCCAGCTATGATGTGCTCAAGGTTATGATGCCTTTCTACCTGGACTCCAACTTGGCCAAGGCCGTGACCGATGACGAGAATTTCGTACGCCGCCTGCTGGCCGACAACGCTCACCTCACGGCTGCGGACATCATGGCCGTGGATATCATTACCCTCCATGAGGACTCCCATCTGCTGGAAGCCGAGGCCCTGATCAAGGAAAAGGCCGTCAATGCCCTGCCAGTTCTGGACGAGCAGGGGCACGTGGTGGGTGAAGTGACCCGCCAGGCCATTCTGTCTCAATTCATCGAACTCTGCGCTCCAGCAAGCTCGGAACAATAGGACGGAGCGCTTTCATGTTCTGGATAGCAGTCGGCATTTTCTTCAGCGCCTATGCGGTGATCGTTTCGGAAAAAGTCCATAAGACAAAGGTGGCCATGTTCGGGGCGGCATTGACGCTCTTGACCAAGGTTCTCACCCAGCACGATGCACTGCACAACATCGATCTTGGCGTGGATTGGAACGTCATCTTTCTGCTTATCTCCATGATGATTATGGTCAACATCATGACCAAGACTGGCGTGTTCCAGTACGTGGCCATAAAATCAGCCAAGATCGCCAAGGGAGACCCTGTCCGGTTGATGATCATCTTCTCCATCGTCACCGCCCTGGCCTCGGCGTTTCTGGACAACGTGACCACTGTGCTCCTGCTGGCCCCGGTTACGCTTTTGATCGCAAAAGAACTCGAGGTGGACCCCGTTCCCTACCTCATCACCGAGGCGATGGCCTCCAATATAGGCGGCACGGCCACCCTCATCGGCGACCCACCCAACATCATGATCGCCTCCAAGGCAGGACTTGCCTTCACGGATTTCGTCTACCACCTCACCCCCGTGATCATCCTCGCCATGATCGTGTGGATGCTGGTTTGGAAGGTGGTATTCGGCAAACGCTTGCGTGCCAGGGAGGATCTCAAGGCCCGCGTCATGGCCATGGACGAGAACGCGCTCATAAAGGACATGGGGCTACTCAAAAAGTCCGGCGCCATCATGGGGCTTACCATCGTGGGTTTCGTGCTGCATGGCGTGTTCCATTACGAACCGGCTACAGTAGCCCTGGCAGGAGCTTCTCTTTTGCTGATGCTTTCCGACGAAGATCCGCACACTGTGCTGATTGAATTGGAATGGTCCACCATATTCTTCTTCATAGGGCTGTTCATCATCATTGGAGGTACGGTGAAGGTGGGCTTCATCGAGGTGCTCGCGCGCAGCATGATTGGGCTGACCTCTCCGACACCCAGCGACATGTTCACGCTGTCCATGGTCATGGTGTGGTTTTCGGCCATGGCCTCGGCGATTGTGGACAACATCCCCTTCGTGGCCACCATGAACCCGCTGCTGGTGGACATGGCCGAGAAGGTGCTTGGGCCGTCCACGGGACTCAAGGGATTCGAGCTTCTCCAGCACCCCTCCATGATGCCGGTGTGGTGGGCTCTGGCTTTGGGCGCGTGCCTCGGCGGCAACGGCACAGCCATCGGGGCCTCCGCCAACGTGATTGTGGTGGGGATGAGCGAAAAGGCCGGGCACAAGATCACCTTCCTGCGTTTCATGAAGTACGGCGTGCCGGTGATGCTTCTGACCGTGGCCGTCGCAACGGTGTATCTGTACGTGCGGTATTACGTTCTGAAGTGGTAGCTTGGGAGAGCGCTTCCGGTGCGGCGATTGGCACATGCCGTGGGCAGGTCCAGACGCGCCCCTAAGCATTTGCCCTCCCGCATACGACCTGGCGGATGTCCTGTCCGGGACAAAAAAAGCATGCGCCCGGCTCGAATGATAGAGCCGGGCGCACAACTTCTTCTAGGTCAAATCACAGGTTGTACAGCGTCTCGCCGGGGATGATCTTGATCCCCTTCTTTCCCAGAAGCTCGATGGCCTGATCGGTCTTGTCGAACCTGAACACGATGATGGCTGTTTTGGAGCTCTGCTGCACAAAGGCGTACATATACTCCACGTTGACGCCGCCCGCGGACAGGATCTGCAAAATCGCATTGAGCCCGCCGGGCTGGTCGTCCACTTCCACGGCCACCACGGAGGTGCGCCCCACGGTGAAGCCGTTTTCCTTCAACGCCTTCTTGGCCTTCTCGTGGTCGGACACGATCAGGCGCAGGATGCCGAAATCGGAGGTGTCGGCCAGGGACAGGGCCCGGATGCTCACCTCGTTCTCGGCGAGGATGCGGGTCACTTCCTCCAGGCGGCCGGCCCGGTTTTCCAGGAAGATGGATATCTGTTCGACTTTCATGGGCTCCCCCTAGTTCGTCTTGCGCAGGTCGAGAATCCGCTGGGCCTTGCCTTCGGAGCGTTGGATGCTCCGGGGCTCCTTGAGCTTCACCTGCGCGGTGACGCCCAGGTAGTCCTTGATGTTTTTGACTATCTTGCCTTCGATGCGTTGTAAATTCTTGATCTCGTCCGAGAAGAGCTTTTCGTCCACTTCCACCTGCACTTCCAGGGTGTCCAGGTTGCCTTCGCGCTTGACCACCAGCAGGTAGTGGGGGGCCAGGCCCTCGGTCTCGAGCAGGATGGACTCGATCTGGCTGGGGAAGACGTTCACCCCCCGGATGATGAGCATGTCGTCGGAGCGGCCCATCATGCGGTGCATGCGGGCAAAGGTGCGTCCGCAGCGGCAGGGCACCACGTCCAGCTTGGTGATGTCGCGGGTGCGGTAGCGGATGAGCGGCTGGGCCTCCTTGGTGAGCGTGGTGATGACCAGTTCGCCGATCTCGCCCGGGGGCAGCACTTCGCAGGTGTCGGGATCGATGATCTCCACCAGGAAGTGGTCCTCCATGATGTGAAGGCCCTTCTGGGCGATGTTGCACTCGATGCCGACTCCCGGACCCATGATCTCGGAGAGGCCGTAGATATCGATGGCCGTGATGCCCATTTTGTCCTCGATGTCGCGACGCATCTCCTCGGTCCAGGGTTCGGCTCCGAAGATGCCGATGCGAAGGGGCAGGTCCTTGATATTCACCCCGGCCTCCAGGGCGGCCTCGTGCAGCACCAGGGCGTAGGAGGGGGTGCAGCAGATGACTGTGGGCCCGAAATCCTTCAGAAGCATCACCTGGCGTTTGGTGCCGCCGCCGGAGACCGGCACGATGATGGCCCCCATCTCTTCGGCGCCGTAGTGCGCGCCGAGTCCGCCGGTGAACAGGCCGTAGCCGTAGGCGTTGTGGATGATGTCCTTGGGCGAGGCTCCGGAGGCCACGAAGCAGCGCGCCATGAGCTTGGCCCAGTTGCGCACGTCGCGGTGCGTGTACCCCACCACAGTGGAACGCCCCGTGGTGCCCGACGAGGCGTGGATGCGCACCACGTTCTCCTTGGGCACGGCGAACAGCCCGAAGGGGTAGTGATTGCGAAGGTCCTGCTTTTCGGTGAACGGCAAGAGCTTCAGGTCGTCCAGGGTCCGGATGTCCGAGGGCTTGACCCCCATCTCGTCGAATTTCTGGCGATAGAAGCCGACATTGGCATGCACGCGCTCAACGAGCGCCTTGAGCCTCTTCAGTTGCAGGGCTTCCAGGTCCTCCCGGGGCAGGGTCTCCATCTCCACGTCGTAGATCATGTCGGCGTCACCTCCATCGTGTTGCGCGCGTCCTGCTGATACCTGCCTGATGCCGAGCGTTCGCGTCAATATCCCCGGCACTTTGCGTTTGCGGCTTGGGCGCAAAGTCTGTACGAAGGGGCCACGGAAAACACACATGCCAAAATCAAAGAAACCCATCATTCCCACCATCGATAAAGTCCGCCTTGTGGCCCTGTGGCTCATGGAAAAGAAAGCCAAGGACTTGACCGCCTTGGATGTCAGCAAGGTGTGCAGCGTCACCGAGGCCATGATCGTGGCCACGGCCGCCAACATGCGCCAAGCCCAGGCTCTGGCCGACCACGTTCTGGCCAAGTGCAAGGAGGAGAAATTCCCCTTCCTGGGCATGGACGGCTACAAGACCGGCCAGTGGATCCTCGTGGACCTGAACGACGTGCTCGTGCACATCTTCATGGAAGATGCGCGCGGCTTCTACAACATCGAAGGCCTGTGGGCCGAAGGCGGGGAAATCGCCCTGCCCGAGGCGCCAGCCGTGCCTCGATCCGACGACGAAGACGACCAATGAGCAAGGCTCCCACGTTGCTTCTGATCCTGGACGGCTGGGGCATCGCCCCGGCCGGGCCGGGCAACGCCGTCACCACGGCCTGTCCGCAGAACCTCCAGGCCCTGGCCGCCGGATACCCCCACGCGCGCCTCAAGTGCTCGGGCCGGTCCGTGGGCCTGCCAGGCGGCTTCATGGGCAACTCCGAAGTGGGGCACATGAACATCGGCGCGGGCCGCGTGGTCTATCAGGACATGACCCGCATCGACATTGCCATCGAGGACGCGAGCATCAAGTCCAACCCGGCACTCGTGGACCTGGCCGCCAAGGTCAAGGCATCGGGCGGCAAGCTGCACCTCATGGGGCTGGTCTCGGACGGCGGCGTGCACAGCCACCAGAAGCATCTTGAAGCGCTTCTAGAGACATTCCGAGATCTCGGTATTTCAAAGCTTTATGTACACTGCTTCCTGGATGGGCGCGATACGCCGCCCGAATCCGGCGCAGGCTACGTGGGCGATCTGCGCAATGCTATGGAGCGCATCGGCGCTGGCCGGATCGCCTCCGTCACCGGGCGCTTCTACGCCATGGACCGAGACAAGCGCTGGGAGCGCGTGGCCGAAGCCTACGCCGCCCTCACCGACGGCCTGGGCAGGCTCGCGGCCGATCCCGTGTCGGCCATTCGCGACTCCTACGCCGCCAAGGAGACCGACGAGTTCGTCAAGCCCACCCTGATGACAGGCGGCGACGGCAAGCCCGTGGCCCTCATCGAGGACGGCGACGCGGTGTTCTTCTTCAACTTCCGGGCAGACCGCGCCCGCGAGATCACCAAGGCCTTCATCGAGCCCGCCTTCGACGCCTTCCCCCGGGCCAAGACGCCCAAACTGGCCGGATTCGCCACCATGACCCAGTACGAATCCGGCTTCGGACTGCCAGTTTCCTTCGCGCCGGAAGAACTCACCCACACCCTGGGTCAGGTCTACTCCGACGCCGGGCTCAAGCAACTGCGTATCGCCGAGACCGAAAAATACGCCCACGTCACGTACTTTCTCAACGGCGGACGCGAGGAGCCCTTCCCCGGCGAAGACCGCGTGCTCATCCCTTCGCCGCGCGACGTGGCCACCTACGACCTGAAGCCCCAGATGAGCGTGCGCGAGGTCACCGACGCCTTCGAACAGGCCTGGGCCAAGGGCTACGACCTGGCCGTGTGCAACCTGGCCAACCTGGACATGGTGGGCCACACCGGCATCATGGACGCCGCCGTTGCCGCCTGCTCAGCCGTGGATGAATGCGTGGGGCGCATCATCGCCGCCGTGCTGGCCTCCGGCGGTCGGGCCATCGTCACCGCCGACCACGGCAACGCCGAGGAGATGCTCTCCGCCGATGGCGGCCGGATGACCGCCCACACCCTGAACGAGGTGCCGGTCATCCTGGTGGACCCCGCCCGCAAGGACGCCACCCTCAAGGATGGCAAGCTGGCCGACCTCGCCCCCACCATCCTCAAGCTGGCCGGGCTGCCTCAGCCCCCCCAGATGACCGGGCAACCCCTCATCTAAGGCGTACATCATGTCCGAGAAGAAAAAACCCGTCACCCCGGTGAAGCCCAGCGGCCTGGAACTGGTTTACCTGTACCCGTGCCCGTTCTGCGTGCGTGAGGTGCCGCTCATCGCGCCCACCAAGCCCACCATGGCCCAGTGCGACGCCTGCCATCAGCGTTTTCCGGTCGTGCCCGCCGACGAGAAGACCGTGCGGTATCTGAAGCTCATGACCGCCAACGGCCGGGCCGGGATCGATCCGGATTACCTGTAGGACATCGAGGCCGGGACGAGAGTCCCGGCCTTTTTCGCATGCGCCGCCAAGCGCACCGCGCTTCCCTCTTTTCCTGAGCCGGGGCTCTTTTTTCTGGCTGCGTCTTTGCCGGACGTGGTATGGGCATGCCACGTCCGGAGACAGGAAAAGGAGGCTCCTCCATGAACATCCTCGTGGCCTACGACGGCTCCCCCTACGCGGATAGAGCCCTTGCGCGCGCGACGGGGCTGGCCGGGAAATTTAGCGCGCCGCTCACCCTTTTCTCGGCGACCCCCGACCTGTGCCTGCCCTCCGTGGAATTCGACCCGGAAGACTGCGAGAAGCTCGCCCAGGCGTACTCCAAGGAAGCCCGGGACATGCTGCGCAAAAAGGCGGACGAACTCGCCGCAGGCGGCATCGCGGTGAAAACGGTGGTCGAAACCGGCGACCCGGTGGACAAGATATTGGAGACGGCCGAATCGCTGGGCGCGGACCTGATCGTGGTGGGGTCCCGCGGGATGCGCGGCGCCAGGCGGTTCCTGCTGGGAAGCGTCTCCAGCAAGGTCGCCGAATACGCCAAATGCGACGTGCTAATCGTGAAATGACCCTCAATCCTCCCTCCGTATCGCCTCCCAGCCGAACTCCAGAAGCGGCATCACTTCGTGCGTGAAGGCCCTGAGTTTCTCCACGAGCCCTGCATTCATGACGTCCTCGGTGCGCAGGTCGCGGCTGACGGTGAAGCTCTTGAGCTTCACCGCCTGGGCCAGTTCGGGGTCGGTGACGTCCTCGAAACCGCGCGGCAGGCGCTTGAGGGTGTTTTCCTGGTCAAAATGAAGTCCCAGGGCGGTGAGCTTGGCGAGCATGGCCTTGAAGGCTTTGGGCCTGTCGCGGATGTCGCGTCGGATGCGGGCCAGTTCCGGTGGTTGGGGGATGTGGAATCCGGCGGCCATGAAGCAGCCGGTGGGGTCGATGTGTATGTAGATCAGGCCCTGGTCGTTCTTGGTGCCAGAGGGGGTGAGTACGGCCCCTGCGTGGGTCTTGTAGGGGCTCTTATCGGGCGAAAAGCGGATGTCGCGGTTGATGCGGAACAAGGACGAGTGGCGGTCGCCCTTGAGAGGGATTTTGTCGTCCTTGAAGGCAGCGCAGAGGTTCTCCACCAGCAGGCCCATGGGCGCCTTGATCTCGCGTTCGTAGAGGGGCTTGTTCTTAGCGTAGTATTCGCGCGCGGCGTCGAATTCGAGGTTCTGCTGCAGGGTGAGAAGGGTCCGCAGGAAGGCGAGACCGTCCTGCGTGAATCCCTGGAAGCCGGGGGTGTTCATGGGGCACTCCTTTCATACGAGTGCGCACTATCTCGCCCGGAGCGAAAAGATGCAAGAGGGCGGTCTGGAGAGCGCATCGCCTTGTAGGCGGGTATGGAAATGCCGCTGACGTGTTCTCCCTTGCCTGCGCCGGGCCTGGGCGCGTAGGATGGCATTCGTTCGTTGGAGGTTGCCGATGGAGTTCGATGCGGCCAGGCTCCTGTCGGATTACGGCTATCTGGCCGTTTTCCTGGGGAGCATTCTCGAGGGCGAAACGATCCTGATCCTGGCCGGTTTCGCCGCCCACCAGGGGTATTTGTCATTCCCGCTGGTGGCCGGGGTGGCTTTCTGCGGCGGGGCGATGGGCGATCAGGTGTTTTTCTTTCTGGGGCGGCGATACGGCAAGGCCATGTTCGATCGCTTCCCGAAGCTGAGGCCCCATGTGGCCACGGTGGACCGGCTGATTCTGCGGTTCCATTCAGCGGTGATCGTCATGGTGCGTTTCATGTACGGTTTGAGGGTGGCCGGGCCGGTGATCATCGGGGCGAGCGGAGTTGCGCCTTGGCGGTTTATCGCTTTCAACGTGCTCGGGGCCGCCATATGGGCCTTGGCGATAGGCGGCGCGGGCTACGTGTTCGGCCATGCGATGGGGTGGATATTCGAGGACATGAAGCGCTACGAATACGTGGCGATGGCGGCCCTGGTCGCCGCTGGAGCTGCGTACGCCGTTTGGCGCAGGATCCGCGCGAGGAAGCGCCATTAGCCAGACGGGTGAGCGGAGTGCGACCGCGTAGGCGGCCATGCGGCCGGGGAGGTTCGCCATGAACGGTGATCCCAGAGGAATGGCCCAACAGGTTTTCGACGCGGTGGTGGATCGCGGCATCAAGGGCTTGCCGCCGCTGGTTTCGTCGTGGGAGCTCGCCGTGCACTACATGCGCGACGGGCGCTACGCCACGGACGACCGCCGGGTGGACGCGCTCATCCGCAGGGAATCAGGCAAGAACGCCTTCGCCACGGCCGTGACCAACATGGGAGGGGTAATGACCCTGCCCCTGGCCATCCCGGCCAACGTTTACGCATCCTTCGCCTATCAGGCTCGCCTGGCTGCCGCCGTGGCCCTGGTCTACGGGCACGACATCCGGGAGCACCGGGTACGGATGCTGGTCGGGCTGTCCATGGCCGGGAGGAGGGCGGTGGACATTCTCAAGGGGCTTGGCGTGCGCTTCACCACGATGCTTCTGGAGCGCGGCGCGGCACAGCTTTCGGAGCGCGTCATGGCCGAGGTGGGCCCGGGCGTGGGGCTTCGGATTCTGGCCCAGGGCGGGGAGCAGGTTCCGGGACTGGTGCTCAAGGCCGTTCCCGTTGCCAGCGCCGTGGTCTGCGCGGCCATTGACTGGAACTACTGCCGGGCCGTGGGGCGGGTGGCCCAGAGGATTTTCCGGCGGCAATGAAAAAGGCCCGGCGTTAACCGGGCCTTTGAAGGAAACCAGGCACCCAAAAGCAACCGTTACCGTTGCTCCCTCTCGGGCCTGGCGGGGTTGGCGGCGCCAATGCCGCCTGGCTTCCTTGGAAAAGTGGCGGAGAGGGAGGGATTCGAACCCTCGGTAACGGTTTTGCCGCTACACACGATTTCCAATCGTGCACCTTCGGCCAGCTCGGTCACCTCTCCGCGAGAGGGCGGTAATTAGCGGCTTCCGCCCGTCTTGGCAAGTCCTAAATTATATCCCGATGATATTAAATCCGCTGTCCACGTAAATCACCTCACCGGTGACGCCGCTGGACAGCCCGGAAGCAAGGTATACCGCGGTTCCGGCCACGTCTTCCTGGGTGATGTTGCGCTTGAGGGGAGCGCTCTTTTCGACCACGGGCAGAATGGTCTTGAACCCGGAGATGCCCGAGGCGGCCAGGGTCTTGAGCGGTCCTGCGCTCACGGCGTTGACGCGCACGCCCTTCACTCCGAGATCATTGGCCAGGTAGCGCACCGAGCACTCAAGCGCGGCCTTGGCCACGCCCATGACGTTGTAGGAGGTGACGACGCGCTCCGCGCCCAGGTAGCTCATGGTCATTACCGATGCGTCCTGGGTGAACATGGTGTCGAAGGCCTTGCACAGGGCCACCAGCGAGAAGGCGGACACGTCCAGGGCCAGGGCGAAGCCCTGGCGCGAGGTGTCCACGTAACGGCCCTTGAGGTCGTCCTGGCTGGCGTAGGCCACGGAGTGCACCAGGATGTCCACCTGGCCCCATTTCTCGCGAACGATGGCGGCGGCGGCCTCGATGTCCGCGTCGCTGGTCACGTCGCAAGGAAAGACGAAATCCCCGTCCAATTCCTCGCAGATGGGCTCCACGCGCTTGCGGATGGCTTCGCCGGGGTAGCCGAAGGCCAGAGAGGCTCCGTGTTCCTTGAAGGCCTTGGCCACGCCGTAGGCGATGGAGCGGTCGTTGGCCACGCCGAATATGAGGGCTTTCTTGCCGTTGAGCAGCATTGTGGTCTCCTTGATGTCGGTACCCTCATGGAGGGCTAACAGTGTCTACTAAGAAATCCGTGAACCGGGTCAAGTCGCGCGACAGTTTTCACGAACCCTCCGCATGATTCCGGCGGCCCCACGCACTGTATTTTTTCCGTAACGGCAGGCGGATGCGTCCTAGCAGCGATCCCGCAAAAAAAGACCGAGCCCGGCGGCGATGCGAACGATCGCCGGAGGCTGGTGCGCCGGTTGAGCCGCTGGAATGAAAGGAGCGCGGTCGAGAGAGGAAAAACGATGTCGCTGGCGGTATGTTCCCGTACGAAGAATTCGCCGGGAAAAGAAAAACCCCCGGCCGTCGAGCCGGGGGCTATTCTCATGGATCGCACCGGAAAGCAAGCCTGCCTCCGGACGTGCGGAGACTGTTAGGGCATCATTTCCAGTATCTTGCGCATTACCTCGAAGGCGTCGGCCACGTAGACCACATCCGCCTTGCCCTGGGCCCAGCCGCAGTTGGCGTCCAGGTTGATGGCCCGGCGCTCGCCGATGAATCGCCAGCCCACGGTGTGGGGCTCCTCGCCGTGGCAGCAAGTGGCCAAGCCCTTGGGGTGGCGGGGGGTCGCGCCGGTCTGGCCGACCTGGTGCATGTGCGTGAGGAAGCTCATGACCTGCTGGCCTTCGCCCGAGAGGTCCACCAGGGACTTGGATGTACCCAGCGAACCCTGGGACTTGCCCAAAAACTGCAGGATGATCTGCTCGGCCTCTTCCAGGTGGGCCGCGCCGTCAGGCTGCTTTTTGGTCCAGCCCGCGCCGGCCACGAAGAGGAGCGCCGCGTCGGGGCGGATGGTCTGCTCCTCGGCGGAAGGGGAGATGGTGGCGGTGTTCCGGGTGCGAACGCCTCCGGCAGGCAGCTCGGCGGTGACGGCCGTGACCTGGGCCTGGCCCGCGTCGCCCGAGTAGGGGGTGAAGCAGCCCGTGGAGACGCTTATGAACCAGGGGCGCTCCTGGCGGGTCAGCTCGGCGTACATGCGCTGGCGGTAGTACCAGCGGGTGACCACGGGCTTGCCGCCCTCGGCGGCCAGGGCGGTGACGCCGGTGTCCGAGCGACCGCCCACGCGGGCGGCGGCGCCGGGCAGCACGCGGCTCATGCGCGAGGTGGCCGCGCCGATGACGATGTCGGCTCCGGACGCCTTGTAGAGGGCCGCCAGGGCGGCAGCGTCGGTGGCGTAGCGGGGTTGGGCGAATTCATCGCCGGAAACTCCGTAGATGGCTTTTGCGCCGCATCCGGCCAGGGAGTCGGCGGCGGCCTGCACATCGGACCCGACCAGGCCTACGGCCAGGTCGGCCCCGAGCTGTTCGGCCAAGGTCTTTGCGGCGGAAAGGGCCTCGAGGGAAGCTTTGCCCAGGGAACCGTCGCATTCGGTCTGGGCGGCGAAGAGAATCGTGCTCATATGTTCCTCCGGCGTTCGGGACGGAATCGCCCGATGTTGCCAGTCGTGTCGGTGTCGAGCCTGTGGTCGGGAGCAGCCAGCTTTCCCGGTGGAAAGCCTCCGGCGGCCAAAGGGGCAAGTCCCTTTGGAATCCCCTTCCTGGGGCTTGCCGCTAGGCGCTCAGCCAGTCGACGATTTCCTTGGCGATGGTCTCAACCGGGGTGTCCTTGACGATCCGGGTCTCGCGCTTCTGGCTGGGGATCTGCACGCCGGCGTACTCGGGGCCGCCCTCGATCTTCACGGGCTTGGCTTTCTGCAGGGCAGGCATCACCAGGCGCATGTTCTGCATGCCCACCTGGGGATTGTTGGGGGGCTCTGACAGCTCGCCCGTGGCCCAGCCCACAACCGCCGGGGGTCCGGCCACCACGGATTCCTGGTAGCTGCCGCCCTCGATGCGTTCGAGCACCCGGAGGGAGCCGTCCCCGTTGGCCTCAAGCTTGTCCACGCCCTGGAACTGGTCGAAGATGCCGAGCTTCTCGCCCACGATCTGCATGGTGGCGCCAGCGCCGCGCGAGGCCGACATCCAGCCTCCGAACACCAGCAGGCGGGACTTGTCCAGGCCCGGGATGGCCTCGATGGCCTCGGCCAAGGCGCTGCCCACGGCGTCGGCCTCAACAAAGCCGCTGGACGGTCCGTCCAGCACCACCAGCTCGAAGGGAACCTTCTGAGCGATGGTCATCATCACCTGCTGGAGCTTGGCCTTGGGGCCCATGCTCACCAGCCAGACCTTGCTGCCCGGAACGTTCTTGGCCAGATTGGCGGCCTCGTACAGGGCGTGGCCCGCCCAGGGGTCCAGGATGGCGGGCAGCATCAGCTCGTTCTTCAGGCCCCATCCGGCGGGACCCTTGACCGGCTCCAGGGTCTGGAGCGGGTCGGGGACGATGCCGCCGCAGACGACTATGTTGAATCCTGCGCTCATAGAGTCTCCTTATAACGGGTTGAAGCCTCCGGCGGGCAAAGGGCTGCGCCCTCTGCACTCCCTTTTCGCTTCGCGTTCATGGTCGATACTCAGTTCTCGGCCGAATGCAGTCCGCCAGCCCCGGCCTTAAACTCCACGTTGGACTTCTCCGGGTCCTTGGGGTGCGGCTTGGAGCAGTTCCACAGGCACGCGCCGCAGTGCACGCACTTTTCCCGGTCGAACAGAGGTACGCCGTCCTCGGGATTCATGGTGATGGCCTGCCCGGAACACATGTCGATGCAGATCTTTTCATTGCAGCCCCGGCAGGTGTCGTGGTCCGCGAAGACCACGTGGTCCGCGAAGCCGAAGGGGGCTTGCACCTTGCCGCCGAGGAGCAGGGCGTCCTGGTGGGACACCAGCAGTTCGCCGTCGTATTCGATCTTGGGCCAGCCCACACGGTCCATGATGGCGTCGTGCAGCGCCTCGCCCTTGGCCTGACACTCCTCGCGCATGGCTTTGAGCTCGGCGGCCGGAATCTGGGGCGTGTAGGCGTCCTCCAGTGACGGCACGCGCTCGTGGGGCGTGCGGTGGTCGCCGGGCCAGTTGAACTTGCCGTCCGTGTACCCGGCGAGCGCCATGCCCATGAGGCCCTGGATGAAGCCCTTGCCGAAGCCGTCGCGGGACTTCTCGGCGACGATGGCCTCCTCCTCGAGCCGCGATGCGCGGCGGCGCTCCACGTAGACCCGGCGCAGGTTCTGCCGGGTGAAGGGCTTGCCCTCCTTCATGAGCTCGAGCACGCCCTCGGCCAGCTGCACGCCAGAGGTCCAGGCTTCGTCCACGCCAGAGCCGGTGAGCACGTTGGTGGTGCCGGAGCCCTCGCCGATGCGGGCGTATCCGTCGCCCACCAGCCAGGGCTCGCCGCGCCGCCCGGATTCCAGCAGCGACTTGGCGCCCCAGGAGCGCATCTTGGCTCCCTTGAGGTGCTTCCACAGATAGGGGTGGGTGATCCAGTGCTGCATGTAGCGGTAGGCGGTGCGCACGGGGATGTCCAGCCAGGAGGGCACGAAGATGCCAAGCGAGGCCACCCGGTCGGGCAGCACGTAAAGAAAACCGAAAATGTCCGGCTCGGGATATCCGAAGGTGTGCAGCACGAAGCCCTCGGGCAGGTCGCACCGTTCGGGCAGGTCCACCACCATCTTCATGCCCAGGGCCCAGTCGCGGCGGTGGTGGTTGTGGGGCATGCCCATGGCGTCGTCCAGGTCACGCCCCACGGGGCCGACGGGGCCGTCGCCGATGACGGTGAGGGGGGCCTTGATGTCCATGCCGGGCATGAACCCGGCCTCGGGCTCGCCCTTCTTGTCCACGCCCTGGTCAACCAGGCGTACGCCCACCACCTTGCCGTCCTCGATAAGCACCTTGGAGACGGGCATGCCGGGCCAGATCTGGGCCAGGCCCGAGGCCATCACCTCGGAGCCGATCCACTGGTTGAACTGTCCCAACGAAAACACCAGCCCCGGCTCCTTGCGCAGAAACGGCGGGATGTAGGGCAGTTCCACAGCCTCGTCCTTGCACCAGGGGAGGTGCTTGCCGAAGGTGCGGATCATGTTGTCCTTGAAGTCCAGCAGGTCCTGGCGGCGGCTCGCGCCGTGGGGATCCTGGAGGTAGACCACCTTCTCGTGGGTCACCTCGGCGCACATGGGGAGCTGTGAGGGCTCGAAATCGGGGAAGGACTCCCGGATGCCGCGCGCCTTGGAGACCACGCCGGAGACGCCCGCGCCTATGTCGTCGGCGCGTTCGTAGCAGATCACCTGGGGGGGCATGCCGGGCATGACCGTGCTATCGGCCGCCGGAGTGCCGTCGGGGTTGGTCAGGCCACGGGTCAGGGTGGTCAGGAAGCCGCCCATGGCCGGGCCGAATCCCACGCAGACGATGTCCACGTCCATGCTCTGGCGTTCAATCTCGGACATGTGCCTCCCTCTCGACACGGCGAAGGCTGACCCGCGTTCACGCGTCAGCCCCGGCGTAAATTATATGGGATTCCAAAGGGACTTTCGTCCCTTTGGCCGCCGGAGGCTTCCCCCATGACGCCTCGGCGCCTTCCCGGGAGAAGCCTCGCGAACAGCCATGATATCTCAAACTACATCGGGTAATCCAGGGCCTCGGGGATCATGACCTGGGTGAGGGCCTGGCCAGCGCGGTCCTTGGCCAGGGCCGCCCCGGACATGGAGCGGTCAAGCTCCCTACGCAGCTTCTCGAAGGCCTCCAGTTCTTCCTCGGCCTGGGGGCCGAAGCCGTAGACCATGCTGGCGCACACGCGGGCGCATTCCCCGGCGGAGTAGGCGGCCTGGGTCACGGCAAGATCGCGGAAGAAGGACAGGGTGCCTTCCAGACCCTCAGCCACGATGGGGTTCTCGGGGCCTTTCTCGGCCAGTTCCATGACGTCGGAGACCTGGCTGCGCGAGGCCATGATCCAGCACAGGGCGTCGGCCATGGGGAAGGTCACGTTCTGGCGGCGGTTGTGGTAAAGGCGCGCGCCGGAGGGGTCCTTGGCGCGCAGCAGGAATTCCAGGGTCCACAGCCACAGCTCCATGCCCTTGGCCACGATGGCCGCGCCGGTCTCGGGCTGATCCTGGCCCAGCTTGGCGAACTGGGCGATCCAGATGCGCAGCTTGGTGAGGAACACCTCGTTGGTCATGGTGATGGAGAGGTGGCGGCGCTGCACGGCCTCGGGGCCTTCGTAAGTGGCCTCGAGCTGGGTGTCGGTCCACTTGAAGAAGAGGAAGCCCGGGCAGTCCTCGGTGATGCCGTAGCCGCCCATGAGGGCGATGGCCTCGCGCATCTGGTTGGCCCCCTGGCCGGTGTTCCAGAGCTTGCAGGCCGGGCAGAGGATGTTGGCCAGCGATTCCAGCACGGAGTAGCGCACCAGGGTGTCGTTGCCCAGTTCCTCGAAGCGGGCGGCGTCGCGCTCGGACTCGGGCATGGCCTCGAGCTCGAGGTATTCAATGGCCAGCTTCTCGATCTTGCGAAGGGCGGTCAGTTGGGATTTGGGCCCCACGATGCCCTGCTCGGCGAAAATCTTGTCCTTGGCCTTCTCGGTGGGGTCGAGCTGGTCGAAGAGGCGGCCGGTCTCGAAGCCCAGCGACGCTCCTGCCTCGCCCATGGCCCAGATGCCGGCCAGGCGCAGCACGGCGTCCTGCTTCTGCTGGATGCCCAGGTCGTACTTGGGGGTGCCGGGCACGGCGTCGCCGCCGCGGAAGCGCTGGCGCTGGTAGCGGATCACGGGCTCAACGGCCGAGAGCAGCTTGGCGGAGCTCATGAGGGCCACTGGCACGCGGGTACGGTGGAACACCGCGCCGATGATCTCGGAGTGGGTGTAGTTGGGGACGATGACGCCGTCCTTCACGGTGTATCCGCCAACGATCCGGCTGGCCGGAACCTTCAGGTTGAAGACCGGGTCGCGGGTGGAGGAGAGCTGGTGCACCATCTTGAGGGTGGGCGCGCCCCTGTCGAACAGGCCCTCGTCGGTGTCCTCCACGATGATGATGCAGGAGGACTTGATGCGCGGGTCGTCGGTGTCCACGGCGCAGGTGGCGAAGTTGGCGAAATCCATGCCGGTGATGAAGCGGCCGCGCTTGTCCACCTGGAGGATGGGCTCCTGGCCCTCCTCCCATTCGAGCACGCGGACCTTGCCCACCAGGGTGTTGGTCTCCACGCCCACGTAGGGCAGGGGCTCGGTGAGGGCGAAGGCGCCCCGGAAGATGGTGCGGTCCTCTCCGGGCTGGGGGGGCACGCAACGGCTCATGTAGTAGTCGCGCTGTTCGGGGGTGCCGCGCTCGTGGATGGGGGCCAGGGCCAGGTTGGTGGCCAGGGAGCAGGTGGCCGCGCCGGCGTCCACCCAGGAGAGTTCGAAAGCGACGAGGGCCAGGGCCAGGTTCTTGGGGCCTTCGATGAAGCCGCCCTGGTGGGGGTCCATGAACAGGGCGGTGAGGCCGGAGGTGTCGAAGGCTTCCAGCAACTGGGCCTTGTGGTCGGTCCATTCATGGGTGTGGCGAGCGCCTTCGGCCACCAGCCGGGCCACGAGCGTGCGGGCCAGGGATCTGGCGGACTGCACGGCCATCTGAACGTCGTAACGGTCGGCGAATCGCCACATGATCTGGCGAACGTCGTCGCCAGGAAGAGTACGAAGGGTCTCCATGATTGTTCCTATTCCCCCAGTGTTTCGAAAAGCCGCGCTCTTGGAGGCGGCCTGAAATTACGACAAGTTATGCGAACCGCGCCGCCCAGTCAACGTGGCGGCGCATGGCGGGCGGGGGCTTTCCCCCGCGCGGCGTCTCTTGGGTTCAGAACGACAGGGCCTCTCCGGTGAGCGCCTGGTAGGCTTCGAGGTATTTTTCCCGGGTCCGGGCGGCCACGTCGGCGGGCATGGCGGGCGCGGGCGGCTTCTTGTTGAAGCCCACGGACTCCAGCCAATCGCGCACGTACTGCTTGTCGTAGCTGGGCTGTCCCTGGCCGGGAGCGTAGCTGGCGGCGGGCCAGAAACGCGAGGAGTCGGGGGTGAGCACCTCGTCGATGAGGATGAGCTCGCCGTCGATCATGCCGAATTCAAACTTGGTGTCCGCGATGAGGATGCCCTTGTTCCCGGCGTATTCGCGCGCCTGGGAGTAGATGGAAAGGGCCGTGTCCTGCACCTTGTCGAAGAGCGCCTGCCCGATCATGGCTTTGGCCTGGTCCAGGGTGATGTTCTCGTCGTGGCTGCCCAGCTCCGCCTTGGTGGAGGGGGTGAAGAGCGGCTTCTCCAGCTTGTCTGACTCGCGCAGGTTTGCGGGCAATGTATGGCCGCAGACCGAGCCCGTGGCCTTGTAGTCCTTCCAGCCTGAGCCGGTGATGTAGCCGCGCACGATGCACTCTATGGGCAGGGGCTTGGCCTTGCGCACCAGCACGGCCCGACCCTCCAGCATGTCGGCGTGGGCCTTGAGCGGAGCGGGGAAGTCGGCCGGGTCGGTGGCCAGCAGGTGGTTCTTCACCAGCTTCTCGAACATCTTCATCCAGAATATGGTGATTTTATTAAGGATAACGCCCTTGAATGGGATGGGGTCCGGCAGGATGACGTCGAAGGCCGAGATGCGGTCCGTGGTGACGATGAGCAGGCTGTCGTCCGAAACCTGGTAGATGTCGCGCACCTTGCCGCGCGAAACGAGCGGATATTCCTTGATGTCGGTGGTGGTGACCACTTGCATGGCTTGCTCCTGGGGGGGATTATTCGTTGCGGCACTCGACGGACCGGGCATGGGCCTCCAGGCCTTCCAGCCGCGCCAGCCGCGCGATCTTGGCCCCATGCCTGCGCGCGTAGGCCGGGGGCGCGGCGATGAGGCTCGACTTCTTGGTGAAGGTCTCGACGGACAGGGCCGAGGAGAACCGGGCGTTGCCCATGGTGGGAAGCACGTGGTTGGGACCGGCGAAATAGTCGCCCACGGGCTCGGGGCAGCCGCAGCCCAGAAAGATGGCGCCCGCGTGGCGGATGTCGGAAAGGATGCTCCAGCCGTCGGCCACGGCCAGCTCCAGGTGCTCGGGGGCCAGCTTGTTCACCAGCTCGATGCCTTCCTTGAGGCCGGGCACGGTGACGATGGCTCCCCAATCGGCCAGGGCCTTGCGGGCGATGTCCCCGCGCGGCAGGCGCTCGAGCTGCGATTCGAGTTCGCCTTCCACTGCCCGGGCCAGCTCGGGGCTGTCCGTGACCAGGATCGAGGCAGCCAAGGGGTCGTGCTCGGCCTGGGAGAGCATGTCCGCCGCGAGCCAGGCGGCAGGGGCGCTCTGGTCGGCCAGGATGACGATCTCGGAGGGGCCGGCGATCATGTCGATGCCCACCTGGCCCACCAAAAGCCTCTTGGCCGTGGTGACGTAGATGTTGCCGGGGCCGGCCAGCACGTCCACCGGAGCGATGGACTTGGTGCCGTAGGCCAGGGCGGCGATGGCCCAGGCGCTGCCCACGCGGTAGATTTCCTCGATGCCGAGCATGGCGGCGGCGGCCAGGATATAGGGATTGAGCGTGCCGTCCTTGCGCGGGGGCGACACGGCCGCGATGCGTTCCACGCCTGCCACCTGGGCAGGGATGGCGTTCATGAGCAGCGAGGAGATGAGCGGCGTCTCGCCGCCCACGCCGCCGGGCACGTACAGGCCCACGGAGTCCACCGGGCGCACCAGCTGGCCGAGGATCGTGCCGTCCTCGCGGGTGGTCCACCAGGACTTTTCCTTCTGGGATTCGTGGAACAAGCGGATGTTGGCGGCGGCCTCTTCAAGGATGGCCATGTCCTCGGCGGGAACCTGCCGTCTGGCCTCGGCGATGTCCTCGGCCGGGACGCGAAGCATGGAAGCGGTGAAATCCGGGCAGTCGAAACGGCTGGTATAGCGGGCGAGGGCCTCGTCGCCGTGCTGCGCCACGTCGGCCAGGATGTCGCGAACACGCGATTCCACGGCCTGGTCGGGATTCTCCCGGCCTTTGAGCTTGGCGTGCAGTGGGGCGAAATCCTCGGGACGCTGGTATGTGAGTTGCGGGCAGGGCATGAAGGCTCCTGATGGCGTCGTTGGCGGCTTGATAGATTATGCAGGGGGCTTTGTCGAGTACCGCAAGCGCTCCGCGCCCCTCTTGAAAGGGGGGCCCAAAGAGCGTAGCCCTTGGGCCGCCGGGGCTTCTCCCGGCCCTTCCACACTTCCCAAGCCGCGAGGAACCATGACGCAGCCTCTCGACAGCGCGGTGGCCAAAGCCTCCTGGAGGATTTTGCCGCTTCTTTTCCTCCTCTATATAGTGGCCTACCTGGACCGCATCAACGTGAGCTTCGCGGCGCTTACCATGAATAAGGACCTGGGCCTGGACCAGACCGCCTACGGCCTGGGCGCGGGCATATTCTTCCTTGGCTACGTCATCTTCGAGATTCCGAGCAACCTCTTTCTCGAACGCGTCGGCCCCAGGCGCTGGATCGCCCGCATCATGGCCAGCTGGGGCATGGTGACCATGGCCCTGGCCTACGCCAAGGGACCCACGAGCTTCACCGCGCTGCGTTTCCTTCTGGGAGCGGCCGAAGCCGGGTTCTTCCCGGGCATGATCCTCTACCTGACGTACTGGTTCCCCCAGGCCAGGCGCGCCCGCGCCGTGGCCCTGTTCATGACCGCCACTCCCATCGCCGGGCTGGTGGGCAGCCCCCTCTCCGGCTGGATCATGCAGCTGCACGGCGCGCTCGGTCATGCGGGCTGGCAGTGGCTGTTCCTGCTGGAAGGGGTTCCCGCGGTCGTTCTTGGCGTCGTCGTGCTCTTTCTGCTCCCTGACGGACCGGGCCAAGCATCCTGGCTCACCGCCGAGGAACGGGACGCCCTGAAGACCGCCCTGGACGGAGAAAGCCGCGCCGTGGCCGCGCGCCACCTCTCCAGGCTGCGCGACGGCCTGACGAGCCCCAGGGTCTGGCTGCTGGGATTCGTCTATTTCTGCTCGGTGCTGGCCATGTACGGGCTGGTCATGTGGCTGCCGCAGATCGTGGCTTCAGTCACCGGCGCGAGCACGCTTTCCGTGGGCGTTTACGTGATGGTGGCCTACTTTTTCGCCGCCGCGGGCATGGTGGTCATTGGGGCCAGCTCCGACAGGCTTGGGGAGCGGCGCTGGCACGTGGCCGGGTCCATGGCCCTGTGCATGGTGGGGATGCTGGTGCTCACCCAGAGTACGGGGCTCGCGGGAATCCTGCTGGGAGCTTCCGTCGCGGCCACGGGCATCTGGGGCGTGCTCGGACCGTTCTGGGGGCTGGCCACGCGTTACCTCACGGGGACCGCGGCGGCGGCGGGCATCGCGCTGATCAATTCGCTGGGCAACGTGGGCGGGTTTCTCGGGCCGTACCTGATGGGCTGGGTGAAGGCCCACACCGGGGGCTACGAGCAGGCGTTTCTGTTCATCGCCGGGGTGATCGTTGTCGGGTGCGTGCCGGTGTATTTCATGGGAGCGACGAAGGAATCGTAAGGAGTGTCAATTTCATCTTTGCTTTCTGTCTTTTTCTGCTACCTATCATGATGGCAGGAAAGGGAGGGCGAAATGGACACACGCTTGCAGACCCTTGGCGGCGGGGCGGTGAAGCTTGGCAGCGATGATCTCGGCGCTTTTCGCGGCTCGTTGCGGGGCAGCCTGCTGCTGCCGGACGAACCGGGGTACGACGCGGCCCGGATGATCTGGAACGCCATGATCGACAAGCGCCCGGGCATGATCGTCCAGGCTCTGGGCGCTTCGGATGTCATGCGGACGGTCAGTTTCGCCCGCGAAAGGAATGCGCTTCTGGCTGTGCGCGGGGGCGGCCACAATATCGCGGGCAATGCCGTCTGCGAGGGCGGGATCATGCTCGACTTGTCGCGCATGCGCTCCGTGCATGTGGACCCCGACTCGCGTCGCGCCCGTGTGGAAGGCGGCGCGCTGCTCTCCGACGTGGATAGGGAAACCCAGGCGTTCGGTTTGATGGTTCCCGTGGGAATCAACTCCACCACGGGCATTGCCGGGCTCACGCTCGGCGGCGGCTTCGGCTGGACCAGCCGCAAATTCGGGCTGACCATCGACAGCCTGCTCTCCGTGGATATCGTCACCGCCGACGGTGAGCTGCGCCGCGCCGACGCCGCGCAGCACCCCGACCTGTTCTGGGCCGTGCGCGGCGGCAGCGGAAATTTCGGGGTGGTGACCTCGTTCGAGTTCAAGCTCAACAGCCTTGGCCCGCAGGTGACCGCCGGGCTTTTGCTGCATCCCTTCGCCGAAGCTCCGGCGCTCATGCGCGAATACCGGCGTCTGGCCGCCGCCGCTCCGGACGAACTGAGCGCCTGGCTGGTGCTGCGCAAGGCGCCGCCCGCTCCCTTCGTGCCGGTTGAGTGGCACGACAAGGAAGTCCTGATCATCGCGCTCTGCTATGCCGGGCCGTTAGCCGATGGTGAAGCTGCGGCTGCGCCGTTTCGCGCCTTGGGCAAGCCCATCGCCGATCTGATCGGTCCTACTCCGTTCGTGGGCTGGCAGGCGGCGTTCGATCCGTTGCTGGCCCCGGGAGCACGCAACTACTGGAAGAGCCACGACTTCAAACAGCTGTCCGACGGTGCATGCGACGCGCTCGTGGATGCTATCCGGCGGCTGCCCTCCAACGAATGCGAAGTGTTCGTCGGGCATCTCGGCGGCCAGGTCAACCGCGTGCCGGCCGACGCGACCGCGTTCCCCCGCCGCGACGTGGAGTTCATCGTGAACATGCACACCCGCTGGCGTGATCCCGCGCAGGACACGACCTGCATCGCCTGGGCGCGGGACCTTTTCAAGGCGCTCGCCCCGCACGCCCTGGGCTCTGTGTACGTGAACTTCATGCCCGCGGATGAGACTGACCGTATCCGGGGAGCCTTCGGCTCGAACTATGAGCGGCTGGCCGAGGTGAAGCGTCGCTACGACCCGCAGAATCTGTTCCGGCTGAACCAGAACATCTCGTCGCACTGAAGCTTCATCCTGGAGAATACGTTCCAACACGGCACCGAGGGAAACTCGGGGCTCATCATTGCGCGTGGAATGCCTTGATGACGGATGTGATTTCCGCCGAGCCAGAAGGGTCGGACGTCCGACCGCCCCGCCAATCCCGGCACCTTGTTCGCCGATGAACGGCGCTGCCGCATGCGTTAATCTTTAGGCGGCGGGGGAACTTCCCGATTTTTCCGCCGCTTCCGGCATCCAATCCAACCCCACGTCCCCCTCGGAGAGCCGCTTGGCCAGGGCCAGCTGCTCGGCCCGGCAGGTGGCCTTGCCGTCAAGCAAGGCGGCCGTGATCGTACGCAGGATATCCCCGTAGCGCGGCCCAGGCGGGATGCCCAGCGCCTTCAGGTCCTCTCCTCTGATGTCGATCTGCTGGGTGCGCAGGGTGGTGAGGTACAGCGAGATGGAGCGCTGCACGGTCTCCTTGGGGTGGCGTGCCATCAGGTACAGCACCCCTTCCAGGGGCAGGTCCCTCAGCAGGAAGTAGAGCTCGCTGTAGAGTCCCTTGCGGTATTCCCATTCGAAAATGGTTTGCGCCGTGTTGCGGATGCAGTGGCGCAGATGCAGGAACGCCTCCTGGTGGTGGGCCGAGAAGCCCATGCGCTGGGCCACGCTCACCACCTGATCGTCCTCCATGCCCGCGCACAGGCCCAGGAAGTAGATGCGCCATATCTCTGGGCGCGGCTCGGTGTAGAGCAGGCGATACCAGTTGACCACCCGCTCTGACTCGGCCAGCACCTCGTCCTTGCGCGTGTCCAGGGCCAAGAGCGGGTGGATGGCCGCAAGCAGCCCGAACTCGTCCATGCGCCGGATGCAGGACAGAGGATTGTCATCCTCCAGGATGTGGCGCATCTCGTGGAACACCCGCGATCCGGACAGCTTGTGCACGAACTGGTTGGTGATGGCGTTTCGTATGAGGCGTTCGGTCTGGGCCACGATCTTGAAGTTGAAGCGCTGCTCGAAACGGATGGCGCGCAGGATGCGGGTGGGGTCCTCCACGAATGAGAGCGAATGCAGCACCCGGATGGCGCGTTCCTTCAGGTCCCGCTGGGCCCCGAAGAAGTCCACCAGCTTGCCGAACTGGCCGGGCGTCAGGTGCACGGCAAGGGCGTTGATGGTGAAGTCGCGCCGGTAGAGATCCATCTTGATGGAGGAAAGCTCAACCGTGGGCAGGGCCGCCGGGTATTCGTAGTATTCCAGGCGCGCGGTGGCCACGTCCACGCGGGTGCCGTCCGCAAGGATCACCACTGCGGTCTTGAACTTGCTGTGGGCCTTCACCCGCCCCCCCAACTCCCGGGCCAGCGCTCCGGCGAAGAGGATGCCGTCGCCCTCCACCACCAGGTCCAGGTCGAAGTTGGCTCGTCCGAGCAGCAGGTCGCGCACGAAACCGCCCACCACGTAAGCCTCGTACCCCATGGACTGGGCCAGGGCCCCGGCTTTCTTCAGCAGCTGGTGGAGCCGCGCGGGCAGCTTGTCCCGCAGGTGTCCGGCCACGTTGCGCTCGCTCTTTCGCTCGGCCCCCACGCTTTCCGGGATGCGGGCCGGCTCGCGCACCAGGGTGTTGATCAGGTCCGTGCGCGTGACCACGCCCACCACCTGGCCGTCCTCCACCACTGGCACCTGGCGCTGGCGTTGCCCCAGGATGATCTCCATGACGTGGTACAGGTCGGTCTTGGGGCTGACGGTCTGGGCGCCCAGCATCATGTAGTCGCTGGCGTCCGAGCTTGCCAGGCCGTGCTTGATGGCCTTGTCCACGATGTCGTGCTCCAGGATGCCCAGGCAGGTCCCGTCCCGGGAATCCACCACGGGCAGGGCCTTGAGGCCGTAGTTGGCCATGAGCTCCTGGGCTTCCGATATGGGCCGGTCGTTTCCGATGACCTTGGCCGGGCGGCTCATGAGGCTTTCGGCCAGAATCTGCGGGTTCACCTGGGAGTAGAGCAGCCCGAAGAGTTCCTCCTTGGCCTGGGTGAGGGTCCTGTCCTTGATGGAGGCCGAGGCCGCGTATGTGTGGCCGCCCCCGCCGAGCGAGGCGCAGATGCGACCCACGTCCACGTCGGTGGTGCGCGAGCGGGCCACCAGATGCACCCGGTCTTTCATGAGGGCCAGGGCGAAGAGCACCCTGATGTTCTCCATGTCCATGAGCTTGTGGGCCAGCAGGGCGAAGTCGCCCACGTAGTTCTCAAGCGTCACCTCGGCCACCACCACCTCTACGCCGTTGATGTCGTATGTGGTGGAGGACTCTATGAGCGAACTCATGATGGTGATCTGTTCGGCGGAAAGTTCGCGCGTGAGCAGTTCGGACAGGGTAGGCATGTCCATGCCCTGTCCCTTGAGCCAGGCGGCGGCGGTGAAATCCTCTTCAGTGGTGGAGGTGAAGGTGAAGGAGCCGGTGTCTTCGTAGATGCCCAGCGCCAGGAAGGTGGCCTCGTCCGGGGTGAGGATCAGGCCGCGCTCCATGATGAGGTGGGTGAGGATGGTGGTGCTCGATCCCCAGGGCTTCACCACCGAGAGTTCGGAGGGGACGTCCTCTTCGGTGTCCGGGTGGTGGTCGTAGAGGTGGACGTGGATGCCGGGCTTGTCGAGAAGCGGGTCCACATGGGGCACGCGGGAGCGCTGGCGGGTGTCCACCATGACCAGTGTTTCCACGGTCTCCGGGTCGATGTCCTTGTAGGTCTTGAAGTTGAAGAGGTAGGTTGCGCTCTGGATGAAGAAGTTGCGGATGTTCTTCTCCTGGCTGCCGGGAAATATGAGCGTGGCGCCGGGGTAGAGCTTGCTGGCGGCGATCATGGCGGCCAGGGCGTCGAAGTCGGCGTTTATGTGCGCGGTGATGACCGTGGGAGCGGCCAAACCCTTGTGGGGCTTGGGGATCATGAACCCTTCCTTGTGGAGCTTGAGCGGGGATGGTGGCTGCGGTGGACGGCCGTCAGCCGGTCGGCCTGCACGTGGGTGTAGATTTCCGTGGCCGAGATGTCGGCGTGTCCCAAAAGCATCTGCACGGTGCGCAGGTCGGCCCCGCCCTCAAGCAGGTGGGTGGCGAAAGAGTGGCGCAGGCTGTGGGGGGATATCTCTTTGCGGATGCCGGCAAGCAGGGCGTAGCGCTTGATGAGCTTCCAGACCCCCTGGCGCGAGAGCCCCTTGCCCGAGCGGTTCAGAAACAGGAATTCCTTCACCGGCTTGAACGCCGGACGGATGGACTGCATGTAGCGGGCGAGCAGGTCCTGTGCCAGGTCGTGGATGGGCACCAGGCGCTCCTTGTCGCCCTTGCCGAACACCCGCAGCACCCCGGCCTGGGCGTCGAAATCAAGGGGCGTCAGCGTGATGAGTTCCGTCACCCGAAGCCCGGCGGCGTAGAGCAGTTCAAGCATCGCCCGGTCGCGAAATCCCAGGCTGGTCTCCATGTCCGGGCGTGCGAGCAGTCCCTCCATCTCGCCCTGAGAGAGCACGTCCGGGAGCTTGCGGGGCAGCTTGGGAGCCTCGATGAGTTCGGCCGGGCTTGCGTCGATCCATCCCTCGGCCACGGCGTGGGCGAAGAATCCCCGCATGCTGGAGAGATGCCGGGCCAGCGACCGGCTGGTCAAACCCTTCTGGCGCAGGTACATCAGATAGAGAAAGATGGTCTGGTCGGAGACGTCCTCAATCGCGGAGGAACGCTCCGTCAGGAATACCTGGAAGTGCAGCATGTCCTGCGCGTAGGCCGCCAGGCTGTTTTCCGAGAGTCCCTTCACCACCAGCAGGTGTTCCAGCCATGCGTCCACCCAGGGATGGGCGGGAGGAGGGGAGGAGGGCGCGTCGCGCTGCTGCTTGGTTTTTATTGACACTTCCAGGGGCCTCTTTTTATGACCTCGTGGCCTGTTATTCCATTTCTTGCGTTTACGCGCAATCGCCCAAGGAGCCTATCATGCCTCAGTTCAAGATGGCCGATCGCCTGGCCGCGCTGCCTCCCTACCTGTTCGCCGAGATCGACCGCGTGAAGAACGAGGTCAAGGCGCGCGGCGTGGATATCATTAGCCTTGGTATCGGGGACCCCGACATGCCCACCCCCGACTTCATCGTGGACGCCCTCTACGCTTCCGCCAAGAAGCCCGAGAACCACCAGTATCCGTCTTACGTGGGCCTGCGCACTTTCCGCGCAGCCGTCTCCACCTGGTACAAGGGCCGCTTCGGCGTGGACCTGGACCCCGACAACGAGGTGGTCAGCCTCATCGGCTCCAAGGAAGGCATCGCCCACTTCCCCCTGGCCTACGTCAACCCCGGCGACCTGGTGCTGGTGTGCACCCCCAACTATCCGGTGTACAACGTGGCCACCGGCTTCGCGGGCGGCACCACCAAGTTCCTGCCCATGACCGACGCCAACAACTTCCTGCCTGACCTGGACCAAGTCACCGACGCCGAATGGGACAAGGCGAAGATGATCTTCACCAACTTCCCCAACAACCCCACCTCGGCCTGCGCCCCCAAGAGCTTCTACGAGAAGCTGGTGAAGAAGTGCCGCGAAACCAATACCATCCTGGTGGCCGACGCCGCTTACACCGAGATGTATTACAACGAGGCGGCCAAGCCCATCTCCGTGTTCGAAATTCCCAGCGCCAAGGACGTGGCCATCGAGTTCCACTCCTTGTCCAAGACCTACAACATGACCGGCTGGCGCATCGGCATGGCCGTTGGCAACTCTGACCTGGTCAAGGGCCTGGGCAAGATCAAGGAGAACGTGGACTCCGGCATCTTCCAGGCAGTGCAGGAAGCCGGCATCGCCGCCCTGGAAAAGGGCGACGCCTACGCCGAGAAGTTCCGCGCCGTCTACAAGGAGCGCCGCGACACCCTGGCCGCGGGCCTCAAGAAGATCGGCATCGACTTCCGCCTGCCCGAGGCCACCTTCTACTTCTGGTGCAAGGTGCCCAACGGCCAGGACTCCAAGGGCTTCGTCACCAAGGTGCTCCAGGAGACCGGCGTCGTGGTCACCCCGGGCAACGGCTTCGGCTCCCCCGAGGCGGGCGAGGGCTACTTCCGCATCGCCATGACCGTGGGCAAGGAAAAGATCGAGGAAGCCCTCTCGCGCCTGGCGAAGATGTAAGGCGAGAACATAACTCGGCATACTGAACATACGGCTCTGGTCGCCCTGGGCTCCAACCTGGGCGAACCCGCGGCCACGCTTCACCGGGCCGCCGGACGCATGCACGGGATTCTCCCCGGCGTGCGCCTGGCGGCCCGCTCGCGCGTTTGGCACACAGCCCCCCTGGGAATGGCGGCCATGGAATATCCCCGGCCGGAGTGCCAGCGGGAGGTAGTAACCGGGCCCGCAGCGGCGGCGACTTCCCCCTGGTACGCCAACATGGCCGTGCGCCTGGATTGCCCGCCGGACGTCACCCCGGAGGCCCTGTTCGAGGCGCTCATGGCCCTGGAGGCGGAACTCGGGCGCAACCGGGTGATGGAAACCCGCTGGGGGCCTCGCGTCATCGACATCGATCTGCTCGCCTTCGGAGCCGAGACCCGTGCCACCCCTCGCCTGACCCTGCCGCATCCGCGCATGTTCGAGCGGGCGTTCGTGCTCCTGCCCCTGGAGGAAGTCGCCCCCGAGACCGCCACGCCGGAGCGGATCGACTGTTTGTCATTTACAGCGTCTGGAACTATGATATTCCAACTCTAGAAAAGGATCGTGCGGACCATGTGGAAATTCGTTATTTTCGCCGTCGCGGCCTTCATCCTTTGGAAGATGTTCGCCGGCGACATGAACCGCCGCAAGCAGGAGACCAAGAAGGAGCAGGAGACCCTCATCGCCAAGGGCGAGATGGTCAAGGACCCTATCTGCGGCTCCTACGTGTCCATCGAAAATTCCGTGAAAGCGCGTGACGGCGGAACCGTCCGGCATTTTTGCAGCTACGAGTGCCGGGACAAGTTCCTGAAGCAGATCGAAGCTTCGAAAACCAAAGAGGGGTAACGGATGAAATTTTTCCTCGACAGCGCTAGCCTCGATGAGATCAAGGCGGCCAAGGACATGGGCATGCTCGACGGCGTGACCACCAACCCCACGCTGTTTTCCAAGGAAAAGGGCGACTGGCACAAGACTGCCGAGGCCATCTGCAAGGAAGTCGACGGACCGGTGAGCCTCGAGGTGGTGGGAACCAACGCCGAGCAGATGCTGGCCGAGGCCAAGGAACTCATCAAGTTCGGCCCCAACGTGGTGGTCAAGATCCCCATGGTCTTGGAGGGACTCAAGGCCGTACGCCAGCTCAAGGCGCAGAACATCCCGGTGAACGTCACCCTGGTCTTTCAGCCGCTGCAGGCCCTCATGGCCGCCAAGGCCGGGGCCACCTTCGTGAGTCCGTTCGTGGGCCGCATCGACGCCATCGGCGGCGACGGCATGGCCATGGTGGAGGAGATCGTCACCATCTTCCGCAACTACGCCTACGAGACCGAGGTTCTGGTGGCCAGCATCCGCAATCCCACTCACATCGTACGCGCCGCCCTCATGGGTGCGGACGTGTGTACGGTGCCGTTTTCCGTGATCAAGGAGTTGGTGAAGCACCCCCTTACCGACGCGGGCCTGGAGACATTCCTCAAGGACTGGGGCAAGGTGGAGAAGGGCTAGAGGAAACCCGCCCGTCCGGATTCCACAGAAATTCCGGACGGAGAAGCGTGTATGCGTGAACGCCGGGAGCGGTCCGAAGACTGTTCCCGGCGTTTTTTTTGCGTCAGTCGTCCGCGCCGCCGGGCTGCCGGGCGCAGAGCTTGACGATCGAGGCGTTTATTCGCTCCACGACATCTTCGGGGACGCCCTTGCCGCATATGATGTAGCGGCTGTTCCGGTTCAGGATGACATCCTCAAGGGGCGACACCACGAACGCTTCCTTGGGTTTTCCGGACATGTGGATGATCTCATCAATTTCGGATTCCCTGGCCAGGGTGTATGAAAATCGCTCCAGAGCCAACATCAGAGCTTGCTGCTTTCTTTCAGGAATTTCAACCAAACGTGTGCCGTTGTTTTTGAACACCGCGTCAACATGCTCGCCGTAGGTCCATCCCCGCACGAGGCCGACGGACAGATTCGTATTGGCGGCCAAGGTCTCGAGGCGGAGGCCCAGCGGCTGAATATTAAAGTTATTCTTTAAGAATACGGCGACGAGGGGGGTGTCGCGAATGATGGGCAGGGTATATCTGACGTAATATTCCCGCTCAGGCGTTTTGAACCAACCGAAAGAACACAGGGTGCTCCCGTCCTTCTGTATCTCGGCGAGGATTCTCTTCGAGGGCATTTCGACAAAGGTCGCATCGATACCCGCTTCGGCAAGGATTTTCCTGGTCAACTCCACAAGGGTTCCGACGGCGTTGCCGTTCTCCGTGTAGTTGTATGGAGGGCGTTCAGGGTACGCGAACAGGAGGGACTGGCACGAAGCAGCATTGGGCATGGTGAGCATGCATAGAGCGATCAAGAAAGAGAATATTCTCATGCCGAACCTGCTGGCACTGAGTTGAAGGGGGCTGCAGTTCTCGTCCGCTTGCAGTCAGTTATGATGATGCTATGAATTTAACTAACAAAAATATGAAACAAATCAAGCGCTACGATTTTACAAAACAGAGGATGGCGGGGATAATGAGGAGCTGACTGCAATCACTTGGGGCGTCTTTGGTTCTGTGAAAGAGGTGCCGGTTACGGTGACTGACGACCTGCGTCAACGAGTGTCCAAATTTATTCGACCGCCCAGGATCGTCTGAGATCGATTTCAAGGGGCTTTCCCTTGGATGAGTTTGCGAAACAGGCTCAATTTGATCCTGGGGCATTTATGGGGAAATATTCTGTTTTAGGTCAATTTTGAGCTTCAGACTGGGCCACTGAGGCGTGGTCGGCGAAAGATTGGGTAGAGAGGGTCGACGAGCTTCCGAGTGGAATTCATCCAGGGCGCAGATCTGACGTCGCATGTATGTGGCGAGAGCTACGGGGTGCGGCCTGGAGCTAGAGTGGGTGGCTCCGCAGAGACTTGCCGTTATGTGGGACCTTGCAGGCGGGAGGTCTGTTGTGAGCCGGAGGCGCCCTCTTCGGGCATATCCGTCTGTGTCTCATAATGTAAATTATGTAAACTTTAAGAACGGGGCTGCCCCCGCCCTGCCAAACGAAAGGGCGGCCCAGGCTTTCAAACCTGAAGCCGCCCTGAAGCGTTGATAGGGTCTCCTGGGCCTATTCCGCGCCAGGCGTCATTATGGATGGCCGAGGCATGAACCGCAGCAGTTAACTTGTAGCGTCGGACGGTCAGAGTTCGTTCCGTTCGGCGGTCCCGCGCGCATCATGAGTTTCATCCCACCCACAAGTCGACCATGGAGAACGTTCCTACGTCCACCAGGCCCTTGTCCGTGAGCTTCAGTTCGGGGATCACGGCCAGGGACGAGAAAGACATGGCCATGAATGGATGCGTGTACTCGTCCGGGTTGATGGCCACCGACCTGAAGGCTTCGATGAGTTCCCTGCACCCGACCACGACCTCCTCCATGGGCTTCAGGCTCATGAGGCCGGCCAGAGGCAGGTCGACCAGCGCCAGCACTCTGCCGTCGGCCACAATGCAGTATCCACCGCCAGCTTCCGCCAGGGTGTTCCCGGCCAGGGCCATATCCGCGTCGGACACCCCCGTCACGATGAGGTTGTGCGAGTCGTGGGCGATTGTCCCGGCCAGGGCTCCGCGCCCCAGGCCCAGGCCGTGGATGAATCCCAGAGCGATGTTGCCGTTCTTGCCGTGCCGCTCCACAACGGCGAGCTTGGCCAGGTCCTTGGCCGGGTCGCCCATGGCCAAGCCGTTTTCGAAACGCGGCGTCACCACAAGCGACTGGGTGATGATCTGCCCGGTCACGGCTCCGATGCAGCGAACCTTATCTTTCACTTTAACTATTTCGAAGTCGGAAGCCCTGAGCTTTCCGCCGAGAACGTTCAATTTTACAGTGTTTTCTGCGTGAACCGCACCGCTCGGTCCGAAAGAGATGCCCGCCACATCCTGACCGTTCAGGATGGATTTCCAGACGGTGAACCCCTCCAGGTCGTCCAGGATCACCATGTCCGCCCTGTATCCGGGGGCCACTGCCCCCCTGCCCCGCATGCCGAAGTGACGGGCGGTGTTGATGCTGGCCATCTGGATGGCCCGAACCGGGTCCATACCCAGGCTCACGGCCATGCGCACATTGTGGTCCATGTGGCCGTTGGTGGTCAGGTCCACGGGGTCGCGGTCGTCGCAGACCATGGAAATATTCTGGGAATTGAACTTGTTGCAGACCTTGATCAGGTCCTTGAGGTTCTTCTCGTCGCTGCCCTCGCGCATGAAGAGGTGCATGCCCTTGCGCAGCTTCTCCATCGCTTCGTTCACGTCCGTGCATTCGTGATCCGAGCTGGGACCAGCCAGGATGTAGGCATTGAGCGCCTTTCCGGACACCAGCGGCGCATGCCCGTCCACCACCGCGCAGGAGCAGGCCACAATCTTGGCCAGCACGGATGGGTCCTTGGCCAGCACGCCGGGATAGTTCATGAGCTCGGCCAGCCCAAGCACCCTATCCAGGTTCTGCAGCACCAACTGCTCCACGTCCTCGGCTGTGACCTCCGCCCCCGATGTCTCCATATTGGTGGCCGGCACGCAGCTCGACACCATGATATAGAAGCTCAAGGGACAATCCTTCGTCAGGTCAAGCATGTGCTCGATGCCTTCACGCCCGAGCACGTTGGCGATCTCGTGGGGGTCCCACACCACGGCGCAGGTGCCCCGCGGCGCCGCCGCACGGGCAAACTCCCAGGGGGTGAGCAGCGTGGATTCGATATGAATGTGACCGTCGATGAGTCCGGGGCAGACGTATCGGCCCTGGCAATCGATGACCTTTTTGGCCTCATAGTCTCCGAAGCCGACGACGATCCCGTCCGAGACGGCGATGTCCGCCTCGTGGATGTCGCCCGAGAGCACGTTCACCAGGCGGGCGTTCTTGAGCAGCAGATCCACCGGCCTCTCGCCCAATGCCAGGGCGATCTTTCCGGCCAGGGCCGCCACAGGCGCGCTGAAATTCATGCATTCCTCCGTCATTGGCCGCCTCCTTGGAGACCGGCCTTATGTATCAGGGGATACTATTTGACCCCCGTGCCCGTGTCCATGCTAATCACCGGGGAAAAGGACAGACACAATGAGCGTGAAAACACTGGATTGCCTGGGCATGACCTGCCCCCAGCCCCTGATGGCCTGCCGGGCGTGCCTCGAGACCGAAGCGCCCGAGGCCCTCACGGTGCTGGTCGACGACGAGGCCGCCCTGGAGAACGTCACCCGTTTCCTCACGGCCAGCGGCTACCAGCCTTCCTCCGCCAAGGACGGACGCACCTGGATCATCAGCGCCGCGCGCGGCCCCGAGGCGGGCAAGGCCCCCGCACCCGCCGTGGAGGACTTCCCCTGCCCCGTCCCCAGACCCGGCGAACGGACGCGCGTCGTGGTGTTTCTCACCGCCGAGACCATCGGGCGCGGCGACGACGGCCTCGGCGGCAAGCTCATGGGTAATTTCCTGAAGACCTTGCCCGAACTCGGCCAGGACCTCTGGCGCGTGGTCATGGTCAACGGCGCGGTGAAGCTGGCGGCGCTGGACAGCCCGCATCTGGATGCTCTCAAGGTACTGGAAGCCCAGGGCGTGGACATCCTGGTGTGCGGTACCTGTCTGGAGTTCTTCGGCCTCATGGACAAGCGCGCCGTGGGCCAGACCACCAACATGCTGGACGTGGTCACAAGTCTGCAACTGGCCACCAAGGTGATCGACCTGTAGTGGGCGATGGAGAACCCGCCGGGTAATCGAAGCCCGGCCAAGGGGATCCCGGGGCCAAAGGGCTGGCGCCCTTTGGCATCCCGTATTATGGGTCCGGGGATGCGCTCCAAACAACCAACTTCTGCAAACTCCGCCCCGGAAGCCGATGCTCCCATGCGTTTGAACAAGGCCCTGGCGCAAGCCGGGGTCTGTTCGCGCCGCAACGCCGACGAACTCATCCGCTCCGGACGCGTCACCGTGAACGGCCGTCCTGCCGACCTGGGCACGGCCGTGCGCCCTGGCATCGACGACATCCGCGTGGACGCAAGGCCCGTGGGTGCCCCGGACGCACGCGAACACCTCTATTTTATTCTCAATAAGCCCATAGAGACCGTGACCACCGCAAAGGACCCCCAGGGGCGCAGGACCGTCCTGGACCTGATGCGTCCCCAGGCGGGCGGGCGCAGGCTCTTTCCGGTGGGACGCCTGGACTATTTCTCTGAAGGGTTGCTCATCCTCACCACGGACGGCGATCTGGCCAACCGCCTCATGCACCCGCGCTGGCACCAGCCCAAACTCTACCGGGTCACGGTGCGGGGCGATGCCGGTGAAAGCACCCTCGCGGCCATGCGTGGGGGCATGACCCTGGCCGAAGGCGAGACACTGGCCCCGGTGAAGGCCCGGCTGGTGCGGAAAGACGCCCGGTCGAGCGTGCTGGAGCTGGAGCTGATCCAGGGTGTGAACCGCCAGATCAGGCGCATGTGCCGCGATCTGGGGCTGACCATCCTGAAGCTCGTCCGGGTGGCGCAAGGGCCGCTCAAGCTCGGGACCTTGGCCACCGGGGCGTCGCGTCCGCTGACGCCGGACGAGGTGGAGGCGCTCAAGCACTCGGTAAACTTGTAGAAAAGAATGTCTCCGGCTGCCAGAGAGGGCCTGTCCTCTCTGGACTCTCCCGCCAGGGGATCATCCCCTGGACTCGTAAATAGCTTCGCGCCCTTGAGCGTCGGAACGCTCAAGGGCGCGAAGCTATTTAAAAGTTTTTGAGAGAGTCCAGAGAGAACTTTTTTCGAAAAGTTCTTTCTGGCCGCCGGAGGCATCTTCCTCTCATATCATAATGGCATCTTCGACGCTTCACGCCCCAGCGCCGCCATGCGCTTGATCCGGGCGGCGCTTTTTTCCACGCTGGTCCTGACCTGGTTTTCGCGTATGTTGAGCTGGACGGTGTCCACGGCGGTGGCCGCTTCTTCCAGGCGTTCGGCAAAGCGCTGCATCTCCGCTCTGGAGTCATTGGCCTGCGCCCTGCCGATCACCTCGGTCAGCCCGGCGCAGGCTTCGAGGGCCTTGTTCACGGCTTTGACGTAGGTGGTCCCGATGAATCCTTTTTCCTGGGCCGTGAGCCCGGCCGCCGCACCCGCCCAGGAAGCCGTTTCGGCGGCGAGGCGGGTGAGGCCGTTCTTTTCGCGCTCCAGGGCGCTTGCATATGTCTTACGCAGATAGGCGGCGGTGTCGCCCGACTGGGCCGGGTTGAAACGGGCTTTCTCGGCGATGTTCAGGGACGTGAACATCTGGTTGAAATCCTTCATGTACTTGGCGGTCGTCCCGGCCTGAGCCACGCCGATCATCTCGACCCGGCCGTATCCAGTGAGTATGATGCAGCCGTAGTATTCCAGGTCCTGCCCGTCGCGCGGCACTACCCAGTAGGACAGCACGCGAGAGGTTTCGTCCAGCAGGGCCTGCTTGAGCTGGTATTTTTCCGGGCTCACGGTCCAAAGCTCGGAGAAATCGAGCTTTGTGTCCTTGGTCATGATGTCCAGGACGCCCTGGGGGGTGGGGTCGAGAACCTGCCGGATCACCATGGTGGGATAGCCCTTGCCTGTTGCAGCGGCGTCCTTGTGGGCCAGGATGCTGACCCGCCCTCCCTCGCCTCCTCCCTTCTGCTTCACGGTCCAGCCTGCGGGCAGCTTGAGGGTGAAGGAGGCGTCGGCGGCGGTGAGGGAATCCTCGGAATCGCCGCCGGGCATGAGCGGAACCCCGGCGCAGGCGGTGAGTGTCAGGCAGATGATAAGTGCGGTGAGCGTACGCATTGTTTCGTCTCCTCGGGATAGGGGGAATGCGCCCGCGCGGGGGATTTTGTCAAGCGCGCCGGAGTGCGGCGCACGGGAGGCATCATGGACGTGGGCATGCTCGAAAAGATGGATTCATGGAGATGGATGCTGCACCCGCGGGGGGGCATGCGCGTCCCCGCCGTGATGATCGGCTCACGTGAACTCGTGCGATCCCTGGACGACACGGCGTCCAAACAGATCGCCAACGTGGCCTGCCTGCCGGGCATCGTGGGCGCGGCCTACGCCATGCCGGACGCCCACATGGGCTACGGATTCCCCATCGGCGGCGTGGCCGCCTTCGACCCGCAGGAGGGGGGGGTCGTTTCGGCCGGAGGCGTGGGCTACGACATCGCCTGTGGCGTGCGGACCCTGACCACGGGCATCCATAAAGATGACATCCGTCCGGTGCTGGAGCGCCTGGCGGACCGGCTGTACTCCGCTATCCCGGCCGGAGTGGGGAAAACGGGGGATCTTGCACTCAAGGGACGGGACATGGACGCCATGCTGGAAGGCGGCGCGGTCTGGGCGGTGAAGCAGGGCTACGGGGAAAAGGCCGATCTGGAACACATCGAGGATGGGGGCCGCGCGTCGGGAGCCGATCCCTCCCTGGTGTCGGACCAGGCCAAGAAACGGCAGCTGGCCGAAACCGGCACGCTCGGGTCGGGCAACCACTATCTGGAGGTCCAGGTGGTTGAGAGCGTCCACGACAGCAAGGCGGCGGCGGTCTACGGGCTTGTCGAGGGAGAGGTGGTGGTGAGCATCCACTGCGGTTCGCGCGGGCTCGGGCATCAGGTGGCCTCGGACTACCTGACGCGCATGCTCCACAAGGCCCCTAAATACGGAATCAAGCTGCCGGACCCGGAACTGGCCTGCGCGCCCATCGAGTCGGGCCTCGGCAGGGAATACCTGGCGGCCATGCGCGCGGGCATCAACTGCGCCCTGGCCAACCGGCAGGTGCTCACCCATCTGGTGCGTGAGGTGTTCGCGGAGTTCTTTCCGAATAACTGGCTCTGGCTCCTCTACGACGTGTCTCACAACACCTGCAAGGAGGAGACGCATCTGGTGGACGGCAAGCCCCGGCGGGTCTTCGTGCACCGCAAGGGGGCCACGCGCGCCTGGGGGCCGAACCATCCGGAGCTCCCCGCATGGCTTCGCGGCGTGGGCCAGCCCATGCCTGTGGGCGGCAGCATGGGAACGGCCTCGTACGTGCTGGCCGGGACCGATCTGTCGCTTGAGCGATCGCTGGGATCGTCGTGCCATGGCGCGGGCCGCAGCCTCTCCAGGTCTCAGGCGCTCAAGCGCTGGAAAGGGCGCGACGTCCTGGAGTCCCTGGCCCGGGACGGCATCATCGTGCGATGCCACGGATACAAGGGAGTCAGCGAGGAGGCTCCCGGAGCGTACAAGGACATCGACGCCGTGGTGGAGAGTTCCGTGGGTGCGGGAATAGCCGCCACTGTGGCCAGGATGCGTCCCCTTGCATGTGTGAAGGGATAGTGGGTTGCAATAGCTCCTGGAATTGGTATTGGGGATGAAATCCATGATGCACCAGTACCAAGACAAAAAGCCGATGCGCCTGCTGGTGATTGACCCGTCGCCGGAGTTCACCGTCTCGCTGGCCAACCGGCTTCAGGGCCTCACTCGCATCCAGGCCGAATGGAGCATGGCGGGCACCGTGGGCGAAGCCTGGGAAGCCATCGCCCTGCGGCACTTCGACGTCATTCTGGCGGGGCTGCCCCTGCCCGCCCCCCATGGTCCCGATACCGGCGAGCTGGCCACCGTGTTCTCCGGCCTGCCCGTGGTGGGATTCTGCGACACGGGCTCCAGCCTCTTTCTGCACTCGTCGCTTTCCGAAAACGTGGTCATCGTCCTGCCGAAATCCAGGCTCGACAACTCGCTGCTGGAACAGAGCCTGCTCTGCGCTACGGACAGGGCACAGCTCTGCCGCCAGCTCGAAAACGCCCAGGAATCACTGGCGTCGTCCGAGAAGCGCTTTCAGAGCATCATCGCCAGCAACGCGGACGGCATCGTCGTGGTGGGCATCGACGGACTCATACGCTTCGCCAACACCAGCGCCGAGCAGCTGTTCGGCGCCACGGCCCAGCAACTGGCCGGGGAGCGTTTCGGACACGCGCTTATCCCCGGCGGCACCATGGAAATCGAAGTGCTCTCCCGCGACGGCGTGCTCAAGACAGTGGAAATGCGGGTGGTGCAGTCCCGGTGGGAAAGCGGCGAACTCGTCTACCTGGCGTCACTCCGCGACATCAGCGCGCGAAAACGCCTGGAGCGCGACCTGACGACCATGAAGGAAGCCGCTGAAGCAGCCAACCGGGCCAAGAGCCAGTTCCTGGCCAACATGAGCCATGAGATCCGCACGCCCATGAACGGCATTCTGGGCATGAGCGAGCTGCTCCTTGCATCCGATCTCACCGACAAGCAGCGCGACTATCTGGACATGGTGCGCCAGTCCGCGTCGTCGCTCATGGAAATTCTCAACGATATCCTGGATTTTTCCAAGATCGAGGCCGGGAAGCTCGAACTGGAAGAGCACGTTTTCGACCTGCACTCCACCATCCGCAGCGCTGTCGGCATCTTCACGGCGTTGGCCCAGAACAAGGGGCTCACGCTGGAGTGTTCCGTGGCCCCGGACGTACCCGTGCGAGTGAAGGGCGATTCCGGACGCCTGCGCCAGATCATCGTCAACCTCGTGGGCAACGGCGTGAAGTTCACCAGCCAGGGCCGCCTGTCCGTCAGGGCGGAATGCGTGAAAGCCTGTTCAGGCCCGGCGATTATCCGCATCGAGGTGGCCGACACCGGCACGGGCATACCCACGGACAAGCTCCACACCATTTTCGAGAGCTTCACCCAAGCGGACAACTCCTCCACCAGAAAGCATTATGGAACGGGCCTGGGCCTGGCCATCTGCAAACACCTGGTGGAACGCATGAGCGGGCGGATATGGGTGGAAAGCCTCGAAGGCCGTGGGAGCACGTTCTTCTTCGAAGTGATGCTGCCCATGGTGGACGAGGCTCCGCAGTTGCCCACGCCCAAGCCCGCCCCGAAAACGGACATCGGGCCGCTGACCATACTGCTTGCCGAAGACAACCTGATCAATCAGATGTTCGCAATCGAGATACTCGAGCAGGACGGTCACACCGTGATCGCCGTGGCCAACGGGGCCGAGGCTCTGGCCACGCTTGCCAAGACGCGTGTGGACGTGGTGCTCATGGACATCCAGATGCCGGAAATGGACGGGGTGGAGGCCACGCGGCGCATCCGCTCCGGCGAAGTTCCCGGCATCTCCCGTGAGCTGCCCATCATCGCCATGACCGCGCACGCTCTCAAGGGCGACCGGGAGCGTTTCCTGCAATCGGGTATGGACGGATACCTCTCCAAACCCGTAGGGTCCGAGGACATCCAGACGGCGCTCCATCAAGTGCTTTGCGCCAAAGACGAATCTCCGGAGGTCTGTGTGTCCGGTTCGAGCATTCTCAATGAACAGTGGCTGTTGGACAAGGCGCGGGGCAACAGGGATTTCCTGAAGAAACTTTTCGCGGTCTTCGTTGATCAGCAGCCCGGCAAGATCGCCGAAATGCGCCTGGCTCTCGACGATGGCGACCTGGAGCAGGTGGGATTCATGGCCCATACGCTCAAGGGCGGCGCGGCCACCATGGGGGCGGAGGTACTCAAGGACCGGGCCTTCGAAGTGGAAAAGGCGGCCAAGGCTGGAGACGCCGGGCTGGCCGGACGCGAGGTCGAACTCCTGGTGGGCGAACTCGACCAGACCATCCGTGTCATGAAGGAGTTCATGACCCGCTGACGCCTTCCGAGCGTCGCACGGCGTTTGCCTCCAGGGCTTTTTCGAAGTATGGCGGTGACCCGCGAGGCCGGACGTCCCGCGCATAGGATACTGCGAACCACTCCATGCATTCCAGCCGCCTTTTTCGTTACGCCCTCCCCGCCCTGTTCCTCGCGCTGGGGTTGTGGCTCGTGCCCATGGCCATCCTGGGCACCGGTTTTACGCGCATGCCAGGTGAACCCTGCGACGCCGGGTTTTCCAACTACGTGTTGGAGCACGGGTACCGCTTTATTCGAGGGCTAGAGCCGTCCTTTTTCAGCGCGCCTTTCCTCTATCCGTTCAAGGACGCCATCGCCCTCTCGGACAACTTCCTGGCCACCCTGCCTGTCTATTCGGCCTTTCGGCTGGCGGGCTTGGACCGTGAAGGAGCCTATCAGCTCTGGTTTCTTTCGCTTTTCATCCTGAACTACTGCTGCGCCTGGTTCGCCTTTTCCCGGCTGCGCCTTCCCGCCGTGCCGGCCGCGCTCGGAGCATATCTTTTCGCCTTCATGGCTCCTGTGCTGGAGGAAGTCACCCACCCGGCGCTTCTGCACCTGTTCCCCATCCCGCTGGCCGTCTGCGGGTTCGTGCTCTGGGCCGAAAGCGGCTCCGTCCGTGCTTTCGCGGGCATGAGCCTGGCGGTGGCCCTGCAGTTCTACGGCGCGTTCTACCTGGGCACCTTTCTGGTCCTGGCGCTGGCGCTGTACGGGATCGCCTGGCTGTGCATGAACCGCGGCATAGGCGGCGCCTGGACCGAACCCAGGACGTTCTCCCTCCTCGGATGCCTCACGGGCGCGGGCGTATTGCTCTGGCCGTTGGCCTCGCCTTACCTGGCCGTGGCCGAAGCCAATGGTTTCCAGCGCTTCTGGAGCGAAGTCGCGTCGCAGCTGCCCACCCTGCCCGACCTTTTCCGGGCCAGCACCGGCAACTTCTTCTGGGGCTGGACCTCGAAAGCCGGGGACATCGAGTCCTTCAACAACGCCATGCACGTGGGGCTCGTTCCCTGGCTCTGCCTTGGAGTATTTCTCTACCTGCTCTTCACGCGGCGCGGCGACAAGCGCCTGGCCGCGGCCCTGGCCACCTGGGCTCTGTTGACGGCGCTCACCCTGAACATCGGCGGAGTAAGCCTTTTCAGGCTCCTGCAGGGGCTGCCGGTGTTCCAATCCATGCGGGCGCTTACGCGCGTGGTGCTAGTGGAGTCATTCTTCCTGGTGCTGATCTGCGCCGGTACCATGACCGCCCTCGCCCAGGCGGTGAAGACGCCATGGATCCGCAATGCCCTGCTGGCTCTTTTCTGCCTCGTCGCGGTGCTGGACCAGTACGACACCCTGCTTGACCATTACGGCTACGAGAAGGTCGACCGGGCCAAGGAGATAGCCCAGGTCCGGGAAGACATCCTGCGAGACGCTCCCGAAGCCGGGGTCGTGGCTTACCTGCCCGCCCCCAGGGATGCGTCCATGGACTGCCGGGTGACGGTGGCGGCCATGCTGGCCGGTCAGGATATGGGCAAGGCCGTAGTCAACGGCTACACCAGCTGGTTCCCGAGGGGATACGGCTTCTTCAGGCATTCGGACTGCCCGGAGCTGGAATCGTGGATGCTGCGGAACCAATCCCGCTCCGGTTCTCCCCTCTTCCAGGGTTTCGCACAGGCCGGTCCGGGCGCGGCTCAAGCCTGCGCCCTCCCTCCCTCCAGCCGTGAAGAGGCTCGAAACGGACTTCTGCGCTTGTTTTCCTCCTCCGGCTCCAAGGAAGACCTCATCTGGGCGCTTGGCATGAAAGGCTTTTCCGTACTGGGAAATGGCGAACTCTGGATGGGCCGGCGGGCGGAATTCTCGCTGCGTTCGGGGGAGAGCCTGGTGCTTGAAGGCGTGAGCCTTTCCCCTCTCGAGGTGCGGATGTACGTGGACGGCAAGGACGCGGGCAAGCTGTCGTTCTGGGGGCTGCCCAACCGGGTGACGCTCTTCGCGCCGGGCCGGGACGTGCGCTACACGCTGGTTGCGGACAAGTCCTTCACGGCACCGATAGGCAGCCTGCTCCCCGAATTTCCGGAGGTGAGCGTGATATTCACCAAAGTGGCCTTTCGGCCCGCCTCGAGCTGAGGCGTCCCCGACGCGAAGCTATCGGGGGATTCCAAAGGGAGGCTCTCCCTTTGGCCGCCGGAGGCTCTTCTCCCTCTTCAATATTCTATCCTGCACGCAACGGGCATCCGCCACCCGGTCCCGAACGCCCGATCCGTGATCTTAAGCCCCGGTGCTGCCTGGCGGCGCTTGAACTCGGCGGATTTCACCAGCCTGCACACCTTCTCCACCATGGCCCGTTCGAATCCGGCGGCTGCGATCTCGTCCACCGAGGCGTGCAGTTCCACGCGCAGTTTCAGGATGGCGTCCAGCACCTCGTAGGGCGGCAGGCTGTCCTGGTCCTTCTGGTCGGGCCTGAGCTCGGCAGAGGGGGCCTTGTCTATGATGGCGCGGGGGATGGGCTCGCCGTGGCGGGCGTTCACGTACTCGGCCAGGCGGTAGACCATGGTCTTGGGCATGTCGGAGATGACGGCTAGGCCGCCGGACATGTCGCCGTAGATTGTGCAGTAGCCCACGGCCAGCTCGGACTTGTTACCCGTGGTCAGGAGCACCTTGCCGGACTTGTTGGAGATGGCCATGAGCAAATTGCCCCGGATGCGCGACTGGATGTTCTCCTCGGTGACGTCGGGGGGCAGGCCCGCGAAGGACTCGGCCAGTCCCCGGTCGAAGGCCTGCATGATGTCCGCGATGGGGATGGTCCTGTGGGCGATCTTCAGGCGGCGGGCCAGCTCCAGGGAGTCGTCAAGGCTGCCTTGGCTGGAATAGGGGCTGGGCATGAGCACGCCCAGGACGTTTTCCGGTCCCAGGGCCTCGGCGGCGATGGCGGCGGTCAGGGCCGAGTCGATGCCGCCGGAGAGCCCGAGCAGCGCGCCCTTGAAGCCGCACTTGGCCGCATAGTCCTTGACGCCCAGCACCAGGGCGCGCCAGGCCTCGGCCTCCTCGGAGAAGTCGTCGTCGGCCAGGCTCGGGGAGGCTTCGCCGTTCCCCTCCATCAGGTTGTCCAACTCCACCACGAGGACGTCCTCGCCAAACCCCTTGGCGCGGGCCGCGAGCCTTCCCGATGCGTCCAGGGCCATGGAGCGACCGTCGAATATGAGGTCGTCGTTGCCGCCCACCTGGTTGCAGTAGAGCACGGGCAGGCCGTACTTGCCGGCGACGCTGGCGAGCATGCGCTCGCGCATGGGCTGCTTGCCCAGAATGAATGGCGAAGCGGACAGGTTGAGGATGGCGTCGAGGCCTTCCTCGGCCAGCTTCTCCACGGGGTCGGATGCGTAGCGGCGCTTGTGCCAGAAGTCCTTGTCGTTCCAGATGTCTTCGCAGATGGTCACGCCCAGGCGCCTGCCGCCGATTTCGACGAACCCGGGACAGGTGCCGGGCTGGAAGTAGCGGTCCTCGTCGAAGACGTCGTAGGTGGGTAAAAGGCTCTTGGGGAACAGGGCCCCCACCTCGCCCTTAAATAGCAGCGCAGCACAGTTCTGCAAGGGCCTCCCGTCCGGCAGGACCGTCCTGGCGGCCGTTCCCGCCAGGATGGGCGGAGCGTCTTCCAGGCGCTTGGCCAGATGGTCCAACTCGCGGCGGGCCTTGTCCACGAACGCGCCGGAGAGCAGCAGGTCGCGCGGCGGATAGCCGGTGAGGGCCAGCTCCGGCGTGATGCACAGCTCCGCCCCTGCCTCGGCAGCGAGGCGCGCGGCATGGGCGATGCGTCCGGCATTGCCAGCCAGATCGCCCACCACGGTGTTCACCTGCAAAAGGCCGATCTTCATTGCAGCATGTCGGACATGGTGTGCAGCTTGCCGCCCTTCTGGCCCTTGAGCCAGAGTGCGGCGCGCATGGCCCCGCGCGCGAAGGTCTCGCGGGAGTGGGCGCGGTGGGTCACCTCGATGCGCTCGCCGGGTCCGAGGAAGTAGACGGTGTGGTCGCCCACCACGTCGCCGCCTCGAACGGCCATGAGGCCGATCTCGCGGGGGGTGCGAGGGCCGATGATGCCGTCGCGGGAGCACTTCTTGACGTCGTCGAGCTTTTCCCCGCGCGCTGCCGCGATGGCCTGGCCCAGTTTGAGCGCAGTGCCGCTGGGGGAGTCGGCCTTTTTGTTGTGATGAATCTCCATGATTTCGAGGTCATAGGCAGGACCCAGGGCTTCCACCAGCTTGGGCAGCACCTGCAGCAGGGCGTTGACGCCCACGCTCATGTTGGGAGCCCAGAAGATGGGGCCGTTGTGGGCGGCGGCCTCCAGCTCCTTCATTTGCGCGGCGGTGAAGCCCGTGGTGCCGATGACGGCGGGATTTCCCAGGCGCGCGGCCAGGTTGGCCACCTTGAGGCTCGATTCCGGCGCGGTGAAGTCGATGATCACCGCGCCCGGACATTTGGCGAACACGTCCTCCATGGAGGTTCCCCTGACGCAGTCGTAGCGGGCCAGCGCCGCTTCGCTCTGGGGGCGTTCCACCACACCGGCCAGCCGGAAGGCAGGGTCGTCCATGGCCAGTCCGGCCAGGGTCGCGCCCATGCGCCCACCAGCGCCCATGATGATGACATCGCACACGCTCATATTCTCGTCCTCATTCTAGGATGAAAGGGTTTCGCCCCGCGCGAGGCGTTCGAAATCGTCTTGTGAAAGGACCTGTACACCAAGTGCGCGGGCTTTATCCAGCTTGGAGCCGGGGTCCTGGCCCACGACGAGATAATCGAGTTTCTTGGAGACCGATCCGGCCACCACCCCGCCCAGGGCCTCCACCATGGACTCGGCCTTGTTGCGGGTGAGGCCTTCGAGCGAGCCCGTGAACAGGAAGCGCTTCCCGGCCAGGGGCTTGGGACCGCCCAAGGCGGCTTCGACCGCGGCCCTGCGCGGCCAGAGCCCGATGGCCTTGAACCGGGCCAGGAGCTCGTGGTTGGCGGGGTTGTCGAAAAAAGCCCGGATGCTCGCGGCCACTTCAGGGCCGATGTCCGGCAGGTCCTGGAGTTCTTCGGCAGACGCAGCGCCCACGGCGTCCAGGTCGTCGAAGTGGGCGGCCAGTGTGCGCGCGGTCTGCGTGCCCACCTGGCGGATGCCGAGAGCCCCGATGAGCCGGGCCAGAGTGGCCTTTTCCCGAGCCTGGGCGATGGAGGCCACGAAGTTCCCGGCCAGCTTCTCGCCCATGCGGTCGAGTTCCAGCAAGTCTTCCGCGGTGAGCCCGAAAAGGTCCGCCGGGGACTTCACCATGCCGCGCTCAACCAGTATCTCGATCCAGCGCTTGCCCACCCCCTCGATGTCCAGGCCCGCCTTGGACACGAAAAAGATGATCGATCCCTTGAGCATGGCCGGGCAGGACAGGTTAAGGCAGCGCCAGGCCGCCTCGCCCTCCAGGCGTTTTACGGGTTCATGGCAGGAGGGGCACGTCTGCGGGAAAACGTACTCCTCGGCGTCCTGCGGGCGCAGCTCCAGCACCGGCCCCACCACCTCGGGGATCACGTCCCCCGCGCGCTGCACCACCACGGTGTCGCCCGCGCGCAGGTCCTTGGCCCTGATCTCGTCCTCGTTGTGCAGGGTGGCCCGGGACACGGTGACGCCTGCCAGGGACACGGGATCGAGCATGGCCACGGGGGTGAGCACGCCCGTTCGCCCCACCTGGACATCGATGCGCTTGAGCACTGTGCGGGCCTGCCGGGGCGGGAATTTCCAGGCCACGGCCCAGCGTGGGGCGCGGGCCGTGAACCCGGCCTCGCGCTGCCAGTCCAGGCGGTCGAGCTTGACCACCATGCCGTCGATCTCGAAGGGCAGCGAGTCGCGGTCCTGCTCCAGCCGGGCGTACAAAGCCTCCACACCGGCGGCGTCCACGGCGCGGCCCTGCTCCGCGATGGTGAAGCCGAGCTTGGACAGGCCCTCCATGACCGCGCGCTGCGTGGGCCACGGGTCGCCCAGCGGCCATTCGGTCACGCCGATGCCGTAGGCAAAGAATTTGAGCGGGCGCGAGGCCGTGACGGCCGAATCGAGCTGGCGGATGCTCCCGGCGGCGGCGTTGCGCGGGTTGGCGAACACCTTGGCCCCGGCTTCGTCCTGGGCCTCGTTCAGGGCGCGGAAGTCCTTCTTGGTGATGACCACCTCTCCGCGCACTTCCAGAATGCGGGGCACGGGCAGCTTCGCCTTGGCGGCGTGGTCCCGGATGTCCAGGGGGAGGTTGCGCACGGTGCGCATGTTCCCGGTGACGTCCTCGCCGGTCTCGCCGTCGCCACGCGTGAGGGCGCTGACGAAACGGCCGTCCTCGTAGATCACCTCCAGGGCCAGGCCGTCGAACTTGGGATCGGCCCAGAAGCTGAATTCGCGCGCGGGGAGCACTCGGCCCAGGCGTTCCAGGAACGCGGTCCACTCCTCACCGGTGAGGGCGTTGTCCAGGCTGTACATGCGCAGCCGGTGCGGCCGGGATGCGAACGCCTGGGCCACGCCCCCGCCCACGCGCCTGGTGGGGGAGTTGGGGTCGTCCAGCTCCGGGTGTGTTGCTTCGAGCTCCTGAAGTTCGCGAAACAGGGCGTCGTACTCGGCGTCGGTGATCTCAGGGGCGTCGAGGACGTAGTATTGGCGATTATGGTGTTCGAGCAGGCCGCGCAGCGTCTTGACGCGTTGCGCCGCCTGCGCGTTGGATCCGTTCATGGGTAAGCCTTTTTGTTCAGCCGGGCGTCGCCGCCGAATATCACCTGCCACAGCCTCTCGAAGGCATGGCCGGTGTTGTCTTCATCTTCGGGATCGTTCTCGACCAGTTTCAAGCAGTATTTGTAGAAATCGTGCGACCGCGCCAGGATACGGCTTTTCGACACGAAAAGCATCCCCGCCGGGGCCGTTACCAGAAACGACTGCGGCACCTCCCCGGCGAATATCTTCCCATACACCTCTCCCACGGGGATGTCCCGGCCCCACCCTTTCCAGCGCCCCTCGTTCTCCGGAGCGGCCATGTCGTGGGGGCGGCCCAGGCGGTCGCACTTGAGCTTGAACCAGGCGAAGCCGGTGAACTGCACGCCAAGGCGCACGTTCTGTTCGATGCGGGACTTGAGGGACGCGGGGGCGGCCCCCTCCCCCATGTGGCCGAAGGGGTCGGCCTGCAGGAAGACCGTGTACCCGGGAAAATCCGGGTAGCGCCTCACGATGTGGGTTAAATACGTGTGCGTCTCGCGTCCGATGTTTGGAAGCGCGTTGGGCCCCGGCGCGCCCGACTTGTCGTACACCACGAACGGCAAGCCCAACCGCTCAACCCAGGAGGCGTCCTCCCGGTATCGGGCGATGACCAGCTCCACGCCCTGTCCCGTTTCATCCTCGCTCATAGCGTTCATAGCGATCGATCCCGGCCGTGCCCATTACACGGGATTCCAAAGGGACTCGTCCCTTCGGCCGCCGGAGGCGTCCCAACCCATCACGCCAGCTCGTTCTGCATGGCGGCGAGGTTCTGCTTGCCGCCAACCAGGATCAGGGTGTCTCCGGCCTCAAGCACCGCCTGGGGCTGCGGGTTGAACAGCAGCTTGCCGTCGGCCTTCTTGATGCCGATGACGATGATGTTGAAGCGCTGGCGCAACTGCGACTCGATCAGGTCCTTGCCGGCCACGGGCGATCCGGGGGCGATGGTGAGCTGCTCCATCTGCAAGTCCTCGATGTCGCCGCGCATGGCCAGGTCCATGAACCCGAGCACCGTGGGGCGCAGCACGGACTGGGCCATGCGGATGCCGCCGTAGAGGTGCGGGAAGAGCACCTGGTTGGCCCCGGCCCGGATCAGGCGCTGGGAGTGGTCCGGCGATTCGCTCCGGGCCACGATGTAGATGTCCGGGTTGAGCTGGCGCGCGGTGAGGGTGACATAGACGTTGGCCGATTCGTCCGTAAGGGCAGAAACCAATGATTTTGCCCTGTTGAGCCCGGCAGCCAACAGGACCTCGTCCTTGGTGGCGTCGCCGGGCACGAAGGGCAGATCCTTTTGCTGCAGCTCGTCGATGAGCTGCTGGGAGCGCTCCACCACGACCACGTCGTGGCCCTCGGCGTCGATCTCCCGGGCCACGATGGCCCCGATGCGGCCGTATCCGCAGACGATGGTGTGCCCATGCATTTTGTCGATGGCCCGCCGCATCCTGCGCCTCCCGAAAATGTTTTGGATATGCCCCTCGATGACCAGCTGCACGAAGGCGCCCGCCAGGTAGAAAAACGTGCCCACCCCGAACAGGATCACCAGGGAGGCGACCACACGGCCCGCGCGCGATAGGGGATGCACCTCGCCGTAGCCCACCGTGGAGAGGGTGATGAGCATCATGTAGACGCTGTCGAACAGGTCCCAGCCCTCGATGACCATGAAGCCGGTGGTGCCCATCACGAAGACCACCACCAGGGAGCACAGGCCCGCGATCACCGGCCACAGGACCCCGAGCCTTTTTCTCAACGCGGCGAACCGGCCGGCCGCGCCCTTCATGCCTTTGGGGCCCCGGCGCTTCACGCGCCCTCCTTTCCGTGCTTCACCTTGAGGGTGGTGATGGCGTCGCGCAGTTCGGCGGCGCGTTCGAAGGCCAGGTCCTTGGCGGCTGCCCGCATGTCCTTCTCCAGACGTTTGATGAGCTTTTCCACGGTGCCGGCGTCCTGGGCGCGCTGCATGATCTCGTCGATGAAGCTCGCGCCCTTGGCCTTCTGCCCCTTTTCGGCCTTGCCCTGGGCGTAAATGGCTTCCAGGACGTTGTCCATCTCCTTGCGGATGGTCTGGGGGACGATGCCGTGCTCCAGGTTGTGCGCCTCCTGCTTGGCGCGACGGCGCGAGGTCTCGTCCATGGCTTCCTGCATGGAGCGCGTGACCGAGTCCGCGTACATGATCACCTTGCCGGAAACGTTGCGCGCGGCGCGGCCGAAGGTCTGGATGAGCGAACGGGCGCTGCGCAGGAACCCTTCCTTGTCCGCGTCCAGGATGGCCACCAGCGACACTTCGGGGATGTCCAGCCCCTCGCGCAGCAGGTTGATGCCTACGAGCACGTCGAACTCGCCCGCACGAAGGGCCTGGATGATGGCCACCCGCTCCAGGGTGTCGATGTCGGAGTGCAGGTAGCGGGCGGTGACGCCGAACTTGTTGAAATAGTCGGTGAGCTCCTCGGCCATGCGCTTGGTGAGCGTGGTCACGAGCACGCGTTCGCCGGCGGCCATGCGCTTCTTGCACTCGGAGAGCAGGTCGTCCACCTGTCCCTTGGTGGGGCGCACTTCGGGCTGGGGGTCGAGCAGGCCCGTGGGACGGATGATCTGCTCCACCACCAGGCCCTGGGCGCGCTCCAGCTCCCAGGGGCCGGGCGTGGCCGAGACGTAGATGGTCTGGCCGATGCGCTCCTGGAACTCCTGGAAGTTGAGCGGCCGGTTGTCCAAGGCCGAGGGCAGGCGGAAGCCGTAGTCCACCAGGGTGGACTTGCGGGACCGGTCGCCGTTGAACATGCCCCCGATCTGCGGCACCGTTATGTGCGATTCATCGATGAACAGGATGAAATCCTTGGGGAAATAGTCGATGAGCGTGGCCGGGGGCTGGCCGGGCCTGCGGCCGTCCAGGTGGCGCGAATAGTTCTCGATGCCGTTGCAGTAGCCCAGCTCCTCGATCATCTCCAGGTCGTAGAGGGTGCGCTGCTCGATGCGCTGGGCCTCCACATGCATCTGCCGGTCCTTGTAGAAGACCAGGCGCTCGCGCAGTTCGTCACGGATGTCGCTCATGGCCCGCGAGAGGTTGTCGCGGTCAGACACGTAGTGGGAGTTGGGGAAGATCACCGTTTTTTTCAGCCGGCCGAACACCTCGCCCGTAAGCGGGTCCGTCTCCAGCATGGATTCGATCTCGTCGCCGAAGAACTCCAGGCGCAGCGCCCGCTCGCGGCTGTAGGCCGGGATGATCTCCAGCACGTCGCCGCGCACCCGGAACACGCCGCGGTGGAAGTCCACGTCGTTGCGCTCGTACTGCACCTCCACCAGCCGGGTGATGACCTCCTCCATGGAGACGCGCTGGCCTTCCTCCAGGGGAATCACCATCTTGGCGTAGTATTCGGGCGAGCCCAGGCCGTAGATGCAGCTCACCGAGGCCACTATGACCACGTCTCGGCGGGTGAGCAGCGCATGGGTGGCGCTATGGCGGAGCTTGTCGATATCTTCGTTGATGGACGAGTCCTTCTCGATGTATGTATCCGTGCGGGGCAGGTAGGCTTCCGGCTGATAATAATCGTAGTAGCTGACGAAGTATTCGACGGCGTTGTCCGGGAAGAGGCCCCGAAACTCGTTGAAGAGCTGGGCCGCCAGGGTCTTGTTGGGGGCCATGATCAGCGCCGGGCGGTTGGACTTGGCTATCACCTGGGCCATGGCGAAGGTCTTGCCGGTGCCCGTTGCCCCGAGCAGCACCTGGTCGCGGATGCCCGTGGCCAGGTTGGCCGTGAGCTCCTCGATGGCGCGTGGCTGGTCGCCCTGGGGCGAATAGGGGCTGGAAAGCGTGAACCCCGATTGACTTTTGTCCAGAATTTTCAAATCTTTCCCTCGCGGTTACGAACAGGTAGATTCTACGGCCTTGAAGGCCATAAAACAAGCTCGGAGGCATCCATGTTGATCGATATCGTCCCGGCCCTTGAAAAACTGCCCGTGGACAGGGCTTGGTCCATGTCCATCGTCATCAAAAGCTTCAAGGGGCGCAAGGACGTGGAGGTCCATCTCTTCCGCCCCGAATGGGACTGCCTGGAGGAGGAGAGCTACGACTGGGACGTGGTGCTGGGCGATCCCATGCACCCCGACATGGACGCCGACATCGGCTCCGGCCGCAAGCTGGTGATGGAGTCGTTCACCCCCGAAGAGCGCGACATGATGGTGGCCTACTTCCAGGAGCGCTACAAGGGCAAGCTCGAGGCCATACGCTCCTGCCCCATCGACTTCCCCGTGCCTCTCGGCATCCCGGCCCTGTGCGACATCACCGAAGGCAAGGACATCGGGTTCATCCTCTTCGACAAGATTCCCAACTACACCCTGCCCTTCCCCATCCGAGGCTTCTTTGACCTGAGCCAGCACCCCCCCATCGTGGAGGCACAACAACAATGAAAAGCGTCTGCGTGTTCCTCGGGTCCAACCCCGGCACGTCGCCCGGGTACACCCAGGCGGCCGAAACCCTCGGCGGCCTCTTGGCCGCCCGCAAGATCACCCTGGTCTACGGCGGGGCCAAGAACGGCTTGATGGGCATTCTGGCCAGATCCGTGGCCGATGCCGGAGGCCGTGTGGTAGGCGTGCTGCCGGGATTCCTCAAAGCCAAGGAACTGGCCTTCGAGGGCTTGGCCGAAATGTTCGAGGTGGAGTCCATGCACGAGCGCAAGGCAAAGATGGCCGAACTCTCTGACGGGTTCATCGCCATGCCCGGCGGCCTGGGCACACTGGAGGAGATTTTCGAGGTGGCCACCTGGGGACAGCTGGGGCTGCACGCCAAGCCCGTGGGATTCTACAACGTCCAGGGCTATTACGACAAACTGGCCGCCTTCCTGGACCACATGGTGGAACAGGGATTCTTGAAAGGTCCGCACCGCAACAACCTGATCCAGGGCGACAACCCGGCAGAACTCCTGGACATCATGGCCGCGTTCAAGCCCGCTGTTCTGGGCAAATGGTTCGGGCTGGAGAAAAGCTAGATTTATTGTGAAAGGCGGGGCGCTGCCCCGCCTTTCACCTCACAAAGCTGAACCGCACCGCCCCGTCGATCTCTTCCCGCTCAAGCCGCCACTGTGAGAACGTGTGCGCCAGTTCCTCGAAAATCGAGGCCTGGCCGGCGTTGGCCCACACGTCCACGCGCGAGGCCCCGACGAACCGGAGGTGCCACCCGACCTCCGCGCCCACGCCTCAGCACTTGCCGCGAACGTCCAGCACGATCCGCTCACCATCCATGATGCAGATGCTCCTTGCGTTTGTCCGGGTCGCTCCACCACGCGGGCGTGAGCCAGCCGTCCGGTTCCTCATTCATGGCCGACGCGGCCTCCACCATGCGCGTGAACAGCTTTCGGGGAATCTCGCGGGCGCCGAAGCGGACCACATGCGGTGTGGCCTGTTGGCAATCCATAAAGTGATACTTTAATTCTTTGAGCAGCCAGACCAGATGGACGAAGGCCACCTTGGAGGCCTGCGGAACCTCGTGGAACATGGATTCACCAAAAAACGCCCGCCCCACGGACACGCCGTAGATGGCCCCCACGAGGCGTCCGTCCAGGCGGCACTCCACGCTGTGGGCATGCCCGGCCTGGTGCAGGCGCACATAGGCCCGGATCATGTCGTCGGTGATCCAGGTGCCCGCCTGTCCAGGGCGGTCCATGACGGCGCAGGCGCTGATCACGGCCTGGAAGTCGGTGTCCACGCTCACCCGGAAGGGATGGTTGCGCAGGTAGCGCCGGAAGCGGGAATCCAGGACGAGGTCCTTGGGGAAAAGCACAGGCCTGGGGTCGGGCGACCACCAGAGGATGGGATGCTCGTCGTTGTACCAGGGGAAGATGCCGTGGCTGTATGCTTCCATCAGCCGGGCCACGCTCAGGTCGCCGCCCACGGCCAGAAGCCCCCCGGGATCGGCTGATTCCGGGTCGGGGAAGCGGATGGCGGTGGTCAGAAGCGATATCACGGGCGCTATTTGACCGGTTTGGCCTCCAGCACCTGAAGGACGTTGCCGGGCTTGACCACGCCGGTCACTTGCAGGCGCGTGCCCACATGGTCCTTGGGGTGGAAGCAAAGATCGTCGATGCAGCCGTAGAAGGTGCCATCGTCGGCCTTGAAGCGCACGCAATAGTAGAAGGGCTCGTCCTGGCCGCCCCAGCTGGAGCTGGAGCGCGAGCGCACGCAGCCCTCATAGCGGCCGGTGATCGTCACCTGCTGCTCGGCGGGGTCGTAGCCCTCGAAGGAGACGCGTGACAGGTAGGGAACGCTGGAGGCCGAGCCGGCGTAGACCTCCGAGACGCTCAAGCGCACTGCGGAGCCGCGCCCGGTGAGCGTGATGGTCTGGGGCTTGTCGGTGTCCTTGAGGGTGACGGTCTGGGTGCCGCCGTCGTCGAAGGCCAGCACGGCCGTGCGGATGCGCCCGTATTGCCTGAAGGACCCGTGCGCGGCCCAGCCGTTGACCACCGTCATGCGCGTGACCACCACATGCTTGGAGAAGCCGAATTCGATCCACTGCCCCACGGCTACGCCGGTGGTGTTGGCCGGGTCCACCAGCCGCGACAGGTTGCCGCCGGGTTCGGTCTGGGCCGAAGCGTCGATCTGGATGGCCAGGGGGCTGGAGACGGCCGGTTTCCCGGCCCAGGCCGGACAGGCGGCTGCGAGGGCGAGGAGCAGTATGAGAAGGCGCATGTAGGCTCGCTTCCGTTAATAGAGGTTGGCCATTTCCTGCGAATGATAGAGGAATTCCACCCGTCGGTTGATGGCGCGGTTCTGATCGGAGGTGTTTGGGGCTATGGGCTGGCTGTCGGCGTAGGCGGCTGCCTTGACCCGTGTGGAGGGGATGCCCCCTTTTTCGACGATGTAGCGTACGCACGCGGCGGAGCGAAGCGCCGAGAGTTCGAACTTGGACAGGCCATTGCCGGACTCGATGTCGTCGGTGTGGCCGCGGACAACCAGGTCCACCTTGATCTTCTTGAGCACCCCAACCACGTCGTCCAGGAGCTTGAAGGCTTCGGGCTTGAGCACTGCCGACCCCGGCTGGAACATGACGGCGTTGTTGACGTGGAGCAGCACGCCGACCTTGTCCGAGCTTATGCCGGAGTTCTGCTTCATGTTGGGGTTGTTGTCCATGAGCTGCTTGATGAGCAGCGCGACCTCGTACTTGAACTTCTCCTCCTGGGAGAGCTTGAACTGGGGGGTGCCCTGCTGCACGTCCTTGGCCACGTAGGTGGGCAGGACAACCGTCTCCTGCGGGCGTTCGCGCTTGGGGAGGTCCTGGTCCTGGAAAAAGGCCGAGAGCTGTTCCTTCTGCTGGGGCTTGAGCGCCATGGTCAGCCACATCAGCAGAAACAGGGCCATCATGGCCGTCACGAAGTCGGCGTAGGCCACCTTCCAGCTGCCGCCGTGGTGGGCCGCGTGGCCGTCTTCTTCGCGTTTGACGATGATTGGAGCGGGTTTGTTTTTCGACATGAGGATAACTCGGGCGGCAATCGCACGCCCAGCAAAAGTATATAAAGAGTCGAGCCGGGGATTTCAACCGTGTAATGGCGCGTTTTGTCAAGCCGGATGGGAGAGGCCCTTCTGGAGCAGTGGGAAGCCAGGCATGGAGAGGCTTGCGCGGTGAAAGGCTGGAAGAAGAGCAAGATTGAAGAGCCTCCGGCGGCCAAAGGGACCAGTCCCTTTGGAATCCCCCTTCGCTTCGCATCGGGGGCGGAAGTACGGAGGATGCGTGAGGTGATGGCCGAAGTCGGATGATAGGCCGTTGGCCTCCGGAGCCAAAGGCCAGAGGAGCGGGAGGCTGGGTTAGCTGTCGGGTTCTTCAGGCGCCGGGCGCGACTTGGCCCGGGGATGGGCCTTGTCATAGGCCCGGGTCAGCTGCGCCAGGTCCAGGTGGGTGTAGCGCTGGGTGGTGGAGAGCCGCGCATGCCCCAGAAGCTCCTGCACGGCGCGCATGTCCGCCCCGCTCTGCAGCATGTGGCTGGCGAAACTGTGGCGCAGCACGTGCGGGCTCACGGCCGTGGGCAGCCCGGCCCTCTTGCTCATGGCCTCGAGAATCCGATTGGCCTGGCGGCGCTGCAGGGGCCCTCCGCGCTGGCCCAGGAAGAACGCCTGCTCGGAGGGCTCGGGCGCGAAGGCGTGGCGAACCAGCAGATAGGCTTTGAGCGCGGCCATGGCGGTGTCCGACAGGGGGGCAAGGCGTTCCTTGCTGCCCTTTCCCGTCACCCGGGCCACGCCGGAGGCGATGTCCACGTCGTTGAGTTCAAGTCCCAGGGCTTCGCTCACGCGCAGGCCCGACCCATAGAGCAGTTCGGCTAAGGCCGCGTCGCGGACGGCTTCCGGGTCGCCTGTCCCGCCGGCCCCTCCCTCTCCGGCCGGGGCGTCAAGCAGGGAGAACGCCTGGTCCACATTGAGGCTTCTGGGGTGCGGCTTGGAGAGCTTGGGGTTGGAGAGCCCCTGGGCGGGATTGAGGACCAGCACTCCACGGCGGATGAGGTGTTTGAAGAACCCCCGCAGGCAGGAGAGCCTGCGCGCCATGGACGTCTTGGCCTGGCGGGCGCGGTGCTGTTCGGCCATGAATCCCTGGATGTCGCGGCGCGTGAGCGTCTTGGGGGCGGCCAGGGTCTTGCCCTTACCCTTCAAGTATTGCTCGAAGTATTGCAGGTCCGACTCATAGGCTTTGAGCGTGGCCCCGGCGTAGCCCTTCTCCACGGAGAGCCAGGCCAGGAAGCCGAGGGCGGTATCGGGAAGGGGGGCGTCAGGCTTGGCGTTTGTCGAGGACATAGGAGCTCTTGGGGTTCTCCTTGGCCTTCTTCTTGAGCGTCATGGCGATCTGGGAGGCCTCGCCGTAGTGCTTGAGTCGGCCGTCCACGTTGAAGACCACGGCGATGGAAATGGCCATGAGCGGGAAGGTGCGCATGTTGCCCTCCCTGTCCGTGGACTGGATGTAGCCCTTGGCCCGGTCGTCTTCGTCGTAGAAGTGCGGCACGATGGAGTCGAAGTTCTCGACGATCCGCTGGCAGGCCAGCTCCACTTTGTCCGGGGGCAGGATGAACACGAAGTCGTCGCCTCCCACGTGGCCCACGAAGGAACGCACGCCCGAAAAGCCCCGGATGGTGTTCACGATGACCCGCGCGCTCATCATGAGCACCTCGTCGCCGCGGGAGAAGCCGTACTTGTCGTTGAAGCTCTTGAAGTAGTCCAGGTCGGCGTAGGCCAGGGCGAAATCTTCCCTGCGGTCGATCATCTCCTGGATGCGCTGGATGATGGAGGTGTTGCCCGGCAGCTTGGACAGGGGGTTGGCGTCGAAGGCGCGCGACGCGCGGGTGATGGTCAGGTAGATGCGGGCCTTCATCCGGGCGGGGCTCGAGGGCACGATGATGAGGTCGTCCACCTCGGCCGAGCACCAGGCCGCCCCCTCCAGGAGCCTTTCCTCGCGGATGGCCAGGATCACCGGCAGCTGGCGGTAGACGTTCTCGCTCTTGACCAGGTTCACCACGTCCAGGCCGGGCATGTCCGGCAGATCGTTGTCCACGATGAGCAGATCCGGCAGTTCGTTGAACAGAACCTCGATGGCCCCCCTGCCCCGGTCGAAATGGACGATTTCCAGCTGTCCGTCGTCCCACAGGTTCGCGAGGGTGTCCTTGAGATTCTTGTCCGCGGAGAGAAGATAAACCTTCTGGGGGCGCGGCAGGTGGCAGGCTTGGGCGTTCATTGTGAATATTCCCGTAATGCGGCGCTAGACGAAGCTCAGGTCCGCGATCTCCAGGAACTGCTCCGAGAGCTGGTCCAGGATGGCTTCCAGGTCGGAGGGCTTGAGCTTGAGCTTCTTGAGGGCTTCGGGCTCCAGGTAGAGCACGTTGTCATCGCCGCCCGAGCCGTATTCGAACACCCGGACCATGAAATCGCCCAGGTGCACGCAGCAGGCCACCTCGGGGTAGAGCCGTGCCAGCTGGGGCTTGTGGTGGTAGCTCATGCCCTCCTTGATGCTGGGCGGCAGTTTCCAGTGGTCGGCGATCCAGGCGTTCACCCGGTCGTGCCCGAAACCCATGAATTCCTTTTCGGCGTCCAGGTAGGTCAGATCCTTGGCCTTGACCAGGGAGTCGATGCCGGACTTCATGTCCGGCAACTGCACCGCCGTGACCACCTTGCCCAGATCGTGAAGCAGGCCGGCCACGGACACATCTTCCACATCCTTGAGGCCCACGTGCCGGGCGATGGTGGAGCTGGCCAGGGCGCAGCCCACTGAGTGCTCCCACAGGCCCACCATGGCCTGGTTCATCATGTCCATGACCGAGGTGGAGACGATCACGCCGCGCAGCACGTTGAAGCCCAGCAGCACCAACGCGTGGTGGATGGAGCTTATGCGCCCCGGAAAGCCGTAGATGGGCGAGTTCACCATTTTGAGGACCTTGGCTGAAAGCACCTGGTCCATGGAGATGAGCTTGGCGATCTGTTCGGTGGAGGAATCCGGGTCCCTGACCAGGCGCGACACCTCGTCGAGCACCTTGGGCAGCGTCGGCAGATCCTTCACCGCCAGGATCTGGTCCTTGCGTTCGAGTTTCAGGTCCTCGACCATGACGTATGCTCCTGCCGCGGCCAGCAGCCAGCGGAACCAATGGTTTGATTTCCGAAACCTGTTCCGGGTTTTCGAAAACGCGGCGTCATCCGGCCTTGGAGGCCACCTTCATCTTGAAATAGTTGGTCAGGAGCGACTTGACCTGATTCATCCATTGATCCTGCGCATGGTGGCGGAAGAGATGGTCCAGGCGCGCCAAGCGCGTGTCGTAGTTGGTGCCGGAGGCCACTCCCTCGGTCTGGATGGGCTCGCCCTCCACCACCACCTGATCCACGCCCATCATGTCGAACTTGTCCAGGAGCGCCTCGGTGAGCTCGGCCCCCTGCGGGGCCACCACCATGCCGTCGGCGCGCGCCACGGGCTTGGCCAGCACGAAACCGGGCTTGGCGAGGTTGAGCGGTATTTTCTGCATGCCCTGGGGGCTCCTTCCGGTGTTTATGCCGTGAGATAGTATCCGCCGGGCAGCCTGCGCACAACCCCTTTCAGCTCCAGCACCACCATGGTGCGGCTCATTTCCGAGGCGTCGCGCCCGAACACCCGGCAAAGCGAGTCGATGTGCGTGGCCCCCATGGCCGCCAGATGCCCGGCCACGTCGGTTTCGAAAGGCGTGGAGGTGGTGGGGGCAGACGGCGAAGAGCCGGTGACGGGGGGCGGGGTGGCTTCGTTGAGGGGCGAAGGCGTGAGGGGGAGGATGCCTTCGGCGGCCAAAAGGCGCTGCCCTTTGGAAACCCGTTTCGGCTTCGCGGGTGCCGCAGGCTGGCCGGAGTCGGCTCGAGGGGTCTTGGAGCGTTTGGGAGCGCGCGATGCGGGAGAGGCGCCGGGCAGAAGGCGAGCCTGTTCGGGTGCCGGCGTGAGCCGAGCGATGGGACGGGGCAGTCCCCGATTGGCCAGGAAGGCCTCCAGCTGGGGTTTGAGTTCCACGAGGATTTCCTCGGCACCGTGCACCAGCTTGGCCCCCTTGTTGATGATCTCGTGGCATCCCCGGTAGCTGGGCAGGGACACCGGCCCAGGCACCGCGAACACCTCCCTGCCCTGCTCCATGGCCAGCCGGGCCGTGATCAGGCTGCCGGACTTGGTGGTGGCCTCAACCACCAGAACGCCCAGCGAGAGGCCGCTGATGATGCGGTTACGCAGAGGAAAATTGCTGGCCAGCGGCTTGGTTCCAGGCGGAAATTCGGAGAGGATGAGCCCCTTCTCGGACAGTTCCCGCCAGATGTCCCGGTTGGACGCGGGATAGATGAGGTCCGGCCCCGTGCCCATCACCGCGATCGAGCTTCCAGGCCCCGTGAGGCCGCCCATGTGGGCCTCGCGGTCGATACCGTAGGCCAGCCCGGAAACCACGGTGACCCCCGTCCCGGAGAGGTCCGTGGCGATGCGGTGGGCCAGCTCGATGCCGTAGCGGGTTGAGTCGCGCGAGCCCACCATGGCCACTCCCGGATTGTCCAGAAGCCCCAGGTCGCCAACCGCGTAGAGAAACACCGGCGGATCGGGGATTTCGCGCAGCCGCTCAGGATAGCGCGCGTCCGGCCACGGCAGCACGGCAATGCCCTTGTCCTCGGCCGTGGCCAACTCCTCCTCGGCGTTTTTGCGCCAGGATTCGGCCAGAAACGCCTGCACCTGCGTGGAGGACGCAAGCCCCAGGTCGTGCCAACTCCTGGCCCGCTCCACGGCCTTGGCCGCGCAGCCGAAGCGTTCGAGGATCTTTTTGGACGTGCGAGGGCCGAGCCCCGGCGCGTGCTTGAGGCACAGGCTGGCCCAAAACTCCTGGCGCTGGGGATCGGTCACGGCGCTACTGGCCCAGCTGTTTGAGCTTCTGCTTGGCCTTGCCGGAGAATTCGGAGGACGGGTGCTCGTCTACGAGCATTTTCAGGTGGAAGGCGGCGTTGGCCTTGTCCCCCAGTCGCTCGTAGGCGTCCGCGATGCGGTACAGGGCCTCGGCTGATTTGGAGTCCTTGGGGAAGCGGGTGGTCACTTCCTTGAAGCTCAAGATGGCCTGGTTGTAGCTCTTGTCGCCCATGTAGCTCTCGCCGATCCAGTAAAGGGCCTCGGGGGTCTTGGGGGAGCTGGGATACTTGGCCAGAAAGTCGTTGAATTTCCGGCGGCCTTCGTCGTTGTGGTTGGCGGAGACAGCGCGAAGCGCCTCGGTGTAAAGCAGCTGCTCCTGGACGTCCGCGGCCTGCGGTGCGGCCGTCTGAGCTGCAGGCGCGGCGGGTGCCGGTTGCGGCGTGGTGCCCTGCGGCTTGGCCGGAGTAGTGGAGGGTGCGGCGGAAGAAACGGGCGCGGGCTGGGCCGCGGAAGCGAGAGGTTGAGGCGTGCGGGCCGCCTGCTTGCCCTTGGCGAACCTGGAACCTTCAACGGCTGGAGCTGCCATGGGCACGGGCTGCTTGGCTGATTCGCCGAGCGTCACCACCGGGGGCTGCAAGACGGGCAGCGGCTGGGGAGCGGGCGTCGCGGGAACCGGTTGCGCCTGCGGGGAGGGCTGCGCTGCCGTGGCGGCGGGAGCGCCCGGCGCGCCCGAAGCGAGAGAGGAATACGGGATCACCTGCCCGTACGCCACCGGCTGGCGGGAACCGGCCACGGGTGCGGGCTTGTGGTCCTTGCCCTTCTGGGTCTTGGAGGGGACGGCGGGTTGGCCCTGGCCAAGGCGGTCCAGGCGGCTGGCGATGTCTCGCAGCTTGTAGTCGATGTCGGCGTCCCGGGCCCGCTGCTGTTCCTGGAAACGGGAGAATCCGGCCTCGAGGTTGTCCAGCCGGGAAGCCTGGGTGGCCTCCTGCCCGGCCTTGCCCTTGTTCTGGGCGCAACCGGAGACGGCGAGCGCAAGTGCCAGGACGGTCAGGCCGAATCGTTTCACCGCATCCTCCAAGAGTTTTCATTGCGATAATCGAGCCTTGCCGTGAAAGCAAGCTCCCCGGGCCGGAAAATCGCTTGGTCGAACACAAACTTCCGGTTTTCCGGTAAGCCGGTCCAAGCGCGTTGCATCGCGGGCGTTTTTCAGGCACATAACCGGCGCCGCGCCTGCGCGGTCACAAGTCCACAAGGAGTCCGGTCCAGCGTGAACGAGAACCTTCTCTTCGCGGCCATAACGGCCCTCGTCTGCCTGCCCCTTTCCCTGGCCCTGGCCGCAGCCGGCCTGCCCCTGGCCAGTGCGTCGATGCTCCTGAACCCGCCCAAGCGGGTGAAGGTCTTCCGGGACAAGTACGGGCAGCAGACCGCCACCTTCTGCCTTCTGGCCGGGATCATCGCCACGGCCTGCCTGGGGGCGGCGGCGGGCTTCCTGCCCATGGTGTTCCCCGCCGCGGCCTCCTTCTGGCTGGGCTGGCCCCTGCCCCTGGCTCCCCTGGCCGCCCTGCTCGTCTTGTGCGCCGTCCTGGCCGTGGCCTACCGGGCCACCTGGCAGATCCTCAAGGAGAACCGCCCCGCCCATGCCGCCATGGGAATGGCCGCCACCGTCTGCGGCTGGGGCCTGGGCTACCTGTTCCTGTCGTTCTTCAGGCATTTCGCCGTCAGCTCCGCCGACCCTGCCGCCGACCCGACCCTCTTCCTTCCGCCCCTGGACTCCGCGTCCTGGCTGCTTCTTCCGAGCGTGCTCGCCCTGACCCTGGCCATGGCCGGAGCATCCGCCCCGCTCTACCTGATCTACCGCCGGGAAAAGGATGACTTCGGGCGCGACTACTACAACTACGCCCTCAAGATGGCCGGCAAGTGGGCCCTGGGCGGCAGCGCCGGAGCCTTGGCCTCCCAGGGCGCGCTTTTCGCCCTGCTCTGGCCCGTGGTCAGGGACATGCCCATCCGGGCCTCGTTCTTCTGGGGCGAGGCCGTGGCCCTGACGGCCTTCGTCATGGCCGGACTGCTCTGGAGCATGGTGCTCAAGAACCAGAACCCGCTTCGCCTGAAACTCCACTGCGTGACCGGATACGCCCTGGCCGTGGCTGGGCTTTCGGGCATGGCGGTGGCCGTCTCCCGTTTCTTTTTCGGCTAGGCAGGCCTTCCCCCGTTTCTTTTCCGGCCGGAGGGTGTAGGATGCCTCGTCCCTCCCGCATATGACCGGGCCGCATGTCGCGGCCCTCGGTCCGGGGGAAAGGAGGCTCCATGCCCGAGCATTCTTCGCAGGATCTGTTCTCGGCCCTGTGTAAAGCCCTCAAAAGCGGTGATCTCGACGCAGCCGCGGGCCTTTATGACGACGAGGCGGTCTTCGTGGTTTCCCCCGGGCGGATAGCCCGGGGCAAAGAAGAAGTCCGCAACGCCCTGGCCGGGTTCATTGCCCTGAAGCCCACCCTGGTTATCGATCCGGTTGAGGTCGTAAGCACCGGAGACATTGCGCTTGTATTGGGTTCCTGGACGTTGTCGGGCACCGGGGCGGACGGTACGCCGGTCCTCATGAGCGGCCGGTCCGCGGATGTCCATCGCCGCCGGGACGGTGTCTGGCGCATCCTGGTGGACAACCCGTGGGGCACGGGCGTCCTCCCCGGCTGACGGGCTTGCGGGGATACCACCCACGAAAAAGGACGGCCCCCCATGAGGAGCCGCCCGTTCGTTTCTTCGTGAGAAAAGCGCTACATGCCCGACGGCCCGCGCATGTCGAACTCGGAGCGCGAAATGTTAGTGCCGTTAAGCATCCCGACAGGCGTCTGGATGCTTAACAGCCTGGTGTCGCGTTATGTTCCGCCTTGTTTGACCCGGGTCGAATCGGCGGAATAATTCGAGAGTTATTTCCTGACCTTTTCCTTTCCTTGGCAAGAAGCACGCAAGCGGAACGGATGTTGCTTGCTAAGATTTCACTCGTCCTCTTTTTCACCTACTCCTCTCCCGCCAGTCAGTACCGTTCTTACTTGGCGGCAAGTACGGATTTCCGTCTGTTCCTGCAATCATGTTACCGCATGGAGGATTATCCATGAAAAAAGGAATGCTTATCCCAGGATTATTCCTACACGGTCTCATTGTTGCCCTGTCCCTGTCTTCCGTTGCGTTCGGGCAGGTTTCAGCCATTCAGATTCCCGTGATCGTGAACATTACCCCGATGCGGGGATGACCCCAGACGGCGCCAAGGACGCCATCAAGGAGGCCAACAAGGCTCACAAGCAGGCCAACATGCAGCTCGTGGTGGTCAAGGTGCAGAACGCCACCGAAGGCGATGCCGGAAATGACGGGGAATTCAACAAGGATGAACGAAAAGCCGTGCGCACCTTCGGCGGCAAGGAACTCGAAAAGCTCCCCAACCAGAAGGGGCTCAAGATCTGTTTCGGCAAGACGCCCACAACGGAATCGCCCACCAACCCGGGCATCAGCGTCCACAAGGACCCGACCCTTATCGTGAAGAACCGTGCCACTGCGGCCGAAACCGGCCAGACCATCGCCCACGAGATCGGCCATGTGATGACCCTGGGGGCGGGACACACGGTCACATCCACTCAGAAGGCCAACGCCGGCGGCCACACCCCCAATACGCCGGGCGAGACGGGGAAAGAGAACCTGATGGCCCCCAGCAACTACCGGACGGATACCAAGCTGACCGCGGACCAGATCGCGGAGATGCAGACCCGCAAGTACTTCGTCGGCAAGTGCTCCACGCAGTTCAACTCCGCCTTTCCGGCAGTCAAGGACAAGCAGCAGTTCGGCGCCAACACGGATGCCGGCAACGACCAGGGTGGCGCGCCGGCCATTTTCGACCTGCACCAGATGTTCTTGGCATCGCTGGAATCCTCGGGGGTCATCCAGTCGCAGATTTCGGTGCAGACCCCCCTGCCAGGCAGCGCCATCGGCGCGACCTACACACTGGGGTTCGACTCCGACCAGAACGCCGCCACGGGCGTAGCCTACAGCGGCCTGCCCGGAGTGGACAGGGTCGTCAAGATCTCGGCCAGCGGCGTTTTCGGAACCCCCGGATTCTCCCTGACCGGTTCCGTCATCGATGCGGTAACATTGACGGTCGTCAGCCCCCTCAGCTCACTCCAGGCCGTGATAGCCGACTCGCTAGTCGATATCGACTAACCCGGTATCCCTGCCGAAACCAACTACCTCTTCGACATACCCAAGGCTGCCCTGGCCATCCCTTCCTTGGCCACGGACCTGCCCTTGGTGGCCACGGCCGGCGACGGTGTGTCCATCTTCGACGACAGCATTTTTGATTTCGACCTGATCCGCTGGCTGGAAGACCCCACCCTGGAAACCTTCGGGGACGGCGTGCCCAAACCCGGGGTTTCCTACCCGTTCAGCGTCTCTGGACTTGAGTCCCTGAGTCCCTTCGATCTGCTTCTGGACGGGCAAGTGATGCTGAGCGCGTCCCTCGACGCCACGGGCAGCTTTGCCGGCAGCTTCATCTTCCCGAATATCCCGGTGAACACCCTCCACTTCATCACGGCCCAGGACAGCACCGGCGAATTCGCCTACAGCATGACCTGCCCCACCCCTGAACCCACGTCCCTCCTCCTTCTCGGCTCAGGGGCCGGTCTGCTGGGCTTGCGCAAGCGCCGCCGGGCCGGCCGGTAGTGCCAACCGATTGTTGAATACGAGCAAGGCTGCCTCGGAAACCCCGGGGCAGCCTTGTCGTTCTCGTGTCGCGCCGCACTATCCGCCACGCGTTCAGCGCTGCGAGGTGGACATGAGGTATATTTCGTGGGGGTCGAGGATGAGCACCACCGAGCCGTCGCCCATGATGGTTGCGCCCGAGAGACCGCGCGTGTCGAACTCCGAGAGATAGCTGCCCAGGGGCTTGATGACCACTTCCTGCCGCTCCAGCAACTTGTCCACGATGACCCCCAGGCGGCGGTCGTTGTCGTGGAGGATGACCATGGACACGATCTCCTTGTCGTCTTCCGGGGCGGGAGGGAGTTCGAGCACCTCGCGCAGCTCGATAATGCCCAGGACCTCTCCGCGAAGGGTCACGGCCTTGCGCTTGTTGACCTCGGTCATGCGCTTGACCTCGATCTTGGTGGTCTCTGACACCGCGTCCAGGGGGATGGCGTAGGTCTGGTCGCCCACCATGACCATGAGGGCGTCGATGATGGCCAGGGTCAGGGGAAGGGCCATGGTGAACTTGGTGCCCTTGCCCACCTCGCTGGTCACGCTCACGGTGCCCTTGAGATTCTTGATGTTGGTGCGCACCACGTCCATGCCCACGCCGCGCCCGGATATGTCGGTGATCTTCTCGGCCGAGGAAAAGCCCGGCATGAAGATGAGTTCCAGGGCGTCCCGGTCGTCGAGGTTCTTGGCCTCCTCGGGGGTGATGAGCCCCTTGCGGATGCCCACCTCGCGCATCTTGGCCGGATCGATGCCCTTGCCCTCGTCCTCCACTTCGATGGCCACGGAGTTGCCCCGGTGGTAGGCGCGAAGCCAGACCTTGCCCACGGGGCTCTTGCCAGCCGCGAGGCGGGCTTCCTCGGTCTCCAGGCCGTGGTCCACGCTGTTTCGGATGAGGTGCACCAGGGGATCGCCGATGACCTCCACCACCGACTTGTCCAGTTCGGTCTCTTCGCCTTCCATGATCAGCTCCACTTCCTTGCCCGACTTGCGCGACAAGTCGCGCACCAAGCGCGGGAAGCGGGAGAACACCGAAGAAACGGGCACCATGCGCACTTTCATGATGGTGTCCTGGAGGTCGTCGGACAGCCTGGCCATGGCATAGGTGGTTTCGGTGAGCTGCTGGGCGATTTCCTGCACGTCGAGCTTGCCCTCTTCCAGGGAGCGGGCCAGCAGGGCGTACCGGTTTCTGTTGATGATGAGCTCGCCGATCAGGTTCATGAGGTGGTCGAGTTTCTCATGATCCACGCGGATGGTGGAGGACACCTTGGCCGCACCTGGAGCCGAGGGAGCGGCAGGCGCGGGGGCGGCCGCCTCCGGCTTGGGGGCGGGTTTCGGCTCGGCTTTAGACGCGGGAGCGGCGGCCTGGGCCGGTTCGGCCTTCGGCTGCGCCTTGGGAGCTTCTTCCTTTTTGGGCTTGGGGGCGGGTTCCGGTTTGGCCGCCTCTTCTTTCGCGGGAGCAGGCGTGACGACCGTCTCGGCCTTCTCGGGTGCGGCAGGCTGCGCGGCCTTCACGCCGCCCATGAGCGCGGCCAAGGCGGCCTTGATCATGTCCTCGAGGATGCCGCACTCCTGGCGCAGGATGTCGAGCATCATCTCGAAATCCATGCCGGTCTTCCGGGCCTGGTCCACGAGCCCGGCGGTGCGCTCGGCGTAGGTTTTGAGCTCACCGAAGCCCATGTAGCCTGTTGAGTTGCGTAGCGTGTCCAGCGAACGGTAGAGCCCGTCGATGTATTCCTTGTTGGTGCCGTCCTTGGCCAGTTCGTCCAGGGCCAGATGGATGTTGGCCAGCTGCTGGGTGACGGTTTCCTCGAAAATTTCCTTATCCTCGTCGTCCAGGCCGGAGTCGCCGGACGACGAGGCCGTTTCGTCCGCGGGGGCCGGAGCTTCCGGCTTGGGAGCGGCTTCCGGGGCCTGCGCCGCTTCGGGTTCGGGCGCGGCCTCATCAACAGACTCGGACGACTTGAGCGGTTCGGCCTGCACGGCCATGTCCCCGAAATCCACGTCGCCCGTGGCCACGGCCTGCTGGAGCTTGTCCACCAGGAAGGAGATATCCATGGGCGTGGCCTGGTTGTGCTTGGCGTCGATTTTGGAGACCAGGGTCTCCATCATATCCACGGTGCCGAGCAGCAGGTCGATCATGCGCGGGGTGGCGGTCATTTCCCCCTTGCGCACCTTGTTGAGCAGGGTTTCTGCCTCGTGCGTGAGGGAGTTGAGCTCCTTGTGGCCGATGATGCCGGAGTTGCCCTTGAGGTTGTGGAAGTAGCGGAAGGTGTCGTTGACCAGATCGCCGCCCGCGCCCGCGGGATCCTTCTCCAGTTCGAGAAGAGAGGCGTTCAGGTTTTCGATGATCTCCTGGGCTTCCTCGAGGAAATCGTTCAGGTGGCCCTCGCCGATGGCCTGAAGCCCGTAGGACGGGCCGGTCTCAGTGGCTTCCGGCATGATGAAGCCGCGTGATTCTCCTCCGGGGGTCTTTTCCGGTCTGGGCACGTCAACCTCCTCGGAGGAACTGGCGGCAGTCTGTTCGGACGCGGGCGCGGTCTGCCCGGAAGGGGCGGCCGCAGGCAGTTCCTCGCCCGCCAGGATGGCTTCGATGCGGTGGATGATGGAGGCGGTCTCGACCTCGCCCTCGTAGCCGTGGGTTTCCAGGCTGTCGATCATGGTCCGCAGGGCGTCGGTGGCAGCCAGGATAACGTCCATGATGCCAGCGGTGACGCCGATCTTGCCCTTGCGCAGTTCGTCGAGGATGTTTTCCGCCTTGTGGGCCAGGCCGTTTATCTGGTTGAGCCCCAGAAATCCCGACGCGCCCTTGAGCGAATGCATGGGCCGGAAAATTTCGTTGAGCAGGCCAAGGTTCTCCGGGTTCTTCTCGAGCTCAAGCAGGTTGGGCTCGATGGTCTCCAGGTGCTCCTTGGCTTCGACGATGAAATCGGCGAAGAGTTCCGGATCCATGAAATCCTGGCTCATGAGTACCTCTGTAAGGCGAATTGAAGCCGTCTAGCCAAGCAGCATCTTGACATTCTTGACCATTTTCTCGGGCTGCGCCGGCTTGACCATGTACATGTTGGCGCCGATGGAGAGCCCGGCCTGGATGTCCTTCTCCTGCCCTTCGGTGGAGAGCACCACGATGGGTATGTCGCTGTAGGCATCCTGTTCCCGCACGCTCTTGATGAACGTGAAGCCGTCCATGCGGGGCATGTTGATGTCCGAGATGATCAGGTCGATCTTCTCGGAGGAGTAGAGCTTCTCCAGGCCATCGAGACCGTCCTCGGCCGTGACCACCTTGAAACCTTCCTTTTTCATGATGAAGGCCACAAGGTTGCGAACGGTTTTGGAATCGTCCACGATAAGAATCGTCTTTGGCATAATGGGCTCCTAGCTCTTGAGCACTTTCTGGAAGAGACGGCTGACCGACAGTATCTTGATCAGCCTGTCGCCGGCCTTGAGCAGGCCGGCCATGAGTTCAGCGTTCACGCCCACCTGGGATTCGATGTTCCATTCTATATCGGCACGCGGGGCCTTGTACATGGTGTCGATGGCTCGAACTCGCAAGCCTATCTGCATGTCGCGCAACCGGCAGACGATGAGGAAATTGTCCTCCTGCCCGTCTTCGGCCGGCACGTCCAGCAGGCAGGCCAGGTCGATAAGCGGCGTCACCCGGCCCCGCAGGTTGGTCACTCCGGCGAGAAACGGCGGAGCTGCCGGGAGCTTGGTGGCCGCCACGGCGCGAAGCACCTCCTGCACCAGCATGATGGGCACGGCGAAGACCTGTCCCGACACGTAAAAGCTCACCAGCCTGAGTTCTTCCTCGGCCATGAGGCTCGACTCGAGGTCCACGCCGGACTCGGGTGCCTCCTGGTCCGTGGCGGCTCCCATGACCTGCTCGGCCTGGACGGGGCTTTTGAGGGCCCTGCCTTCCGGAGTGTTTTCCCACCCTGCCCCGACGTATTTTTCCAGGAACGCGCGTTCGGAACCCGTCAAGTCTGCGGACCGCTGGCCCGATTCGGGGAGAGCCACGTCGTGCTCAAAGTAGTTTTCCAGCGTTTTCATGCGGGCAGTATTTCCTTGGCCAAGGCCATGTATTCCTTGGCTCCCCGGGACTCCGGGGCCACGTCGTAGATCACCTGTCCCCTGGCGCTGGCTTCCCTGAACTGCGTGTCCATGTCGATCACCGTCTCGAACATCTTGGAGCCGAGTTTCTTGCGCAGAAGCTCAAGCACCCTGCGGCACGCCCCGGCGCGCCGGTCGAACATGGTGGCCAGGGCCTTCCAGGCCACGGGCCTCGGGAGCACCTTGTTCAGCAGGCGGATCGAATCGAATATCAACCGCAATCCGTGCAAGGCCAGAAACTCAGTCTGGATGGGGATGATGAGCAGATCCGAGGCCACCATCGCGTTCACCAGAAGTACTCCCATGTTCGGCGGACAATCGAGGATCACGAAGTCGTACCCCAGCGCCGCCTCGGCCAGCAGGTTCTTGAGCAGAAGCCCCTTGTTCTCGCGTCCCTTGAGGTCGATATCCAGCTCCGAAAGCCTGACGTTGCTGGCCACTATGTCCACGCCCCCCTGCGGGGCCAGGATCACGGCCTTGTTCCAGAGCTCGCGGTCGAACGACTCGGCCAGCAGCAGGTCGTAGGCCGATATGGGCACGTTCTCTGGAAACATCCCCAGATGGACCGAAGCGCAACCGTGCGGATCCAAGTCCATCAGCAGGACCTTTTTGCCCAGCCTGGCCAAGGCTCCCCCCAGCGACAAGGCCGTGGTCGTCTTGCCGACGCCTCCCTTTTGGTTGGCGATGGCCACTACGCTTGCTCCCACGCTCGCTCACCACCGTTTCCGGCGGGAAAGGGCTGGGCCATCATGATATTTCTCGGCCAACATGCGGATTTTCTTTATCCTTCTTTCAAATAAATGATGGCGCCCGGGTAGTGTTTCGGCTTGAAGGCGCGCGATATGTTGTGCAGCGACTCCGAGTGGCCGATGAGCAGGAATCCTCCGGGAAGCAGGTTGTCGTAGAACGACCCGATGACGTTCTTTTTCATCTCGTCGTCGAAGTAGATGATGACGTTGCGGCAGAACACCAGCTGGGAGCGGTCCACGCGCTTGAGCATGGCCTTGTCGCTCAGGTTGATCTGCCCGAAGTTGACCAGGCGCTTCACCTCTGGCTTGACCTTGAACTTGCCGTCCTCCGCTGAGAAATACTTGGTCACGATCTCCTTGGGAGTGGTGCGCAGGGTGTAGTCGTTGTAGACCCCGTTGCGGGCCGAGGCCAGGACCGCTTCAGACAGGTCGTTGGCCGTGATCTTGATGTCCCAGGAGTTGATCTCGCTTTTCAGGACCTCGTGCAGGATGATGGCCAGGGTGTACGGTTCCTCTCCGGTGGAGCACCCGGCGGACCAGATGCGCAGCTTTTTTCCGCCCAGCTTGCGCTGCTTATCGAGGACCTCGGGGAGGACGTTGTTCTGGAAGACCGCCAGTTGGGGCGGATTGCGGTAGAAACTGGTCTCGTTGGTGGTGACCACTTCGAAGAGGCGGTTGAGTTCCTGGCGCTTGCCGGGGTCGTACTGCAGGAAATGGTAGTACTCTGCGAAGCTCTTGAGGTTGAGTTCCTTGAGACGGTTGGCCAGCCTGTTCTCGAGCAGGTATTTGCGGTTATCCGCGATGTAGATGCCCGATTGCTGGTAAATGTAGTCCCTGAGTTGCACGAACTCGGAATCCGCAATCTTGAGCTCCTTTCGCAAGGAGATGGTCTTGGAGAAAAGCGAGGACATTTAGTGACCCACACCCTGTTCTTCTTGAATCTTCGAGATCGCGTCCTCCGCTGCTGCCGTCAGTTCCGGGTCGCTTCCGTTGAGCACTTCCAGCAAAGCGCGGAAAGCGACATTGCCGCCGATTTCTCCTAGCGTCTCCACCACCTTGAGAGCCACCAGTTTGTTGGGGCTCTCAAGAAGCTCCACCAGCCTCGGTGCGGCTTCGCGGGCCGTGCGCATGCCGAGCGCCTCCAGGGCGCGGATGCGTACCCAGTCGTCCGGGTCGTCCAGCGCCTGCACGAGGTAGGTGGTGCCCTCGCTCAGGGAGCAGCAATGGCCGATCTGCTCAACCACGGCGATGCGCACCTCCCGGGACTCGTCAGAAAGCCGGGAAACCAGGAGTTTCAGACCCTCGCCGTCCGGGGCGCACAGGCCTGCCACGGCTTCGATGGCGACCTTGCGGATGTCGGGGATTTCGTCTTCAAGGGCGGCCTTGAGTTCCACGAGGTTTTTCTCAGGCTCGATCTTGCCCAGGGCAAAGACGGCCATGAGCCGGTCGATGGGCTCGTCCGACCGGGCCATCTCCTTGAATCGAGAGGCCATCTCGGGCGTCCCCAGGGCCACGCACGCGTCAAGGGCCGCCTCCTTCACGTCGTCATAGGGGTGGCTCAGCAGGGCGAAAATGGCGTCGGACGCGCCGACCACGCGCATCTTCTGCCCCAGGAAGGCCAGGGCGCCCTTCAGCACGGTCCCGTCCGCGTTGCGGGCCAGCACGTCCTGGAAGAACTCTACGGCTTCGGCCCCGCCGACCTTGAGCAGCGCCTGCACGATTTCGCGCTGCACGTCCCGGTCGCGTTTCCAGAAGACTGCCATGAGCAGGCTTGAAACCTCGGGGCCGCCTATGCGGGAGAGGACCTCCACGGCGATCATGGACAGGGCGTGTTCGCCGGAAGTCAGCGCGTTCTTCAGGGCTTCGGAGAGTCCCATGGCAGTCAGGGTGGTTATGGCCAGCTCGAGGCGGTCCTGGTCGCGGTCCGGGTCGAGGGCTCCGGCAAGCTCCAGAATGGCCTGGGATGAGGTGGTCCCGCCCACGAAGGCCAGCCCGTGCACCGCCGCGTCCTGGATTTCCGTATCCTCGTCTGAGAGCGCCGCCAGCAGGTAGTCACGGAATTTGACCCGTTCGGCGTCGGACAGCAGGGTCAAGGACTTGCCGCCCAGGATCTTCACCACGGATTTGCAGATCTTGTTGCGAAGCGCCGCCGGGGAGTCGTCCAGGCGCTTGATGAGCATGGTCACGGCCTTGACGTTGCCGATCTCGCCCAGGGCGTCCACGATCATGGAGGCCACCAGGTCGGAGGATTTTCCGAGCGCCCCGATGAGCGCGCTCACGGAGGATTCGTCGCGTATCTTGGCCAGGGCCTCGATGACCGCGAACTGCACCCACTCGTCGTCGGCCAGGGCCTTGTTGAGGCATTTGGCCGCCTCGGGCTTGCCGAGCGCCCCCAGGCTGACCGCCGCCTGGTAGCGGACGTTGACTTCGGGGTCCTTGAGCAGGGCTTCGCAGAGCGGGTCCACGGCCATGAGGTTGTCCGTGGAGCCGATGATGTCGGAGGCGAATATGCGCATGTCCGGGTCGTCATCGTGCAGAAGGGCCACGAGGGTCGGGAAGTCCTGGTCTCCGACCTCGCGCATGACGTCCATGGCGATGTTGCGGGCGGGCGGGTCGTCGGAGCGCAGAAGAGGAGCAACGGCACGCACCACGGCCGGGCCGCCGATGCGGCGTAGCGCCCTGTCGGCCGCCTCCTGTACGCCCAGGTTCTGGCTCTGCACCAGCTTGGCGAGCAGGGGGACCGCTTCCTCGATTCTGGCTTCCCCGGCGGCGAAAGCGGCTTCGCGTTCCTGCTCTACGTCTCCGGACTGCAGTTGGCCAAACAATTCGTCGTGCTCACCCATAAGCTCCCCGGCTGCCGTCCCTTTTCCGGACGGCTCGCTGCTCATTTATAGAGACCGTGCATGATGGCCTGGGCCATTTCGTCGATGTCCACGATTTCGTCGGCAAGTCCCGCGTCCACGATGGCCTTGGGCATGCCGTAGACCACGCAGGAGGAATCGGACTGGGCCAATGCGCGACCGCCTTTCTGCTTGAGAATTTTGACGCCTTCGAGGCCGTCCGAGCCCATTCCCGTGAGGATCACCCCCAGGGCGCGCTTGCCCACGGCTTCGGCGGCCGAGCCCACGAGCACGTTGGCCGAAGGCTTGTAAAGGGCGTCGGCGGGGTCGGTGGTGATTTCGATCTCCACCCGGCTCACCTTCTGGATCAGCTTCAGGTGCTTGCCTCCGGGCGCGATGAACACCTTCCCGGGGGCGAGCCTGTCTCCCGTTTCGGCCTCCTTGACCGACACCTGGCACACGCCGTCCAGGCGCTTGGCGAAGGGGCCGGTGAAGGCCGCGGGCATGTGCTGGGCGATGACGATGGAGGCGGGAAAATCCTTGGGCAGGGCCGAGAGCACCTTCTGCACGGCCGGAGGCCCGCCGGTGGAAACGCCGATGGCCACCACGTCGCGCGTAAGCGACCCGGAAGGCCTGACGAAATCCTTGCGGGCCTCGTGCTCCCCAGGGGCGCAGGGGGCGCTCAACGTGGGCACGCAGGTCTTGCGGAAGGCCATGGGCGGCCTGAACTTGCGCCGGGCGATCTGCTTGACCTTGGCCTGGAGGTCTTCCTCGATCTTGACGATATCCAGGGAGACCTTGGAAAGCTGCTTGGGGATGAAATCGACCGCGCCGAGCTCCATGGCCTTGAGCGTTGCCTCGGCCCCTTCCACGGTGAGGGAGCTGACCATCAGCACGGGCTTGGGCATCTCCATCATGATGTGCTTGAGCGCGGTGAGACCGTCCATGCGGGGCATCTCGATGTCCAGGGTGATGACATCGGGATTGTGCTTGCGGATAAGCTCGAGTCCTTCCTGCCCGTCGCGGGCCGTGGCCACGACATGGATCTCGGGATCCTTTTCGAGCATGGAGGCGAGCGCCTTGCGCATGAACGCGGAATCATCGACGACGACGACACTGATCACGATGAAAATCCTTTGACGGTTAGCGTGCCGGCCGGGATTCCGGCCGAAGAGACGAGCAGCCGTATAACATTAGAGGATGACATGACAGCTCAAAGGATACGTGAAAACTCGATGTTTTGACAATATGAAATCGTGCTTGCCAAAGCTGCTCCACTCGTTTAGAACGCCTTCCTCGCACATCGGGATGTAGCTCAGCATGGCTAGAGCGCTGCGTTCGGGACGCAGAGGCCGGAGGTTCGAATCCTCTCATCCCGACCAAAGACTCCGGGGCATTACGAGATGATCGTAATGCCCCGATTTCGTTTGGGGCATTACTTAAGAAAACGGTTTTACGACGGCCATGGACCGGCGCTGCCGCATGACCTGCAGCGCCCCTCCTTCTGCGGCTATATGCGCGCCCGTATTTTTGGCGCACGACAGGAAGCCTTATTCCCTTGCCTGATTCGCCCGCCTCTTGTTAAGCACACGCCCATGTAGGAAATATCGCACTTCCATGAATATGTGGCCAGTCGATCGATCCGGCGCGCCCGCGCCGCAGCCGAGTCCGTCGATCAAGGAAACACCTCGATGATCATCGTCAACAACGAAGTTTCCCAGCCCATCTGCGTCGCCCGCCAGCCCATCTATGACGCGGGCGGCAACGTCTACGGATACGAGCTCCTGTTTCGTCAGAACACCGGGGCGGGAAACTCCCTCTTCAATGACGGTGACTTGGCCACCCAAAAGGTGATCGCCGACGGATTCCTGCTGGCTCACACCGGGCCTTTTCACAATAAATCGAGATATTTCATCAATTTTACAGAACGCCTGCTCATGGAGGACTTCGCCCACGCCCTGCCCCCCAAAAAGACCGTGGTGGAAATCCTGGAGATGATCGACCCCACCACGGACGTCCTGGAGAAATGCCGCGAGCTGAAAAGGAACGGCTACATGATCGCCATCGACGACTACGTGGGCGGCCCCAGGTTCCTGCCGTTCCTCGATGTGGCCGACATCGTCAAGGTCGACGTGCTGGGCAGAAGTCACAGCGAGATTTTCGCCATGGCCGAACCGCTCCTGAAGAAGAACATCACCCTGCTGGCCGAAAAAGTCGAGAACGCGGAGGTGATGCAATACACCAGGTCGCTCGGTTTTGCGCTGTTCCAGGGATTCTATTTCTCGCGCCCGGAAATGATCTCGGGCAAGAAAATCGGCTCGTGCGACACATCGCGCATGCGCATTCTTGCGGAAATCTGCAAGGAGGACGTGGAGCTGGGGCGCTTGGCATGCATCATCAGTAGCGATGTCTCCCTTTCGTACCGGCTTTTGCGTTATCTGAATTCGGCCACGTTCGGATACAGCGTGAAAATCGGATCGATAGAAAGGGCCGCCACGGTTCTCGGGGCCAAAAACCTCAAGAAGTGGCTCCTGGCCGCCGTCCTTTCGGACCCGGAACAGACCAACAAAGCCATGGAGGCGTCCTGGATTTCCGTGCAGCGGGCCTTTTTCCTCCAGATACTCTCGAGCAAATTCCAGGTGGGGTTGTCCGCGGACGCGCTTTTCCTGGTGGGCCTGTTCTCCAAGATAGACACGATCCTGGACATGCCCCTCGAGGAAATTCTCGCCCAGCTGCCCCTGTCCTCCGGCGTCAAGAACGCCATCCTGGACAAGGACCACCCCTGCCACCGCATCCTGGAGTTCATCGACAGCATCGAGGCGGGAGACTGGGACGCGACCGAGAAATACGCCGCCAGCCTGGACCTGGACGTCAAGCACGTGGGGGACGCCTATCTTGAGGCGCTCAAGCATTCCGGCGAACTGATGAGCGACGCTTCGCCCAGCAAGTCCGACAACCGGAACGTTGAGCTGTTCTAGCTCACGCGTATCCCGCGAAGCCACAGGGAAGTCCAGGGGGCGGCAGCCCTTCGGCCGCGAAGGCTTCCCCCTGGCGGCACGTCCCCCCTCTCGGCGCGTCCACCCCGCAGCCTCGCTCAGCCCGCCGTTTCCTCCACCATGCGCTTGACCTCGATGATCTCCTTGAGCTTCTGGACGTGCTCGATGGCGCGGTAGAGGTGGCTCGCGTCCTTCACCTCCACGGTCATAACGATCTCGGTGCGGCCGTCCACGTTGGAGTTGAAGGTGCCGGAATCGATGTTCACCCCGTCGTCGGAGAGAATTGCCGATATCTTGGCCAGCACGCCCTTCTTGTTGTGGGCCAGGATGGCGATCTTGGCCGGATAGGGCTTGTCCTCCTGGCCCTCCCAGGAGACCTGCAGCAGGCGTTCGGGTTCGAGGCTGGACAGGTTGGGGCAGTCGTGGGTGTGCACGATGACCCCCCTGCCCCGGCTGATGTAGCCCACCACCGGGTCGCCCGGCAGAGGGGTGCAGCAACCGGCGAAGCTCACCAGGACGTTGTCCACGCCCTTGATGCGGATGGATTCGCCCACCTTGCCCTTGGCCGTTTCGGCTGCCTGCGCGTCCTTGGCGGCCTGGGCCTCGGCCGTGGCCGCCTCGGCCTTGCCCGGTTCGGGCTTGGGCAGGAAGGCCCTCAGGATGCGCCGGGGGGTGAGCTTGGAGTAGCCCACGGCCACGTACAGGTCTTCCATGCCGGGGAAGTTGTACTCCGCCAGCACCGGGGCGAAGCCGTTCTCCTTGGCCACCCGGGCCACGTTCACCCCGAGCTTGCGCCCTTCCTTCTCCAGGATTTCCTTGCCGAGCGTGATGGCCTCCTCGCGCTCCTGGTTCTTGACCCAGTGCTTGATGCGGGTGCGCGCCCTGGCGGTCTTGACGAACTTGAGCCAGTCCTTGCTTGGAGTGCGGTTCTTGTCGGTGATGATCTCCACGGTGTCGCCATTTTTGAGCGGCGTGGAGAGCGGCACCAGCTTGCCGTTGACCTTGGCCCCGGAGCAGTGGCTGCCCACCTGGGTATGGATGGAGTAGGCGAAGTCGATGGGGGTGGCGCCTTCGGGCATTTCCTTGACCTCGCCCTTGGGCGTGAAGACGTAGACCTCGTCCTGGAAAAGATCGTAGCGCAGCGAGTGCATGAACTCCTTGGAGTCGGTGGCCTCGCGCTGCCAGTCCATGATCTGCCGCAGCCAGGTGAAGCGCTCGGCGTCCTTGGCGGCCATCTTGCCGCTCTTGCCGCGCTCCTTGTAGGCCCAGTGCGCGGCCACGCCCAGTTCCGCCAACTGGTTCATCTCCTCGGTGCGGATCTGTATCTCGATGCGCTCGCCGTCCGGGCCTATCACCGTGGTGTGCAGGCTCTGGTACATGTTGGCCTTGGGCATGGAGATGTAGTCCTTGAAGCGCCCGTGCACCGGCTTCCAAAGCGAGTGGGCCAGGCCCAGCACGGCGTAGCAGTCCTTGAGGCTGCCCACGATGATGCGGAAGGCCACGATGTCGTGCACCTGGTCCAGGGCCAGGCCCTGGGCCTTCATCTTGTTGTGCACGCTCCACAGGTGCTTCTTGCGCCCGAGCACCCTGCCCTTGATGCCGTTCTCCTCCATGAGGCTACGGATGATGGTGATGACCTTCTCGATGTAGGTCTCGTCCAGCACCTCGTGCTGGTCCACACCCTGCTTAAGCTGTTCGTAGATTTCCGGCTTGAGGTGCTTGAAGGCCAGATCTTCAAGTTCGACTTTAACTCTGTGCAGGCCCAGGCGGTTGGCCAGGGGCGCGTAGATGTCCATGGTCTCCTGGCTGATGAGCTGGCGCTTGATGGGCTTCTGGAAGTCCAGGGTGCGCATGTTGTGCAGGCGGTCCGCCAGCTTCACTAGGATGACCCGGATGTCCTCGGCCATGGCGAAGACCATCTTGCGGATGTTCTCGGCCTGGGCCTCCTCCTTGCTCTCGAAGGACATGAGGCTGATCTTGGTCACGCCGTCGACGATGTCGGCCACTTCCTCGCCGAACTGCTCCTCGATCTCGTCGATGGTGGCCACGGTGTCTTCCACGGTGTCGTGGAGGAGCCCCGCGGAGACGCTGGGGGCGTCCAGGCGCATTTCGGCCAGGATGTTGGCCACGGACAGCGGGTGCGACAGGTACGGCTCTCCGGAGAGCCGGGTCTGCCCGGCGTGGGCGGCCGCGGAATACACGTACGCCTTGGTGATGAGGTCCTGGCCGGCCTGGTCCATGTAGGGCGCGACCTTGTCCATGATTTCGTTAATGCGGATCATTGTGAGTATGCGTTTCTTTGCTGGCTCGCAGGAATCCACCAGCGGATGAAGTTCCAGGAAATCCCGGCCGGGGCCGGCTCCACGCCGTGAATGCGCTCCGCGAGGATGGGCAGGGCGTAGGGGGTGTACAGGAAGCAGTAGGGCTGGTCATCGTGGAGGACCTCCTGGAAGCGGTCGTAGACCGGCTTGCGCAGGGCGGGGTCCACCATGTTGCGGCCCTGTTCCAGCAGGGCGTCTGCCTCGGGGTTGGCGTACCCCACGAAGTTGAGCCCGGGCTTGGCGATCTTGGAGGAATGCCACACGTCGAAGGCGTCGGGGTCCTGGGGGATGGACCAGCCCAGCACGATGGCCTCGAAGCGGCGCAGGTCCACGAATTCCTTGATGAAGGTGGCCCACTCGATGGTGCGTACCTTCACCTGGATGCCGATGCGGGCCAGCTGGTTCTGAATGATGGCGCAGGTCTTTATGCGCTGCTCGTTGCCCTGGTTGGTGATGATGGTGAAGGCGAAGGGCTTGCCATCGCGCATGAGGGGCCCGGAGGTGGTCTCGCGCTTCCAGCCGAGCTCCGCGAGCATCATAAGTGCCTTGCCGGGATCGTACTCGTAGTCCTGGATGTCGTGGTCGTAAGCCCAGGAGTCGGGCTTGAAGTGCCCGATGGTGGGCACGCCCAGGCCCATGAGCGCCCCCTTGATGATCTCTTCCTTGCCGATGGCGTGGGCCAGGGCCTGGCGGGCCTTCCGATCCTTGAACAGGGGATGCTCGAGGTTGTAGGCCAGATAGGTGTAGGCCGAGGCCAGGTATTTGTATTTGCGGAAGCCCTGCTCCCACTTTGGGCCGCCCGTCAGGAAAAGGTATTGCGGCGGGGTGAGCCCGATGTAGTCCAGGTTGCCTGCCTTGAGTTCCATGAACTGGGTGGTCTGGTCGGGCACGGAACGGTACACCACCTCGTCGATGTAGGGCCTGCCCTCGAAGTAGTCCGGGTTGGCTTCCAGGACCACGCGCTGGTTCTCCACCCACTCCTTGAGCTTGTAGGGCCCGGCCCCCATGGGCTGGCGGGCGTACTTGGTGTTGGTCAGGTCCTCGCCCGAAAGCGCGTGCCTGGGCAGGATGTCCGAAGCCCAGGTGGCCACGGCCCGGGCGAAGGGCTTTTCGTAGAACACCTCGAAGGTGTAGGGCCCGGTGAGCCTGAACTCCTTGATGGCCAGGAAGTCTCCGGCGTAGGCCGTTGGGGTGCCCGGGTCGATCATGAGCTTGTAGGTGAACTCAACGTCCGCGGCCGTGAGCGGCGTGCCGTCGAACCAGCGGATGTCCTCGCGCAGCTTGAACTTGAGGTGACGGCCTCCGTCGAGGATCTCGAAGGACTCGGCCGCGTAGGGCTCGATCCTGATGTCCTTGTCGTAGCGCAAGGGCGAAACGTACATGAGCGAGGCCACCTCGTGAGATGCCGAGTCCGTGGACAAAGGCGGAATGAGGTTGGACGGCTCGCCGATGGTGGCCATGACGATGCGGCCGCCGTGCACGGGGCGCCCGTCCTCGGCCTGGGCCGTGGTTGCGCTCCCCCCGCTCTCCTGCCTTTGGGAGTCGCACCCGTACACGAACAGGGCGTAAAGGCAGAACATCGCTCCTAAAATCTTGAAAATCCTCCCTTGGCGGGGGAAATGCTTGCTTTGCTGATGAAAATGCATAGAGTGTGGGGTTAGGCAATGGGTACTTGGGTGTAATCGAACCTTTTCTTGTTTCGAACGGAGTACGGATTCACATGGCCCTCACCAGCGAGGAGAGCAAAGCCAAGCAACTTCTCCAGGAGTTCGTCCGGGAGACGATCCCCGAATATATCATTGACGGATCGCATTCAATCGTCGCGCAGGACGGCGTCCAGAAAATCGACGTCAAGAAGCGGGAACAATACTGGGATGTGGAGGGACAAGTCCAGGGGGAAGACTTCCAGGTCTACACTTCCGAGCTTGGCCTGAACCTCGAGGACGAGACCGTCACCTTCTTCTGCAACTGCCCGGATTCATTCTCCGGCGTGTGCCGCCACGTGGGCGCCACGGCGCTCAAATACATCAAGGGCCTCGAGGCTAAGAAGAGCCCGGAAAGCGAAGCCCTGGCCAAGGCCAACGTGGAGTGGCGCCAGAGTTTCCGCCATTTCTTCGCCACCGCCTTCGAGCCGGAGGCCGGCCGGCACTACATCATCTACCGCTTCTACCCCGAGCCGGGACGCCTGCAGGTGGCATTCTTCCGGGGGCGCCAGAACAAGTCCGGGCTCTCCCAGGTGCATCAAGAAATCACCCTGGACCAGATCATCCAAAACCCCGACTGGTGCGAAACCGCTCCCAGCCTGCCCGCCATCGCCGAACAGATCGGCCACTTCCTGGACTACCGGGGCCACCGGGTGGACATTCCGGCCGGACTCGTCTCCTGGTTCCTCTGGGCCGTCGGCCGCGAATACTACCTCTACTGGCAGGACACCGACAGCCCCGTGCGCGTGGAACGCTCCACCATGCGCCTGCAGCTGCGCCCCATCATGGAGGAGGAGCAAGGCCTCAGGTTCGACATCTACCTGGCCCGCCCCGGCAAGGCGCCCTTCTCCATCCAGGGACAGGAAACCTATTTCTACGGCCAGCTGCCCCTGTGGGTGTGCTGGAACAAGAGCTTCTACCCCGTGCAGACCGGCCTGCCCGCACCCTTCATCCGGGAGATGGTGGAGAATCCGCCGCTCATCCCGTCGGGCGACGTCTCCGAGTTCCTGGACCGGGTTTGGACCAAGTTCCCCGCCTCGGACCTGCACGGCCAGCAGGAATTTTTGGACCGCATGAAGCCCAACTTCCTGCCCGCCAATTACAGCCCCAAGCTCTATCTGGACGAGGAAGGAAGCCTGCTCACCCTGCAGGTGCAGAACGTCTACGAGACCGAGCACGGCGAGGTCTTCCAGGAAGGACCCAACCCGGAGCTCCAGACCGGCTCCTACTCCTTCGAGGGCAAGAGCTTCCTCCTGGCCCGCGACCAGGACGCCGAGGCCGCCCTCATCGCCCAGCTCCAGGAGATGAACTTCCAGCCGCGCAACAACGCCAATTGGTTCCTGGAGCCCGAGGAGGCCATCGTCTTCCTCCTGGACGCCTATCCCAAGCTGGTGGAGAAATACCGCGTCTACGGCGAGAAGAACCTCACCCGCTACAAGGTGCGGCTGTCGCAGCCGGTCATCGTGGCCGAGGTGGAGTCCGACGAGAAGGAAAAGTGGTTCGACCTGGAGTTGGCCGTGCAGTACGACGACCAGCGCGTGCCCATCGACAAGATCTGGAAGGCCTGGACACAGGGCAAGCGCTATGTGCAGCTCAAGGACGGCTCCTACACGAGCCTTCCCGAAAGCTGGCTCAAGCGCATCGGCCACAAGCTGCGCGCCCTGGGCTACGACCCGGACAAGCCGCCCCAGAGGCGCTTCAAGCAGTTCGAAGCCCCGGTGCTGGACAAGATCCTCGAGGACCTGCCCGAGGCCCACACCGACTCGTTCTGGAACAGCCTGCGCGAGAAGATCCACAGCTTCAAGGAGATCGTGCCCCTGAAGGCGCCGTCGCACCTGAACGCATCCTTGCGCCCCTACCAGCTCCAGGGCCTGTCGTATCTCAACTTCCTGCGCGAGTACGGCTTCGGCGGCATCCTGGCCGACGAGATGGGCCTGGGCAAGACCGTGCAGACGCTCTCCTTCATCCAGCATCTGGTGGAGCGCGGCAACAAGGCCCCCAACCTCATCGTGGTGCCCACCTCGGTCCTGCCCAACTGGGACCGCGAGGCCGAGAAGTTCGTGCCGCAGCTCAAGCGCCTCATCGTCTACGGGGCCAAGCGCGAGGGCATGTTCAAGAAGATCGCCGAATCGCAGCTGGTGGTCACCACCTATGCGCTGCTGCGCCGCGACCTGGACGAGCTTTTGAACTTCGAGTTCAACTCCATCATCCTGGACGAAGCCCAGAACATCAAGAATCCCAATACGATCACCGCCCGCTCGGTGCGCCGCCTGAACGGCAAGATGCGCCTGTGCCTCTCGGGCACGCCCATCGAGAACAACCTCTTCGAGCTGTGGAGCCTCTTCGAGTTCCTCATGCCCGGATTCCTCGGCAGCCAGAACTCCTTCCAGCGCGGCATCGTCAAGCCCATCAAGGACGGCGACGAAGAGACCCTCGACTACCTGCGCGGGCGCGTGAAGCCCTTCATCCTGCGCCGCACCAAGGCCGAGGTGGCCAAGGACCTGCCGCCCAAGGTGGAGAACGTCCAGTACTGCGCGCTCATCGACGAACAGGCCGAACTGTACTCCCAGCTGGCCAAGAAGCTCCGCGACCAGGTTCTCAAGGACGTGGACGAAAAGGGCATGGCCAAGTCGCAGATGTCCATCCTGGACGCTCTGCTCAAGCTGCGCCAGATCTGCTGCCACCCGAGGCTCCTCAAGCTCGACATGCCCGGCGTGAACACCAACCTGCCCTCGGGCAAGTTCGACACCTTCAAGGACCTGGTCACGGACATCGTGGAGGAAGGCCACAAGGTGCTGGTGTTCTCGCAGTTCGTGCAGATGCTGCACATCATCCGCAGCTGGCTGCAGATCAACCAGACCCCCTTCTCCTACCTCGACGGCTCCAGCAAGGACCGCTTCGAGCAGGTGGACCGCTTCAACGACAGCCCGGACATCCCCATCTTCCTGATCTCGCTCAAAGCGGGCGGCACCGGCATCAACCTGACCAGCGCCGACTACGTGATCCACTACGACCCGTGGTGGAACCCGGCGGTGGAAAACCAGGCCACGGACCGCACGCACCGCATCGGCCAGAAGCGGCAGGTGTTCAGCTATAAGCTGATCTGCTCCAACACCGTTGAGGAGAAGATCCTGAAGCTCCAGGAGATGAAGAAGGGCATCGCGGATGCGATTATTCCTGGGCAGGATGCCTGGAAGAGCTTGACCAGGAACGATCTGGAGATGTTGTTTGAGGTCTAGCACGAGCCCACTTGAAGAACAAAACGGCCGGTTCGCGCGATGCGGACCGGCCGTTTTTTCATTTCATCTGGAGGGGGTATGCCGTTTCGTCACCATGCGACGAACGATTCTCCTGGGGACGGCGAAGCGGGTTTGCCAAGAAATTCTTCAACCAGCTTTTCAGCGACTTTGCTCGACTCATCGAAGTAATTCTCCGAGAACCTGTCACAGAATCCATGCTTCCCCGCAAGGACATGGACATCGACCGCGCCGCTTTTCAGTTGCTCAGCCAGCCGGTGCGCGTCGAAAGATTTTTCGCCCTCCGCGAACAGCAGCAAGACCTGGCACGTGGCCGCCAAATCGACATGGTCACGGATTCTTGATCCGTAATGGCAGACCACCGCGTCGCACAGGCCTTCCTCGCCGGCGCACAGCCAGGCCACTGTCGCCCCGACGCTGTACCCGACAAGTATTATCTTCCTGTATTTTTCCTTCTGTTTCCTGAGGAGATCACTCACGGAATTCGCTGCAGACGCAAACCCGACATTGTTCATGAAATGGTTGTAGGCGTCCGTTTTCGCGTCGTATGGAAAACAGTGCTCCAGCCCGGTCATGTTCGGGCAGACAACGTCATATCCCTTGCGGAAATATGCTTCGCACGTTTCGACTACGTGATCGTTTATTCCATAGATCTCATGCAGCACACAGACCAGCGACTCGTTGCCTGCCTTGAACTCCATGCACGTATCGACCTGATCAAAATTGAGCATGCCGTAAGTCCTCACGCCCTACTCTACGGACAACGCCCACAGATACAGCGACGCCACTGATCCGTGCGGCGAGTACCGCCTGCGGTAGCGCTCGAACTGCTCCCTGCTCAGGGTCTTCAGCCCATAGAGCCGCATCATGCCCCGCCGGATGGCCAGGTCGCCCCAACTGACCACGTCGGGGCGGTGAAAAGAATGGATCAGGAGCATCTCGGCCGTCCACACGCCGACGCCCGGCAAGGACGCCAGCCTGGCGATGACATCCTCGTCCGACATCTCGCCAAACCGTGAAAAGTCGATGTCGCCGCGAAACACCGCCTCCCCGACCCCCTTGATGTACCTGGCCTTGCGCATGGACAGGCCACACTTCTGGATGGCCTCCACGTCGGCACCGGCCACCGAGGCGGGCGTGACCCCGGACAGCGCCTGGTCGAGCCGTCCGTAAACCGTCTCCATGGCCTTGCTGGAAACCTGCTGGCCCACGATGCTCTTCGCCAGCGCCGGGAACGGTTCGGGCATGACTTTTCTTCGAATCATGCCCAGCCGGTCGATGGCCGCGCCGAGCTTTTTGTCGCGTCGTTTCAGGTAGTCTATCTCGGCCGCCCCATACTCGAACGTGGGCAGTCCGCGTTCGATCCCCGGTGGCGTTTCCACCGGGGATGATACTTTCGAGACCGTTGGATTCTCCCCCGGACACGCGCCCTGCCCGGACGCTCCCTCTTCCCTGCCTTCGCCGCCTTGCGGAACGCTCGTCACAACACCCTCACTCGGCTTTTCAGGTCGGTCTGGGTCAGGCCGTACAGAAAATCCAGGAAACGAACCTGCATGCTTCCGGGGCCGGCCGCGCCCTCGGCGGCCATGGCCCCGGCGCAGCTCATGACCGCCATGGCCTGGAGCGTGGCCTCGAAGGGAGACTCCGTGACGGCCAGGAAGGCCCCGACAAGGGCCGTGGCCGTGCAGCCGAACCCGGTCACCCTGGTCATGAGCGGATGGCCTCCAGCCAGGCGCACGGTCTTCTCGCCATCGGTCACCACGTCAACTGCCCCGCTCACGCACACCACGCAGCCGAGCCTATGGGCCAGCCGCGTCGCCGCCTCTTCGGCCGCGTCGCTTTCATGGGCGCTGTCCACACCCTTGGACGCGGCGTCCTCGCCAGCCAAGTGCAGAATTTCCGAGGCGTTGCCGCGCAGCACGGCCACTTTCACCTGGGCCAGCAAGGTTTCCGCAAGACTCCGGCGATAGGGGGTGGCCCCGGCGGCCACAGGATCGAAGGCCACTGGCACGGCCGCCCTGTTGGCCGCCGCGCCCGCGGCCAGCATGCTGGCGGAGATGGCTTCGTCCGGGGTGCCCATGTTGAGCACCACCGCGCCGGCTAGGGCGGCGAGGCTCGCGGCATCGGCTGGAGCGTGGGTCATGGCCGGGGAGGCTCCCAGGGCCAGGAGCGCGTTGGCCGTGCTGTTGGTGACCACGTTGTTGGTGATGTTGACCACGAGAGGACCCCGCTCGCGGATACGGCTCAGGCTTGCGAAAGCGGACGAAGCAATGGGCATGGCGGCCTCATGAATGTTGGCGGAAACGCGGCGGGGAAGGAATACGGGGAAGCAGCGGGCATCCGAATTCCCTCCGGCGGTTCGAACCGCGTCAGGTTCCATGGGTGTGATCTCAGCCCCGGCCCCAGGCCGGCGCACCCCAATCGGATGACCAAATCATAACCGGATGCCCGCGCACCTGCAAGGCGCGGACTAAGCCCTTTCCCCTACGCTCCACTCCCCCCGATCGTGAACTTTCGGTTGATGCTCACCACCGGGCACAGCGCCCGAAATGCCACGTTCACCACTGTGGATCTCTCGAAGGCGCATTCGGGGTCCGACTCCCTGGTGTGGTGCGCCATGACGATGACATCAGCCCCACGCAGTCTGGCCAGCTTGAGAATCTCCACCGCCGTCTGGCCTTCATGGCACACGTACTCCACGTCGGCCGCGCCCTGCGCCAGGACGCCGTACTCGGCCGCCATCCTGTCCATGCGCTCGCTGATGACCCGCGCGATTTCCTCCTGCGGCATGTTCGCCGCCACGCTGTCGGTGTCCAGCACGTTGAACAGGGTGAGACCCGCATTGCATTTTCCGGCAACCTGGGAGGCATAGTCGATGCAGAAACCGTCCTTTGCGGAAAATCCCGTGGCCGCGATGACGCGCCGGAACACCCCCGCGCCGTGCGGGGCCGGGTGGCTCACCATCATCACCGGGCAGGATGCGTCCTGAAGGACGCGTTCCAGGGTGTGCCCGACCCTGGGCTGCTGGAGATCGTGCATCGTCGGCAATTGCTTTGCGGATGGACACATGACGATGAGATCCGCATTGATTTCCCGCGCCTTGCGCAGGATTTCCACGTGGGGAACCCCCTGTTCCGCCGCGATCACGTGGTTGGGCACGCCCTGGAGTTTGCTGGCATAGTGGCTGGTCATTCCGGCCTTGATCCGGTCGAGTTCGCCGGGCAAGGCCAAAAGCTCCGCCTCGCCCCAGAGGTGCTCGAAACCATAGACGTGCAGAAGGGTCAGTGTGGATCCGAAGCTCTGCGCAAAGGAGATCGCCGCGTCAGCGGCCTGTTCGCAGTAGGACGACGGGGTGATGGGGACCAGGATGTTCTTGAACATGAAGCGCCTCCTTACCCGAGAAGATCGACTTCATCTTCCGGACTGGTTGATTTTGGGAAGGACGCTACCACGGCGCAAAGGAAAGGGGGAGGACTCAGGCGAGATTTCGGAGGGATTTTTTCCCTCAGGCGGCAAAATTGCGGCTCACGGGTCGCACTGGCGAAAAGGCCGGTCCGAGTGAACGAACCGGCCATGAGTTAACATGCAGATCTGACCGGGTTACTCGATGTCCCTGTCCCGGAAGCCCAGCAGGTAGAGCACCGCGTCCAGCCCCAGGGTGGAGATGGCGTGTCCGGCCCCCTCCTTCACCACGGGCTTGGCCCGAAAGGCTATCCCTAAGCCGGCCAGGTTGAGCATGGGCAGGTCGTTGGCCCCGTCGCCCACGGCGATGGTCTGCTTGAGGGAAATGTTCTCGCTCTGGGCGATGCTCTTCAGAAGTTCGGCCTTGCGCTGGGCGTCCACGATCTCGCCGTCCACTTCGCCGGTGAGCTTGCCGTCTTCGATCTTGAGCTTGTTGGCGTGAACGTAGTCGATGCCGAGCCGTGCTTTGAGCTTTTCCCCGAAGAAGGTGAAGCCGCCCGAGATCACGGCGGTCTTGTAGCCAAAGCGCTTGAGGTTGCGCACCAGTTTTTCCGCACCGTCGTTTAAGGGGATATGCTCCGCCACCTTTTCGAGCATCTCCACCGGGAAGCCTTTGAGCAGGCTCAGGCGCTTGGCCAGGCTCTGGCGGAAATCCAGCTCGCCGCGCATGGCCGATTCCGTGATGGCCGACACCTGCTCCCCCACCCCCCATGCCTTGGCCAGCTCGTCGATGACCTCCACACGGATGAGCGTGGAGTCCATGTCGAAGGCCACCAGCCTGCGGTTGCGGCGGAAGGCGTTGTCTTCCTGCAGGGCGATGTCCACGCCCATTTCGGCGGCGATGGCCAGAAACGACTTGCGCATGGCCTTGACGTCGCCCGGGTTGCCGCGCACGGAGAATTCGATGCAGGCCGGGCGCAGCGTATCCGAGTCGTTCAGGGGCGGGCGGCCGGTGAGCCTGTTCACCGACTGGATGTTCAGGCCGTTGGAGGACACCACCTGGGTCACGGCGGCCACCTGGGCGGCGCTTATGGTGCGCCCCAGCAGGGTCACGATCCAGCGCGGCTTGCCCGCGGCTTCGACCCAGCTGGTGTAGCCCGCGGGGCTCACCGGGGTGAACTTGCAGCTGATGCCCATTTCATGGGCGGCGTAGAGCAGGTCCTTGACCACTGCGGCGGACTCGCCCCCCTCGGGGATGCGCACGAGCAGGCCCAGGGACAGGGCGTCGTGGATCACGGCCTGGCCCATGTCCAGGATGTCCACGCCGTACTCGGCCAGGAGCCCCGAGACGGTGGAGGCTATGCCCGGCCGGTCGGTGCCGGATATATGTACGAGCATGAGGTCTTTCATGTATGGTCCTTGGCGGGTAAAGTCGTCTGATGTTTCCATAAAACGCGTCCGGGGTAAATGCCCGCGTGAGGCCCCGCGCCACAGGAGACCATCATGAGGATTCCCAGCGCACTTCTGGCCGCGCTCATTCTTTTCGCATCATTTACGGAGGATATCGCCCTGCCAGCCGCCAAATCACCCATCATAATCGGCCACCGGGGAGCCTGCGGCTACCGTCCCGAGCACACCCTGGCATCCTACGAACTGGCTGTGGAGCTGGGAGCGGACTTCATCGAGCCAGATCTGGTTTCCACCAGTGACGGCGTGCTGGTGGCCCGCCACGAGAACGAGATATCCGGAACCACGGACGTCGCCGTGAAATTTCCGGAGCGAAAAGCCATGAAGACCATCGACGGCCAGCCGGTGGAGGGCTGGTTCACCGAGGACTTCACCCTGGCCGAACTCAAGACCCTGCGGGCCAGGGAGCGCCTGGAATTCCGGGACCAGTCCTTCAACGGAAAATTCGAGATACCCACTTTCCGGGAAATCATCGCGCTGGCCAAGCGCAAAAGCGCCGAAACGGGTCGGGTGATCGGCATCTACCCCGAGACCAAGCATCCCACCTATTTCCGCTCCATCGGCCTGAACCTGGAGGAGCCGCTCGTCAGGGAACTCAAGGATGCCGGATGGGACAAGGCGGATTCGCCCGTGTTCATCCAGTCCTTCGAGGTTGCCAACCTCAAGGATTTGAAAAAGATGATCGACGTCCCCTTGATCCAACTCTTCGAGGAACCGGACATGCGCCCGTACGATTTTGTGGTCTCGGGCGACCCGCGCACCTACGCCGACCTGTGCAAGCCTTCGGAACTCAAAGGCATGGCCGCATACGCGGCGGGCATCGGCCCTTGGAAGCGCCTCATCGTGGGCGAGACCCCGGACAAGTCCCTCAAGGCCCCGTCAACGCTCGTGCGCGACGCCCACGCGGCCGGGCTCCTGGTGCATCCCTACACTTTCCGCAACGAGGCGCGTTTCCTGGCTGCCGAGTACGGAGGCGATCCCCGGGCGGAGTACATCCAGTTCTTCGAGTTGGGCGTGGATGGGCTCTTCTCGGATTTCTCGGATACCTCCTTCGCGTCGCGGGAGAAGTTCCTGAAGAGATAACTGCCTGATCGAAGGAGCAGCGCACGGCATGAATCGGAGGAACGTCCAGAAGGATTGGCCTGTCGGAAGGGGCGTCCAGACGAGCCGCACGGAGGAATCAGAAAGTCGTTGTTTTGGAGCCGTCGTCGCCAAGCGGAAGCCGGATGATGAACGTGGTGCCCTGCCCAGGCTTCGAGACCACCTCGAAGGTCCCTTTGTGGTTCGAGGTGATGATGTAATAGGACACGGACAGGCCGAGCCCGGTACCTTCTCCGGGCGGTTTGGTGCTGAAGAAGGGCTCGAATACTCGCTTGCGCACGTCTTCAGGCATGCCCGGACCGTTGTCCTCCACTTCGATTCGGACGTACTCTCCGTCCAGGCGCGTGCGCAGCGCGAGTCTGGACGGAGCCACGCCCTCCGTGCAGCATTTCATGGCCTGGGCGGCGTTCTTGAGCAGGTTGAGCACCACCTGCTCCACTTGATTGGCCGTACAGGGAACCGGCGGCAGTGACGTGTCATAGTCCTTCTCGACGAGCACCTTCCTGAAATCGTATTTTTTCTTGAGGTCGTAGTCGTTCAGGCTGAGTTCCAGAGCCCTGTCCAGAAGGCCGTTCAAGTCCGTGAAAGTCTTTTCCCCGCTGGTCTTGCGGCTGAATTCCAGCATGTTGGACACTGTCACTGCGGCCCGCTTGGCCGAATCGCGGATGCCTCGCAACAGCGCGTAGGCGTCTCGTCGCCGCAGGTAGCTCCAGACGGTCTCGAGCTCGCAACCGGATTCGAACGCCGCAGCGCGGTTGACGGGGGTGTCGTTCTCCAGCCTGTTCGCCAATACCTGGGCGTTCTGCAGGATACCGCTCAAGGGGTTGTTGATTTCGTGCGCCATTCCGGCAGCAAGACCGCCCAGGCTCATCATCTTTTCCGTCTGAACCATGATCTCCTGCATGCGGGTCTTTTCGGAGATGTCCGCGATGATCAGGAGCAGGTAGAGCACGGAATCCGCCTCGATGCGGGCCAGCAGGCAGTCGATCATGACCTCCTTGCCGAAGTTCGACGTCATGCCGATATCCATGCGGGATGGCTCGCCGCTCGAGAGCACGCGTTCAGACAGGGCGAGCAGCCCAGAGTTCCTCCAGGAGGCAAGGTCCCTGAAATTCTGCCGCCGCAACTCTTCGAGCGTCCCTCCCATGAGGTCGGCCATGGTCCGGTTGGCGGCAACGCAACGACCCGAGACCGCCTCGTACACCCCGATGCCAGCCGGGGAATGCTCGAGAATCATGCGGAAGCGATGTTCGCTGGTCGTAAGCGCCCGCTCCCATGTCCGGTGTTTCCACTGCAGATATCCGGCCATGGCCAGCAGTATGGCGATGCACGAGACCATCCAGGGTGTTTCCGGATGGTCCCGGAAGTAGCCGAGCACGCCCACCTGCCTGGGCATGAGCGCCAGGATGGTCAGGCCGCTGCTTCTGGATTCGAGCACTCCGGCCAGGTACTCGAGGCCCTCGAACCTGACGGAAGGAAAGTCGCCCTTGGCGTCGACCTCCAGCAGGCTCGGCGCCTGTTCGCGAACGGCCTTGCCGAGCAAGCCGGCGAACGGCCCGGTGGCGTAGTTGACTTGGCCCGACTGACCGTAGACCACCAGCGACGGTTTGACGGACGCGGCCAGTTCGTCCCATCTGGCCGAAAGCGCCGAGAAATGGATGGATGCGCCGACGAGGCCGTTGAATTCTCCGCTGTCGCCGGTCAGAGGCACGACAACTCCCGTGACCATTTCTCCAGTGATGGGACCCTGGTGGGGCTGCATCACCGCTAGAGGAGCTCCCTTTGCCACTCGTTGGAAGAATTCCTTGCCGGAAATGCATTGCGGCGGAACGGAAAGGGGTTTGGCGGAGGCGAAGAAACAACCGTCCTTTCCGGTAGCGGCGATGTTCTCCGCTTCAGGAAAGGACTGCTCCAACTGCCGGAAATAGTCTCCTGATGCGGCCGCATCGTGGGAACGGACCGCGGGGATTCGGGCCACCCCGGTGAACAACGCCACATAACGGTCCACGAACGCGCTTGCGGCTTCGTCGGCCAGGAGGCTGGCGTTGCGGCATTCGGTCCAACGTTGCCGGAGCTCATCCTGCCGGTGCCAGGACACGCTGTGGACGAGATAAACCCCCATCCCCACGGCAACGGCCAGGAGGGTCGCAAGCATGCGTCTGCTGTGGGAACCGGTAACCATATCGTGCTCTTCGCGCAATCCGCCCTGAAGGCGGGAGAGAACTGTTCGGGTTGCCCAGGCGTCCGGAAACGCCGCTTTCTCGGGATATTTGATCCTGGGGACGGTCGTTATCCGCGTCCGCACGCCCGCCAAACGCCTGTGACTATCCGCCTCTTTACCGCATACAGGTTGTCATTGCTAGGTCTTGGCCTCGCCTCGTTGCTGGGGTACACATGTCCGAGCCTCACTCAAGGAGCACTTCATGTCCGCCAAAGAGATCATCGACACCAAGAACGCCCCGGCCGCCATCGGCCCCTATTCCCAGGCCGTTTGGGCCGGAGACCTGCTCTTCTGTTCCGGCCAGATACCCATCGACCCTGCCACGGGCCAGATCGTCCCCGGTGGGGCAGCCGATCAGGCCCGGCAGGTCCTGGTCAACGTCAAGGCCGTACTCACGGCCGCAGGCCTCGGCATGGAGAACGTAGTCAAAGCCACTGTCTTCTTTAAGGATATGAATGACTTCCAAGCTGTGAACGAGGTCTACGCCTCATGCTTCGCGGCCCCATACCCCGCCCGTTCCGGCGTCGAGGTGGCCCGGCTGCCCCGCGACGTGCTGGTAGAAGTCGAGGTTGTGGCCAAGCGCTAGCCCTCCCCCGCACCATTTTTGTCCATATCGCGACATATCTTGTCGCAACCTCTCAAACATTCGCGTGGCCGGTCGGGTAAGACCCGTCCGGCCGCACGGCCGGGGACGTATTGTCTCGGCTGGTGGTTCGGCCGCAAGTTCGTACAGGGGGATTGTCATGGGTTCGTATCTTTTGTTGACCACGGCCGCGTTCTTCGCTGGTGTCATGAACGCGGTGGCTGGCGGGGGCTCATTCCTCACGTTTCCCGCTCTGGTTTTCACCGGTGTGCCCTCGGTGATCGCCAACGCTTCGAGCACAGTGGCCCTGTTTCCCGGCAGCTTCGCCAGCGCCTGGGCCTATCGCCGGGATTTCACCCACTTTGAGAACATCCCCTTCAAGGCCTCCCTGCTCGTGAGTCTTGCCGGTGGAGTCACCGGTGCGCTGCTGCTTCTCTTCACATCGCAGCACGCCTTCGACGTGGTCATCCCCTGGCTTCTGGCTTTTGCTACCGTGCTTTTCACCTTCGGCCCCAAAATCGCCCCCTGGCTCAGCAGTCGCTTCCACATCGGCGTGCCCACGGTGCTTGCCTGTCAGTATCTGGTGGCCATCTACGGCGGATATTTCGGCGGCGCGGTGGGCATCATCATGCTGGCGCTGTTCAGCCTGCTGGGGCTCAAGGACATCCGCTCCATGAACGCGCTCAAGACGCTGCTTGGCGGCTCCATGAACGCGGTGGCCGTGGTGTGCTTCGTTATCGCGGGCAAGGTCTGGTGGACGCAGACCGCGGTGATGCTCTTGGGCTCGGTGGCAGGAGGCTACATGGGGGCCCACTACGCCAGGAAGATGAACCCCAAGATCGTGCGCGCCATCATCGTGCTCATCGGCGTGGGAATGACCATCGTGTTTTTCCGGCGCGGCTCCTGAGAGAAGAAAGACCATGCAAACGGCGCGGGCCGGTCTGGGGGGAATTCCCCGCAGACCGGCCCGTTTCAATTTCTAAGGACGGCGCGACCGTCAGGCCGTGGCGGGCAGCATCCGCCGGCAATGAGGCCGATTGGTGGTCGGCTCAGGCAGTTCCGAAAATGCCGGTCAGCATGGCCTCGGCTTCGTCCAGCCAGCTGCTGCGCTGTTCAGGAGTGGAGGCGACCACAACGGAAAAAGTCCGGCGGTGGAAATCCTTCACCCCGCACAGATCGAAAATGCAGTCTTTCCAGATGCGTTCGAGCGGATCGCCGAAAACTTTACGCTCGCGGTCTTCCAGCGTGTTGGAGGTATTGAGGACCACTGCGCTTCTGGCCTTGAGGAGTCCCCTGGGAACCCCCTCGCCCCCGTCGCCCTCGAGGAACTCATAGGCCACGCCGGGGCGCATCACCCGGTCCACCCAGCCTGTAAGCACTGCCGGGGGCATGCCCCACCAGTTCGGGTGCACAACCACGATCCCGTCCACTTGGGCGATTTCCTCGCAGTGCCGGGTGATGACACCGGGCACCACGCCATCCCGGGGAATCTCCACATCGGGCAGCGCTGGCGGAAAGCGCTCGGCGTAGAGGTCGTGCAAGGCGACCTCATGGCCGAGATTCTTGAGCGTCAATGACGCCCGTTCGGCGATGGCATGGTTGAAACTGCCAGGGGAGGGGTGGCACAGGATGATCGAGACCTTGCTCATGCCACTCATCCTTAAGAGGAAATAAGGTCCTTCGCGGCGTCCTTGATCCCCTGCTTGTGGATGCCCAGCATCTCCCGCAGAATCTTCTGCGGCCCGTGCTCCACGAAGTGGTCCGGGATGCCCAGGCGCCTGACCGCCGTGCCCGCCAGTTTCCCCTCGTCGCTTAAAAGCTCCACCACTGCCGAACCGAACCCGCCCTGGAGGGCGTTTTCCTCAACGGTGAGGACGCGACTGAAGCGCCCGGCCAGGGATACCAGGTCCTCGGCGGGCAGGGGTTTGACGAACCGGGCGTTGTAGACAGCCACGGACAGCCCGCTTTCAGCCTCCAATTCCACGGCGGCCTGAAGCGCCGGGAGCACCCGGCTGCCGATGGCCACAATGAGCGCGTCCTTGCCGTCGCGCAGAAGTTCCCCTTGGCCGACAGGCAGAGGTTCGGGGTCGCATGCAAGCTCGGCCCCGATGCCCACGCCACGCAGGTAGCGTATGGCCACGGGACCGTCGTGGGCCATGGCCGTGGCCAGCATCCTCTGGAGTTCGGCCTCGTCCTTGGGTGCCATGAGCACCAGGTTTGGGATGTGGCGCAGGAAGGAGAGGTCGAACACACCGTGGTGCGTGGCTCCGTCCTCGCCTACCAGCCCTCCCCGGTCCAGGCAGAGGGTTACAGGCAGGTTCTGCAGGCAGACGTCGTGCACGATCTGGTCGTAGGAGCGTTGCAGGAACGTTGAATAGATGGCCACCACGGGTTTGAGCCCCTGGGTGGCCAGGCCGGCAGCGAAGGTCACGGCGTGCTGCTCGCAGATGCCCACGTCCACGAAGCGCTCCGGGAAGAGCCGAGAGAAGCAGGAAAGCCCCGTGCCTTCGGGCATGGCCGCGGTGATGGCCACGATACGCGGGTCCTTGGCGGCGAGCTTGCACAGGGTGTCGCCGAAGACGTCGGTGTACGAGGGCAGCTTGACGCCCGCGTTCTTGATGGCCTCGCCTGTTTCCGGCTCGAAGGAGCCCACCCCGTGGAAATATGTGGGATTCTTCTCGGCCGGGCTGTAGCCCCTGCCCTTCTGGGTGAGCACGTGCACCAGCACGGGGCCCTTCATGTCGCGCACCTCCTTGAACACGGAGGTGAGCTTGGGCAGATCGTGACCGTCGATGGGGCCCACGTAGTTGAAATGGAACGCCTCGAAGAGCATGCCCGGGGTGAAGAAGCCCTTGAAGGACTCCTCGCCGCGCTTGACGATCTCCACCATCTCCTGGCCGAAGGGCATGAGCCGGGCCATGGACTCGAACTCCTTCTTGGCCCGCTGCACCCAGCGGTTGGAGAGCTTGCGCGACAAAAACAGCGACAGCGCCCCCACGTTCTTGGAGATGGACATCTTGTTGTCGTTGAGCACGACCACCAGGTCGCGCTCGTCTCCGCCCGCCTGGTTCAGGCCCTCGTAGGCCAGGCCTGCGGTCATGGAGCCGTCGCCGATGACGGCCAGCACCTTGTTGCTCGCCCCGAGCACGTCGCGGGCCATGGCCATGCCCGACGCGGCCGAGATGGACGTGCTGGAGTGCCCGGTGCCGAAGTGGTCGTAAGGGCTCTCGGCCATGCGCGGGAAGCCGCTCACGCCGCCCAGGGTGCGCAGAGTGTGGAAGGTGTCGCGGCGTCCGGTCAGGATCTTGTAGGCATATGCCTGGTGCCCCACGTCCCAGACGATCTTGTCACGCGAAGGATCGAAAACGGAAAGCAGCGCCAGGGTGAGCTCCACCACGCCAAGTGACGGGGCCAGGTGTCCACCGTTTTCCGAGACCGTGGCGATGATGAGTTCGCGCACGTCCTTGGCCAGGTGCGCGAGCTCCTCCGTGGAGAGCTTGGCTAAGTCAGAAGGCTTTTCCACGCGAGCGAGCATGGTCAGGGGATGTCCGTCGAGAAGGGACATGAGTCGTATTACTCCTAGGAAACGCGATCCACTATGTATTGCGCCAGATCGCGCAGGAACGCCGCCTCCTCGCCCTCGAAGGGCGAGAGGCTGTCCACGGCCTGGGCCGCATGCCGCCTGGCCAGGTCCATGCTGTGGTCCACGCCGATGAGCGACGGATAGGTGGTCTTGCCCTGCTCCTCGTCGGAGCCCACGGGCTTGCCCAAGGTCTTCTCGTCGCCCACCACGTCCAGCACGTCGTCCACGATCTGAAAGGCCGCGCCGACGGACTGCCCGTAGCTTTTGGCGCGGGCCACGAGATCGTCCGAGGCCCCGGCCAGCTCCGCGCCGCAGACGCAGGCGGCGGTGATGAGCGCGCCGGTCTTGAGGGCCTGCATCTCGCGCAGCTCCTCCAGGCTGACCCCGGCCTTGGCCGTGTAGGCCATGTCCAGGGCCTGACCGCCTACCATCCCGGCCGCTCCTGCGGCTCGGGCCAGGGTGGCGATGGCCCTGGACACCCGGTCGGCGGGCAGGAACTCGGAGGTCCGGGCCATGAGCCCGAACGCTTCGGTGAGCAGGGCGTCACCCGCCAGGATGGCCATGGCCTCCCCGAACACCTTGTGGTTGGAGGGCCTGCCCCGGCGCAGGTCGTCGTCGTCCATGGCCGGAAGGTCGTCGTGCACCAGCGAATAGGTGTGGATGTATTCAAACGACGCGGCAAAGGGCATGGCTGCCTGGGCGGGCGCGCCCAGCATGCGCGCGAAGCACAGGCACAAGACGGGCCGCAGGCGCTTGCCCCCGGCCAGCAGGCTGTATTCCATGGACTCCAGGAGTCCCGCCGGGATGCCCTTTCCCTTGAGCGAACCGCGCAGGAAGGCTTCCACTCCGTCGGCGTAATTCTTCAAGCGTTGCTTGACAGGCACGTCACTTCTCCTCGCTTGCGTTGGCGTCGAACGGCGCGAGCCCTTCCGGTGTCACCTGGCTCACGGCCAGCCGGGCCTCGTCCAGCTGTTTGCGGCAGGAGGCCGTGAGCGAAAGCCCCTCCTTGTACAGGGACACGCCCTGCTCCAGGGCCAGCTCTCCGGATTCAAGCTGATCGACTATCTTCTGCAACCGTTCGAGATTGTTTTCGAAACTATTCTGCTTGTCGTTCATGAGCCCCCCTTGCCCCCAAGGCCTTCGGCGCTTTCGGCCGTGAACAGCGGGGTCGGGTCCACGGCCTGGCCCAGAATCTTCATGCCGAAATGAAGGTGTGGACCCGTGGCGCGCCCGGAGGCCCCCACCTGTCCCACCTGATGGCCGCGCTCCACGTACTGGCCCAGCACAACGTCAACGCGCGACAGATGGAAGTACATGGAGATCACGCCCTGTCCGTGATCGATGAATACCGACTTTCCGTTGAAGTAGAAATCCCCCACCAGGACCACCTTGCCCTGGTTGGCGGCAGCGACCGGGTCGCCTGTCTTGCCGTCCAGGTCCAGCCCGGAATGGGGGCTGCGCGGCTGGCCGTTCAAAATCCGGCGCAGGCCGAAGGCGCTGGTCACCTCGCCCGGAACGGGACGGAGAAACGGAAAGCTCCAGAAACGGCGGGGTGTTATTCCGGCCAGGGCCTTGGTGATCAGTTCCTGCTCGCGCTTGATGCGGGCCAGATCATCCTTGGAAGGCGTGACCATCTTGGGCGGCAGCTTCAGGCGCTGTTCCGGGAAATCCACGGCGTTGACCGTGATCTTGCCCAGCACCATCTCGCGCCGGTTGGGCCGCAGGGCCTCCACCACAAGGGTCTGCTCGCCGTGGGGGCAGCCAAGCCCGGCGCCAAGGAGGACCTCGCCCCGAAACGCGCCTTCGCGCCTGTTCATGGTCACGTCCACGGTCTTTCCCAGCCACTCCACCGTGACCTTCTCCACCTGGTTCTGCAGGCGCACCTCCACCAGGAAGGGAGCTCCCTCGCCCACTGCCTCGGGCACAGTGACGGAAAGCGGCCCCTCCACCAGGGTGGCGGCCTGCGAGACGGCGGCGAACGCCAGAAAAAGAAGCGCCACGAGCGCCCGGATGATCATTTCCGGTTCTTCTCCACGCCCGAGACGGCGGTCTTCACCGTGCCGTCGCGGACCACGATGTCCAGTGCGTCGCCGGGGCGGACCTCGTCCACCCGACGCAGAAAAGTTCCATCGGCCTTGCGGGCCATGACATAGCCCCGATCGAGCGGGGCCTCGGGATCGAGCCCGGCAAGCCGCGCCGCCATGAGGTCCAGGCGCGCGGCCGAGCGTTCCAGGCAGCGCTCCCCAGTGGGTTGCAGACGGCTCGCCGCAGCCTCCAGGCGCGTACCGAGAGCCTCGATCCATGCAGGGCCGAACGCGCTCAGGCGTCGCTCCAGGCCGTCCAGCCGGGCTTCGCCCTGCGCGGGCAGGGCCTGTCCCGCGCGCGCAAGCCGCGCCTCAAGCATGCCGAGCGCGCCTTGCGGTCCGGCAGCCAACGCCCGTCCGGACCGGGCCAGACGCCCGCACAGGTCGTCCAGGCGCTCGCCCAGGCGATCGACCTTGCCCCGTGGGGACAGCCAGGACAATGCCTTCGCCAGCGCCTCCAGACGTTCAGCCTTACCACGCGTGAAACGCGAAAACGCCTGGTTCAAGCGCATGTCCAATTCGTCGGCGCGCTGGGCCAGCACCGCGCGGTCGGGCCACAGGAGCTGGGCCGCGTGGCTTGGCGTGGCAGCGCGCACGTCGGCCACCAGGTCCGCGATGGTGGTGTCCACCTCGTGCCCCACGCCGGTCAGCACGGGAACGGAGCTTTTGAACACCGCCTGGGCCACGGCCTCGGTGTTGAAGGCCCACAGGTCCTCGATGGAGCCGCCGCCCCGCGTCAGCACCACCACTTCGGCCCAGCCGTCGCTCGCGGCCGCGTCAAGGGCCTCGGCGATCTGGCCCGGAGCGGCCTCGCCCTGCACCAGGGCCGGAAAGATGCGCACCTCGCAACCCGTGCCGCGAGCATTCGCCACGCGCAGAAAATCCCGGATGGCCGCGCCCGTCGGAGCCGTGACCACGGCCACGCGCCGGGGATTTGCCGGAAGCGGGCGCTTGCGCTCAGGGGCGAACAGCCCCTGGGCCCCCATGCGCTGCTTGAGGGCCTCGAACTCCATGTAGAGCCGTCCCAGGCCCATGTCCTGCACCAGCTCCGCCACCAGCTGGTAGGCCCCGCGCGGGGCGTACACCGTGAGCCGCCCGGCGCAGAGCACGTCCGCTCCGTCGGCAAGCCAGGACGAATCCGCGGGACCGTCCATCACCTCGCCGGTCAGCGGGTCGTAGCGTTCCGAGCCGTTGAGAGTCACCCCGGACTGGCTGCCCTTGAACCAGACCACGTTCAGCACGGCTTCCTCGTCCTTGAGCGAGAAGTACACGTGCCCCGAGGCCGGACGGGCCAGGTTGGACACCTGACCCCGCACCCACACGAAGGGGAACTGGCCCTCCACGACGTCCTTGAGGGCGCGGGTGATCTCGCCGACGCGGAAGATGTGCTGCATCGGTCAGATCGCCGGTATGCGGTTCGTGGTGGCGGCCATCGTCGTGGGGGGAGCCTCCGGCGGCCAAAGGGCTCTCGCCCTATGGAATCCCTCATGGTGAATACGGTGCTGCCCGGAGCCCGTTCCGGAAAGCGCCAAGGGTTGTTCGGTCAAACGCTGGACCAGAGCTATCTGGCGTTCCAGCCGGCCAGCACCTGCTCCCGCCACGCGGTGAACGCGGCCTCGAAACCCTCCACCGGCAGCTCGGACTTCTCGCCCGTGCGGCGGTCCTTCACCTCGATCACGCCGCGCGCCAAGCCCTTGCCGCCGATGACGACCTGCATGGGCATGCCCATGAGGTCCACGTCCTTGAACTTCACGCCCGGGCGCTCGTCGCGGTCGTCCAGCAGCGCGTCCACGCCCTGGGTGCCCAGCCAGCCGTAGATTTCCTCGGCCTTGGCCAGGGCCTCGCCTTTCACGTCCAGGCACAGGACGGCCGCCTCGTAGGGAGCCAGGGCGGGCGGGAACTTGATGCCGTTGCCGTCGTGGTTCTGCTCGATGCAGGCCGCCACCACCCGCGACACGCCTATTCCGTAGCACCCCATGTACACGATGCGTTCCTTGCCCTGCTCGTCCAGGAAGGTGGCCTTCATGGCCTCGGAATACTTGTACCCCAGCTTGAACACGTGCCCCACCTCGATCCCCTTGGTCAGGGACAGGCCCGTGGCGCACTTGGGGCAGGGGTCGCCGCTCGTCACCGAACGCAGGTCCGCGTAGTTGGTGACGAAGGCGTCGTCGTCCAGGTCCACGTGGATCAGGTGCTCGTCGGCGGCGTTGGCGCCTACGACCCAGTCGGTGTCGTTGGCCAGCTCGCGGTCGGCCAGGATGGTCTTGATGTTCAGCTTCACCGGCCCGGCGAAGCCCACGGGAGCGCCGGTCCAGGCCTGCACCTGCTCGGGAGACGCCAGGGCCACGTCCTGGGCCTTGAGGGCGTTCTTCAGCTTCACTTCGTTGAGCTCGCGGTCGCCGCGCACCAGCGCGGCCACGGGCTGACCGTCGGCCACGAAAAGAAGCGTCTTGACCACCTTCTTCACGGGCACGTTCAGAAATTCCGCCACCTCCTCCACGGTGTGCTTTCCGGGCGTGGGCACGCGCTTGAACTCGGGGCAGTTGCCGGGCTTGGTCCCGGCGGGAGCCACGGCCTCGGCCTTCTCCAGGTTGGCCCCGTAGGCGCAGGCGGAGCAGGCTGCCACGGTGTCCTCGCCGGTGTCGGCCAGCACCATGAACTCGTGTGAGTAGTTGCCGCCGATGGAGCCGGTGTCGGCCTCGACCGCGCGGAACCTGAGCCCCAGGCGCTCGAAAATGCGGCAGTACGCGTCGTACATGCCCTTGTAGCTCACCATGGAGCCTTCCTCGTCCTTATCGAAGGAGTAGGCGTCCTTCATGAGGAACTCGCGCCCGCGCATGAGCCCGAAACGCGGCCTGATTTCGTCGCGGAACTTGCTTTGAATCTGGTACAGGTTCAGCGGCAGCTGCCTGTAGGAGCGTACTTCGTGGCGGATGAGGTCCGTGACCACCTCCTCGTGCGTGGGCCCGAGGCAGTAGTCGCGGTCATGACGGTCCTTGAAGCGCAAAAGCTCCTTGCCGTAGAACTCCCAGCGGCCCGTCTCCTGCCAGAGATCGGCCGGCTGGACACCGGGCATGAGAATTTCCAGGGCTCCGGCACGGTCCATCTCCTCGCGCACGATGCGCGCGGCCTTGTTGAGCGAGCGCAGCCCGAGGGGCAGGAAAGTGTAGATGCCCGAGGTGAGCTTGCGGATCATGCCCGCGCGCAGCATCAGCTTGTGGCTGACCACTTCGGCGTCGGCGGGATCTTCCTTCAGGGTTGGGGCGTAGTAGCGGCTCAGTCGCATCTTTCTTCGAACTCCGTTATGATGAGGTCCAGTTCTTTCATGAATTCGGCCAGGACGTTGGCCTCGCCGCGCACCTTGCGCACCACTTCCCCCTTGCGGAAGATCACGGCGCAGTCGCGGCCCCCGGCCAGCCCGATGTCTGCTTCGCGGGCCTCTCCCGGCCCGTTCACCACGCAGCCCATGACGGCCACCTTGATGGGCGTCTTCACATGGCGCAGCTTCTTTTCCACGGCCTCGGCCATGCCCGCCAAGTCGATCTCGGTGCGCCCACAGGTGGGGCAGGAGACCATCTCCGGGCCGCGCCTGCGCAGCCCCAGGCAGCGCAGAATCTCCCAGGCGGCGTCCATCTCGTTCAAGGGGTCGCCCGTGAGCGACACCCGAAGCGTGTCCCCCAGGCCCATCCACAGGAGAATGCCCAGCCCCACGCCGGACTTGGCCGCGCCCCGAAGCGGGGTTCCGGCCTCGGTGATGCCGATGTGCAGGGGGTAGTCCACCTTCTTGGACAGAAGGGAATAGGCCGCCACGGTGGCGGGCACCGAGGAGGACTTGAGCGAAATCTTGATCTGGTCGAAGTTCTCGTCCTCGAGCATGCGCACGTGGTGCAGGGCGCTCTCCACCATGGCCTCGGGGGTGGGGCCGCCGAACTTCTCCAGCAGGTGCTTCTCCACCGACCCCGAGTTGACCCCGATGCGTATGGGCGCGCCCCGCTCCTTTGCCGCGCGAACTACGGCCGCGACCTTGTCCTGGCCGCCGATGTTGCCGGGATTGATGCGCAGGCCGTCAACGCCCGCATCCAGCGACTTGAGCGCCAGGCGGTAGTCGAAGTGGATGTCAGCGATGACCGGGATGGGCGAGGCGGCCTTGATCTGCCGAAGCGCTTTCGCGGCGTCTTCGTCGGGAACCGCCAGGCGGATGATCTCGCACCCGGCCTCGGCCAATGCCGTCACCTGGGCGATGGACGCGGCCGCGTCGCGTGTGTCCGTGTTGGTCATGGACTGCACGCGGATGGGGTTGTCCCCACCCAGGAGGACGTCCCCCAGGCGTATGACCCGGTTTTTGTGGCGGATGATGGGTGAAATCGTCTGTTCGTGGCTCATGGAGGCAGGAAGCGTAGACGATTTCCCCGGCAAAGCCAACCGGAAGTAGCCCTCCCAGGACTGTCCGCACGGCGTTTCCGGCCGCAAGCCGAGGCAAGTCCGGTTCTCCTCCCGGACGGGCCGCGCGGTCACGGCAAGAGCCTCGGACTACGCATCCGCAGGCCCATGGATCGCCAGCGGCGCTCAGAAGTAGCCCAGGGCGCGCAGCTCGGCCATGCGGGCTTCCTTCTCCTGGTTGCGCCCGGCCCGCTCATCGAGCCCGTGGGCGGCCCTGGCCGTGCAGGGCACGCACCCGAGCGACCGGTACCCCCGGTCATAGAGCTCGCAGTACGGCAGCCCGCGCGCGGTCGTGTGCGCCCAGACGTCCATTTCGGTCCAGTGCAGGATGGGGTTGGCCTGGACGTAACCCTGCCGGTCCTCCAAGTGGGTCAGGTCCGTGCGAGAGGGGTTCTCGTCGGCGCGGATGCCGGTGATGAGCACCTCCAGGCCCAGTTCAGCCACCGCCCGCCTGAGCGGGCGCACCTTGAGCCCGCCGCAACAGGCCAGCTTGTCGGCGGCGATCCGGGTCGGAACGTCCTCGGGCAGGGGGCGGACGATCCGCAGGTCCACGTCCCACTCCTCGGCCATGCGGTCGCGGAAGGCCATGACCTCGGAAAACTTGTGCCCGGTATCCAGGTTGACGGCCAGCACGCGGCGCGACCCCATGGTCTCGCGCCACAGGTCCAGGACCACGGTGGAGTCCTTGCCGCCGGTCCAGGCCAGGGCGACGCGGGCCGGGTCATGGTGCTCAATCAGGGAGGACAGGGTGCGCCGGGTTTCCGCGAGCTTGTCTTGAAGGCTTTGCATATATGAAGAATCTTGCTTGAATTGTTGGAAGAGCAGGAGGTCCATGACCATTCTTGACGACATGGCCCGGCTGATCCTCGATCGGAATCTGTGCGTGCTGGCCACGAGCTCCGACGGCATGCCGCACGCCTCGCCCATGTTCTGCATGCCAGAGCCGGACCTCGAATACATCCATATGGCCACGCTCGCAAACACGCGCAAGTGGGCGAACATTGCGGGCCAACCCCAACATGGCCCGTCTATCGAAGAGGGGGAGCCAGCACTCACCGTGGGCAGCGTGCTCGCCACCGTGAAGGGAACCGGCCAGCGGGAGAGCATTCTGGTCCTTCTTGAGACGAGCCCCCCACCGGAAGGATTTCCTGCGGGTGTCCGAATTCGAGCTGATCCGCCGCAAGCCGCTCCAGATCTAGTTTTTGACCGGTGCTGAGAATTTCCGGCGAATTAATTTGCAAAAAAATTGAAAGATTGCTTGACGGTCCCGGGTAATGTCTTTAAACACCCTCTTCTCGACGACGCGCCCGTAGCTCAGCGGATAGAGCGCCGGACTACGAATCCGTAGGTCGCACGTTCAAATCGTGCCGGGCGCACCAAGAAAACAGGGGTTTAGGACAACGGTCCTAAGCCCCTTTTTCTTTTCCGACAGCGGAAGCTTGCCGCACGCCAAGGAGGCCGCCATCATGAAGATTCTCATTCTTGCCGCAATCCTGACCTTATCCCTGTCGTTCCCGGGGAACGCGGAAGATGAGCAGGGAAAAGCCTTGTACGACAACAAGGGGAACTTCCAGGGCATCGCAAAGTCTGATTCGGCGGGGGGCTGGAACATCATGAGCAAGACGGGCGAGCTTGTGGCCCATGTGGACGCCCAGGGAAACGTCACCGATCCCCAGGGCCGCCCCAAGGGCCATGTGCGGCCAGCGCCTCAGGCGAAGCCCGCGCAGTGACCAGGCCGCGTCTCGTCATCATGCCTGGAGCGACACGAAAGCGGGCCGCCGGGTGTTCAGGGATTCTTGATCGTCAGGCGCGTCGAGGCTTCGCCACGGTCAATGCCTAGCCGAAAGAACGCCTGTCCACGGTCGCGACCAGGATTCCCGCGATGATGAGCCCGCCGCCGAAAATGTGGAACAGGGCGATATGTTCGTCCAGGATAACCACGGACTCAATAGCAGCAAACAGCGGCAGGCTGTAGTACACGATTCCCGCCAGGACCGGCCCGATGACGGAAATGGCCTTCGTCCAGAGCAGGTACGCGGCGAAGGAACAACCTATGCCGGCGTAGAGCACCGCCACAACCACGGAGGCATTCCAGGTCGGAGCGGGCATCACGGCCGCCTCCCACACCAGCGCGGGAACCATCAGAACTATGCCTGCGCCGAACATCGCCGCGTTGAAGCCCTCAAGGGAAATGCTGGCCGGTCTTTTGCGAATGAAGAGCGAGTACACCGCGAAGCAGGCCGAACCAGCCAGGGCCCACAGGTCCCCCGGGGTGAATTTCACCGCGGCGATATGTTGCCAGTCGCCGCGTGAAATGAGGGCCAGCACCCCCACGAGGACCACACCGACCCCTGCCAGGCGGCGGTAGGTGATGGGCTCGCCATAGATGATGCGCGACATGACGATGATCATGATCGGGGCCGTGGGGACCAGAAGCGCCATGTTCAGGCTTTGCGTGGTCTGGCCGGCCTTGTAGATCAGCGCGTTGAGGGCGGCGACCCCGACGAGGGCCATGGCGGCCAGGTAGCGCCAATGCTTTCGCATGCCGGGCCAATCGGCTCGGAGCTTGGGCAGGGCCACCGGAAGCATGCAGACAAGCGCCAGGGTCCACCGCCAGAAGTTCAGCTGAAGGGGCGGGATGTCGTGCGCGACGCCGCGGGCCAATACGAAATTACCCGCCCAGATGATCGTCGCGGCCAGGGCGGCGAGGTAGCCGTTTATCTTTGAGTTTGGTGGCATTGGGGGCTCTTTGGAGGCCGCGAAGACATTGCGGCCCAGTCGGGAGAGCTTACAGCGCTGCGGAGGGCGAGGCAACACGCGAGGCTGCTTCGATGGCGTGCGAGCCTGGCCGCCCGGCGGGACGACAATCCGCCCTTCTTCGATTATGCGTAGTTGACACGTTGCCTATCTCTGATCACCTAGGGGCAGAATGCGCAGGATGCGACGCCCCGCGAGCAGCCTCCACATCGCGCGGACATCGGATACCGCCATATCGGACAAAGGAAGCGAACCATGAACATAACCGTCCCCCCCGAGCTGGACCAGATCTACCTCGCCGGCCCCCTGTTCTCCGAGGCCAAGCAGGCGTGGCATCGCTCCACCAAGGCCCGCATCCAGTCCGAGACCGGCCGCAAGGTCATCTGGCCATACGAATTGCTCGATCAGTCCGAGATAGCGACCTGGGGCAACGACGCCCCCCGCAGGGTGATGGAGCGTTGCCGGGACGCCATGGCCGCCTGCAGTCTGGTGGTGGCGCTCCTGGACGGCCCCCAGGTCGACGACGGGACGGCCTGGGAAATCGGTTTCGCCCACGCCAGGTGCATCCCGGTCATCGGCATACGCACGGATTTCCGCGCCGCCGGAGACGTGCCGGGAGCCCTGGTTAACGCCATGATCCACGCCAGCTGCGAGCGGATCGTACGGAGCGTGGACGAACTGATCAAAGTGTTGAAGGCGATGTAGCGGGACAGGCGCGCACAGCGGTCGGACGCCTCGGCGCATGCGCCGAGGAACGAGAAGGCCGATCCTGGTCGATCTCGCGAACATGTTCTCAAGGGCCCTGGCCGAAACCAGGGCCTTTTGTTTTTACGATGGAGCGCTCTCGACGCGGAGCCCGGTATCGGCCGAAAGAGGCCGACACCGGGCGGGAGAACGAAACCGCCCGGGTTTCAATACCCCAGGTTCTTGCGCACGCACAGGTCGCGCGCGTGGTTGCAGTTGGCGATGCACACGGCGCGCTGGTTGGCATCTATATTCGTGTTGCAGGCGTTTGAGCAGCCGGTCCAGACCGTGTTGCAGTTGGCCTGGACATGCCTGGAGCGGTCATGCTGGGGGTTCTGCCCGCCGCCTGCACGACCCTCGATGACCACGGCCGGCGGAGGGGCTGGCACGTAGTAGCCGGGAGGCGGTGACGGAGCGTAATAAACCGGCGGTGGAGGCGGTGGCGGGGGCGGCGCATAGACCACGGGTCTGGGTTCATCCAACAGGACGATGCATCCCGTGGCGAGCCACGCCGAGGCCAACAGGACGGCGAACATCATGAGAGGCAATCTTCTACGGGCGATACGCATGTATTCCTCACACGGCAAAGGTGGGCCTCCTGTACGCCAGGTTGCCCACAAAAGCCCGTGTTGGTCGATTACTTTTTTGACAGAGTGATGGTACGCCGTGATGCTCACGGGCCATGCCGATCTGGAGTCCGTCATGTCGGCGGTGAATCAGGGGCACGTTTTCCGTTTCCTGACCAAGCCCTGTGCACGCGCGGAGGCGCGCTCATGCTGGCCCAGGGGCTCGAAATGAGCCGCTCCATGATCGAACGCCTGGAGAATCTGGCCTAGTCGCGTTCCATCAGGGAGCCCATCGCCGTGTTCATCCCGGCCCCCGAGCCTCACAAGATGCCTTAAAGCGTGGATATGTACTTGGCCAGGGCCTGCATGTCCTCGTCGCTCAGGTTCTTCACCAGGTTTTCCATGACCGTTTTCTTCTCACCGCCGTAGGTCTTGGCCTTGTAGCCGGTGAGGGCCTTGAGCACGTCTCCCTCGGCCTTGCTCTTCAGGAGCTTGCTGCCGTCCTGGCCGTGGCATCCCTGGCACCGCACGTACAGCTCCTTGCCATCGGCTGCAGCGGACACGGAAGCGAACATGCACACAAGAGCCAAACCGAGAGTGCAGGACATGATTCTCATGAAATTCCTCCGTATTTGTCGCAATGAAGATGTTTTGATACTGATCATCCCGAATCTACCGGACACTACGCCGCAAGGCAACAGGAGAAGCCGCTTATGACCATCGACGCATCCTCTCCCGCTGAACTGCTCCGGATTTCCGGCTCCTATTGGCCGACCTGCGCCCTGCACGCAGGGGCGATGCTCGACGTCTTCACGCCGCTCGACGGAGGCCCGGCGTCCGCCGCTTCCCTGGCGCCCTCCCTTGCGTGCGACGCCAGGGCGCTCACGATGCTCCTGAACGCCCTCGCCGCCATGGGCCTCGTCACCAAGGACGGCGACGCCTACGCCCTGAGCGATGCCGCCCGCCGGTTCCTGGTGAAGACCTCGCCGGACTACGTCGGCTACATCATCCGCCACCACCACCGGCTCATGCCCTCCTGGGCGCAGCTTCCCGACGCGGTACGCTCCGGGAAACCCGTGCGGGGTCGCGGCGGATCCGGGGACGGCCGCGAAGACTTCCTCCTGGGCATGTACAACCTAGCCTCGGCCATCGCCCCCAGGCTTGCCAAGTGCATCGACCTCACCGGCAGGGAGCGCTTCCTTGACCTGGGAGGCGGCCCCGGCACCTACGCGGTCCACTTCTGTCTGGCCAATCCGGGCCTGCAGGCCAGCGTGTTCGACCTGGACACGTCCGAGGCTTTCGCCCGCACCATCGCCGCCCGGCACGGCGTCGCGGACCGCATCGGCTTCATCCCGGGCGACTACCTCCAGGATCCCGTTCCCGGGGGATTTGATGTGGCCTGGCTGTCGCACATCCTGCACGCCGAAGATCCGGCTGGATGCCGGACCATCATCGGCAAGGCCGCCAAGGCACTCAAACCGGGCGGACTCGTGTTCATCCATGAGTTCATCCTGAATGACACCATGGACGGTCCCGAGTTCCCGGCGCTGTTTTCGCTGAACATGCTGCTGGGCACGGCCGGAGGCCAGTCCTACAGCGAGGCCCAGCTGCGAGGTATGCTCGAGGAAGCCGGTTTCCGAGACGTGAGAAGGCTCGATTTCAAGGGCCCCAACGATTCGGGAGTGCTGCGGGCCGTGGCCGGATAGCGGGCAAAAAACGGGCGCGGCCATACGGCCGCGCCCGCCTTGCTCGAGAACCTGCACAGGACGGACTAGGGCTCGATCTTCGAGCCGAGAATCCCCAGGAATTTGCGCATCCACTCGGGATGGGCGGGCCACGCCGGGGCGGTCACCAGGTTGCCGTCCGCGTGGGCGTTGGAAAATGTGTCGTTGATCTCCATCCACTTGCCTCCGGCAGCGATGATGTCCGGGCGCACGGCGGGATAGGCCGTGCATCCCTTGCCCTCGAGCACCCCCGCCGCCACCAGCACCTGCGGGCCATGGCAGATGGAGGCGATGGGCTTGCCCGACGAGGCGAAGTGCCGCACGATCTCCAGCACCCGTTCGTTGAGCCGGATGTACTCGGGGGCGCGCCCGCCGGGGATCACAAGCGCGTCGTAATCCAGCGGATCGAGTCTGTCGAAATCGTGGTTGATCATGAAGTTGTGGCCGGGCTTCTCGGTGTAGGTCTGGTCTCCCTCGAAGTCGTGGACAGCCGTTTTCACCTTGTCCCCGGCCTTTTTTCCCGGGCAGACGGCATGCACGTCATGTCCGACCATAAGAAGCATCTGGAAAGGAACCATCACCTCGTAATCCTCGACGAAATCACCGACGAGCATCAGGATGCGTTTTGCAGCCATCGTGGTCCTCCATGTATGGGCCGCCCTGCCGGGCGTTGCCGGTTGGCTCCCCCATAGCCGACTTTTCGACCGGATGTAAGCGGCAACACACGTGAAAATGCCCCAAACCGGGGAAGTATGAAATGCCCTGGCCGATCAGGAGGGGAAAAACTCGCCCGGAGTGCGCCCGAAATGGCGCTTGAAGGCGGCGATGAAGGCGGATGGCGATTCGTATCCGGAGTCGATGGAGACTGAGGTCACGCTCTCGCCCCGCTGCAGCCCCGAGAGCGACAGCAAGAGACGCAGGCGCAGGCGCCACTCCCTGAAACTGAGCCCCGTCTCCTTTTCGAACAGCCTGGCCAGGGTCCGGGCGGACATCCCGGCCGTGCCGGCCAGTTCCTCCAGGGTGCGGCTGTCGTCGGGCTGGTTGCGAAGCGCCGTGCAGATGCCCGCCAGGCGCGATTCCACGGGAAACGGCAGAGTGAAATCGGCTTCGGGCAAGGTCTCCAGCTGATCCAGGAGCACGGCGACCAGGCGCCCTTCAGGGCCGTCCATGGGATAGTCGGCCGGAAGAGCCGACACGGCCAGGATCAGTTCCCGGGCAAGCGGCGTCACCTCGAGCACCCGGCATGGGGCCTCGGCCACCCAGGGAGCGGCGTCGGAGTCGATGTAGAGCGAGCGCATGAGGGCCGGACCAGAGGAGACCACGGCGTGTTCGGTGTCGGGAGGGACCCACACCGCCCGCTGCGGCGGAACGATGTGGCTGCCCTGGGAGGTGCGCACCTCCAGAATGCCGCTGGAAGCATAGGTGAACTGTGCCCAGCTGTGGGCGTGAGGCTTGGTCCAGGATCCGGCAGCCAGGGATTCCGACCTGGAATGCACCGGCCGGGGGAGTTTGCGTAGTTGTGGTATCTCCCTGGGAGGGAGATTTTGTCCGTTTTGAGACATATATTGTGTTTCTATCGCTATGCCACATTGCCGGTCAATGGTTATCTGCAGAGCGGCAAGCTCGCGCCGAAACCCAAGGGAGTGACGCATGATCGCAAAGGCATTGAAACGGATGTCCAAGGACTGGTTCCTCGCCGGAATGATCTCGGCGGTGATACTGGCGACGCTTTTCCCCCAGGTCGGAATGACCGGCGGGACCATCCACGCGGACCAGCTGGCCGATTGGGGCATCTTCTCGGTGTTTCTGCTGCACGGACTGGGCTTAAGCACCGAGCGCATGTGGGCAGGCATGTCCCGCTGGAAGCTGCACCTGTCCGTGCAGCTCATGACCTTCGTGATGTTTCCCCTGCTGTGGCTCGGCATCAACGCCCTGTTCGGCAAGATGCTGGCTCCCGCGCTGCTTCTCGGGTTCTTTTACCTGTGCGCCCTGCCGTCCACCATCTCCTCTTCGGTGGCCATGACCGGCATCGCCAAGGGCAACGTGCCCGGGGCCATCTTCAACGCCACCCTGTCGAGCCTTCTTGGCGTCTTCCTCACCCCCCTGCTTGTCAGCTTCGTCACCGGAAGCGGCGTCGAGGGAGGCATCTCCCTGGGCCAGGCCATCATGAAGATTTCCATGCTGCTGCTCCTGCCCTTCCTCATCGGCCAGGCCCTGCGGCCCATGATCGGCACCTGGTTCGACAAACACAAGAAGACCATCAACCCCTTCGACAAGTGCGTCATCCTCATGCTGGTCTACAGCTCGTTCTGCGACTCGGTGAAGTCCGGCCTGTGGACCGACTACGGCATGGGGACCCTGGGGGCGGCCCTGCTGGGAGCGGGCGTGATCCTCACAGTGGTGCTCTTCTGCACCACCCGCATCGCCATCTGGATGGGCTTCGACATGGAGGACCGCATCACGGCCGTGATGTGCGGTTCCAAGAAGACCCTGGCCTCCGGCGTGCCCATGGCCAAGATGCTCTTCGGAGCCCATCCTGGACTTGGGCTCATCGTGCTGCCCATCATGTTCTACCACCAACTGCAGCTCTTCGCCTGCTCCATCCTGGCTGAACGCTACGCCCGCAGGCCTCGGCCCGAGACTGTCGCGTGATCTCCACCTTGGAAATTCTTCCTGAAAAAACGGGGCCGTCTAAGTGGACGGCCCCGTTTTTCTTGAAACAGCTGGTGCGCTTCTAGAAACTGAATACCTTGGCCTCCACCGCCATGTCGATGAGTACGGCGGCCGTGCTGATCTCGAATCCGGCCGGCAGGTCGTCTTCGCCGATGAGCCGGGCTTCCGCGCACGGCTTGCACACCAGGAACTTCACGTTCTTGGACCGGAGCTCGTTTATCTGGTCGATGAGGGCGTCTCCCGTAGGGATGCGCACCTTTTCGGCCATGCCCAGGTTCACCCAGTAGACGGCCTCGTCCAGCAAAAACACCGTCACATCGTGGCCCTTGTTGGCCGCGACCTTGGCCAGAAACAGGGCGCGTACGCTGCGGGTGGTGTCTTCCGGGCCGCGAGAGAGCACAAAGAGGAACTTGGTCATGGGAGCCTCCGGGAATTTTCCGGAATCATATCGCTGCTCTGCCCCAGGTGGTCAAGAGGGGGGTTCCCCGCTTTTGGGCGCGAAAAAGGGCGGCTCAGCCATGACCAAGCCACCCCTTCAAGACGTGTGCGTCCGCCCTACTTCGACCAGACCAGATCGGGATTCAGGGAGTAGGTCCAGGGCAGGCCGTAGTTCTTCCAGCCGTTCTTCATGCGCTTGCCGTTGTAGACGCTCTCGGGGTCGGTGACGGCGTCGCCCTCGAAGCTGTCCACCACGCTGTAGACATTGGTGAAACCAGCCTGGGCCAGCTTGTTCACCGCCGGAGCCGTGCGTTCTCCGTTACGGCACATAACCAGGATGGTGTCGTTCTTGCCGAGACGCATGGAGACCTGAGACGTGAAGTCGGGGTTGTCGTCCATTCCGTAACGCTTCGTCTCGGCATTGAACTTGGCGTTGAAGAGAGACACGGGGATATTCAGGGCCATTTCGGCATGCCCCACGAAGCTGTATTCCTCCGGGGTGCGCACATCCAGGATGGTCACTTCCTTGGGTTTGGCGCGCCACATCAGGTATGCCTCCATGGCGGTGCAATACTTGCCGAGGGTGGTCAGCTTGGCGGGATTCGACGGCGCCTGGCCGGTCTGGGCCAGGGCCACGGCGGCCCACAAAGCGGTGACGGTCAATACGAGGGCCAGAATCTTGCTCATGTGCCTCATTGTCGATCCTTGCGTGTGTGGTTGGAGGTGAATCGATTTACCGCAGGCATGATACCCCGCTCGGACAGTCATAACAACCGGGAACAAATCGGACCTGCGCATGGACGATTCATTCCCCGGGGCGAGCAACCCGGAGAAGACACAAAAAAGCGCCCAGGCCGATCCGGCCCGGGCGCTGGCGCGTCAACGTTCATCATCCTGGCGTCAATCACTGGCCAGCGGCGTGTAGTACCGGAAGAGCCCCTTGGGAGCCCAGAAGGACGCCTGGGGATCCAGGTACAGGCGCAGGCCGAGTCCGCCGTAGGCTTCGCGGAAATCAGCCGCGTTGTTCACGCCGCCGAAGACGCCAGCCGCGAGATAAGGCGTCAGGAGCTTGAGCGCCTCGCCCTTGGCCGAATAGGAGAACTTCGTGTCGCTCTTGCCGGAATAGCTGCCGCCGATCTCGGCGATCTGGCCGGACGTCGGCGCGAACACGGACGCCCCCGTGACCGGATACTTGGACGCCCCGGCGGTGCGCTCGTACATGTAGCCCACGGAGCCTTCCAGGTCGAACCAGTAGTCGCGGTATTGCGGCGAGCGCAGGCGCACGAACGGCCCGGCTATGAACAGCAGGTCGGGACTGTAGTAGCCGCCGTTGCCGAAGGTGTAGAAGTTCAGGTTGCGGGCGTAGTGCTTGATGGTCCCGAACGCGCCCAAGGCCAGCTGGTTGTCCAATATGTCGAAGGTCCTGCCGGCGGAGAGGTTGCCCTTGACCCCGGCGTTGTCCGCCACGTTGTGTCCCCAGATGTATTCGGCCCCGCCGCCCGCGCTCACGAACCACTTCTCCGCCGGGGTGAAAACGTACGCACCCTGCCCGCCGCTTCGCAGCACGCGCCCCCAGGTTTTGGACCCGTAGGGGTCGCGCTGGCCCACCCAGGAGAGGATGGACTCGGTGACGGGCTTCTGGTGCAGCTGCACCTCCCATTCGGGAGCCGAGGCGTTGGCGGTGAAGGTGGGCATCACGGCGATGGGGCCGCCGAGGGGGGTGGTCCCGCCTTGGAAGCGCAGTTTGTATGGCCCCTCCACATCCAGGGAGAGGCTTGGGGTATAGACGGTCAAGTCGGTGATGAGCGAATTGCGCGGGGGGACGCCGGACGCCTGGGCATAGTAGGACCCGGCGTATGGGATGGCGGGCGCGTTGCCGCTGGAAAGGAAGGTCGGGGTGAAGGCGCCCGTGAGCCGCCAGCCGTCCCGCCCGGCCAGGGAGTAACTTGCCGGGGCGCTCCATTCGGTGAGCCGGGAGAACCCGCTGTCGCCGGTCTTGGAGCGCACGAACCCCACGGCGTCCGCCATCTGGGTGGCCGCGTTGGCCGTGGCCGGGTCCTTGTTGTCCGAGGCGGAGGCAGCCAGGATGGGAGCGTTCTGGTCCTTGTAGAACCCCGCTGCTGCGGCCTTGCCCTCGGGGTTCGCATCCGCGGCCAGCTGCGCGGCCGTGCTGAAAGCCTTCACCCGCTGCCCGCTCCTGGAAAGGGCCAGAAGCATGGGCGAGAGGTAGCGCTTGTCACCCGTTGCGGCGTAGCGTTCCTGGAACACGGCGTAGGCCTGGGTGAAATCGCCCTTGCCGAAGGCGGTCCAGCCCTCAACCTCGCGGACCTCCGCCCCTTCCGGCCAGACGCCTGCCGCCTTTTTCGCCATGGCCGTGGCCAAGGGGTAGTCCTTGGCCTCCACGGCCGCGAAAGCCTTCTTGACGTAGACCTGATAGGCCAAATCCTTCATGGCCGGGTCTCCGGACTGCGCCGAGGCCACGGCCAAGGCCTCGTCCAGGCGGCCCAGGTGGTACAGGCAGTAGCCGAGCCCGGCCAGGACGTCCTGGCGGCTGGGATATTGGTCTTTCAGCGCGCGGAATGCGTCGTAAGCCTTGGCTGGCTCGCCCTTGTCCAGGGCGTCCCAAGCCAGGGCCGCTCGGGCGTCGGGGTCGCCAGGGCTCGCCTTGAGGATGTCCCCGGCCAGTTCGAGCCGCCGGGACTTGATTATTCCGGGCTGCCCCATCTCCTTCTTGTCCAGGACCACGGCCAGCTCCCGCAGGGACTGCAGCTGCTTTTCCGTGAGGCCCTTCGCCGTCTCCTGATAGCGGTGCAGATGCTCGCGGGCGATGTCCGGCGGGGTGATGGCGGCCAATTCGTAGAACGCGCCCAGGCGGATGCCGAAGTCCAGGCGCGGGCAGGACAGCAGTTTCGTGAGCACGGGCCGGGCCTGGGCCGACTGCCCCTGGCCGGAGAGCCCTTGGGCGATCTTGAGAAAAACGTCCGCGTCTGAGCACGAGCCCAGCGCCCCGGCGTACCGGGCCAGCATGGCCTGGAGCTTCGCGGCCGGGGGATTGGCCCCGGCCAGGGTGAATGCCTGGCGTACGCCCGCCTCGGCGGCGGGAGCCTGAGCCGTCTGAGTCGGTGAGGGCGCGGCCTCCTCGGGCTTGACCTCGGCCCACTGGCCACGCTGTGACTCGGGGAGCATGGCCGCGTAGCGTTTGAGCGCCTCACGGTCGCCCTGGGCCTTGAGCACGGTCAGAAGCGCCGGGAGCGTCTCCTGGAGGTTGTAGCCCGCGTCCACGGCCGCTTGGAAATTCTCCCGCGCCTGGGGGAGCTTGCCCAGGCGCACGCTCGTGTACCCCAGGCCCAGGCGGGCTCGCAGAGCTGTTTCGCCGCGCGCCGTGGCCAGGGCCTTGGCGAAGGCGTCCTCTGCCAGGAGCCAGTCCCCGGCCTTGAACCGCTCCCACCCCGCCGCGACGAGTTGATCGGCAGGGATGGCCACGCCATCGGCGTCACCGGAACCGGCCCGGCGGCCCGGCTGGGCTGACCGTTCCACCGACGACGGCTCCTGCGGGGTGGTCCTGACGCCGGGGGATTCCGATTCACGGACCACCGACGGTCCCTGCCCCTGCCTTTCCACCACGGGGGCCGCCGTCTGCGCGGAGGCGACGCCGCACAGGCCCGTGAGGAGCGCCGCGTAAATGATCGCGCGGTACCGTTTCATTGCAATCCTCGCGTCTTGGACATCAAAAACAGGACGTGGGAGTAATAGTCTTCCTTCTCGTTGGCGAGCTTGGCCTCGGCCTTTTCCCACAACGCGGCGGCTCCCGGGCCATCGCCCAGGGTTTCGGCGGCCCGGGCCAGCACGGCGTAGAAGCCCGCCGGGGCCTCGCCCTCGTCGTCCGCGCCGGGGGTGAGCCCGAAGCGCGCGGGAAGCGATCCGGACTTTTTGAAAAGCCCGATCACGTCCGTGAAACCGGCCAGGGAGGCGCGGTCCAGGTCCCAGGAGAGATAGAGCGGCACCCGGATGGCGTCGTAGGAGAAATAGCGGCCTTTATCCCCCCAGGGCGTCAGCGAGCCGCCCGAGAAGGCCATCCAGTCGGGCGGCAGCTTGAGCGGACCGGCCAGGGATTTCCCCACAAGCTCCCGGCAGGAGGCGTGAAGCCTGCGCCAGAAGGCCGTGTCGCCCGCGCGCGCCAGATCGTGAAACGCGGGGAAGACGAAATACGAAGGATTGAAGGCTATCTCGCCGGGTTTTACGAACCCTTCCCGGCCGGGCAGCAGGATCAGGCGCCCGCCCGCCTCGACGGTCAGCTTCGCCTGGATGGCCCCGGTCATGGCCCGGGCCGCGTCGATGTAGTCCTTGTTCTTCCAGCGTTCGCCGGCGCGAAGGAGCGTCCAGGCCAGGAAGATGTCGGCGTCGGAGGCGTCGTTGGCGTCAAGCACGCCCCAGGAACCGTCGTCGCGCCTGCCCCAGGCCCAGGCGGCGAGACCGTCCCGTCCGACCGTGACCAGGTTGTTGCGCGTCCAGGTCCACACCGTGTCAAAAAGGGCCTGCTCGCCGAAAGCCAGGGCCAGATACATGGTGAAGCCTTGTCCCTCGGAATGGCTCATCTGCTTGTTGACGAAGTCGATGACCCGGCCGTCCTGCTGGATGAACTTGGATTTGTAGGAGTCCCACTCGCGGGGAACCTGCGCATGGGCCATGGAAGGGGAACAAAACAGCAAAACAGACAGGGCGCAGACGCACCCCAGGCGCGGCGCGGTTGAAACGTCCCACTTCCAGGGAACAAGATGCCGAAGGAAACTCTGTTGCAATCGCATACCTCACCATTCACGCACGGCAAACATATCCATCCACACCGACGGACTGTTTCTGCCACGACAACAATATTTTTTCAAACACCAAGTCAAGTCGTCCCCATGTAATTTCGACTCTTGCGCGAAACAATTTTCACCCCATGCATCACCCTTTTGAAGGGAAATCCTCTCGCAATCGAAATTCCTCACAGATGAGACAAGGCGCTCCCGGAAGCTACACCACACAACATTTCAGATTTGTCATCCGCATCCACAGGAGACGTCATGACGCACATGAGCGACGCCAGGCTGAAATGAGTCCGGGAATTTCTCGCAAATGTAATGCAACCGGGACCAAGAACGGCTAAGGTTGCGGCAAATATCCGTTCAGGAGGAAATCATGGGAGAGAAGACCGTACTCATGGATGTGAAGGAGACCATGCTGCGCTACGACGCCGCCGTCATGCTCCGGAACCTGGCCGACGACCTGGCGCAGGGCAAGATCGCCACCTCCGGCGGCGACGTGGAGATCGGGGGCACCCTGAAGGTCGAATGCAAGGGCAAGCGCAAGCCCAAGGCCGAAGGCGCCAAGGCTTCCATCAAGATCGAGCTTTCCTGGCACGCCCCCGACGCCTGAAACGTGCAAGGCCCCTCTTGTCCGGACGCCCCGGCCGGGAGGGGCCGCGAGGGCCCTACCCCATTTGGCCTTGATCCGGGCTCGAGCCCCCGGGCACGGCGACAAGCCGGGCGTATACCTTGGCGTAGTCGGCGGCCATGCGCTCGGCCGTAAAATGCCTGAGCGCCCGCTGTCTCCCGTTCTCGCCCATGGCCCGGGCCAGCGAGTGGTCCGTGAGCAGCGCCGAAGCCGCCGAGACCAGCCCGTCCTCGTCCATGGGGAAAGCCAGCCGGCCCGTCACTGCGTCCAGCACCTGCTCGACGATCCCGCCCACCGCGTAGGACGCCACCGGCAGCCCGTGGGCCATGGCTTCCAGCACGATGAGCGGATGGTTGTCCGCCAGGCTCGGATAGACCAGAACGTCGCTGGCGCACAGAACAACCGACAGCATCTCGCCCTCGAGATACGGCAGGAACAGCATGCCACCGTGCCGCTCTGCCGCCTCCCCGCCAGCCACCACGCCCAGCGCCCCCGGCACCAACGCCGCGATGCGGGCAAACAGCGCCTCATAGCGCCCGCCGCCCTTATACCCGGCGCGCGTGCCCCCGTGGGCCAGGAACAGCGCCACCCGGGCTTCGGGCGCGATGCCGAGCTTCGCCCGGGCGGAGGCCTTCTCCATGAGCTCCGGCGGCACGACCACGCCGTTGGGGACCACCTTCACCGCGAGGTCCGGCCACTCCCGCCTCAAGAGGCCCGCCAGCCACGACGACGGAGAGACCATGGCGGGCCGCACGTCCCGGACCAGGGCGTGGCGCTCGGCGCGGGTGCGCTTTGTGTCGGGATAATCGCGCGGGCACGGGTCCGGACAGCCGAGTTCGTGCTTGGGGCAGGATGCCGGATAGACGCAGCCGCCCGTGATGAGCGCGCAATCGTGCGCCGTGACCACGAGCGGCCTGGGAACGGACAGAAAACCCGAGAGCAGGCCGCCCCAGTCCTTGGTGGCGTGGACGTGGACGATGCGGCCGGCGGGAGCGCATCCGGCCAACCTGTCCGGCGGGCAGAGGAAGGATTCCAGTCCTCCGGGCTCGGCTCCTCCGGGTTCGGCCGCTTCGAAACTCAGGCTGACCGAGCGCTCGCTCGCCTGCATGCGCGCGAGCGTCCTGGCCACTCCAGCCGCGCCGCCCCTGCGTTCAAGGAGCACGTGGTGGTGCACGCCGGGCGGGTCAGGCATGGGTTCTCTCCAGCAAATCGTGCTTCAAGCACCAGAGCACCAGGGCCTGGGCTTTTTCCGCATTCATGCCCGGTTGGGCCGCCATGAGCTTTTCCGTAAGTTCCGCCGCCGCCACGGGCTTTCGCGCGAAGACCAGGACTGCGCGCATGGCCTGCTCGTCCACCACCGCCTCCAGCCCTTCGTAGACCAAGGGGAAATCCTGCCCCCGGTACACGGCGTTGCCCAGCCTGCTGGCCGTGAGAGTAACGGCCGAACCGACCACTTCGGCGGGAAATCCCGCGAACACCCGGGCGTAGACGACAGCCGAGGGATGGCGCGTGCCAGGGCTCTCCGGCACTTCGCGGGTCCAGAGTTTTTCCCACAGATCGGCGTATCGTCCGGCGACGGCCCGCCAGGAGTATCCCGAGGCGTTGCGCACTCCGGCACGTCCCATCTCGCGGCGAAGCCCCGGGCTTTCGGCCAGGCGGCGTATGGCCCCGGCCATGGCGGGCACATCCACAGCCATCCGCTGTGCGAGCAGCAGGTGGGTGTGGTTGTCGAAACACATGGGCGCCAGGAGGTCGACCCCCTCCGTGGCTGACGGCCCCATCGTGGGAACCAGCAGTCCGCTTTCCTCCGGCAGGACCAGGTCGCGGTAGCCGTCGAAATCCGAAGCGATTACCGGCAGACCGCTGGCCTGGGCCTCAAGCAGGGTCAGGCCGAATGTCTCCTGGAGGTTGTCCGAGGGGGAGAGGAACACGTCCGCCGCTGCGTAGAACGCCCGTCGTTGCTCGTCAGTTGGGCGCTCGGCCACGGTCAGGGGCAGGCCGATGTTGCGGGCCAGGTCTTCCAGGACGCCCCGCCCCCAGTCGCTCTCGTCGGTCCATCCGGCCAGCACGAGCCTCGCGCCTTCCAGGCGGAACCCGCCAAGCGACAGGCGGTGGAAAGCCCGCAAGATGGGCAGGAAATCCATCTTGGAGGTGTGGCACAGCCTGGCCAGGACCAGGAAGACCACCTCACCGCCGAAGCCCAGGCTCCGGCGACACCGGGCGCGGCGGATCTCGTCCTGGGCCTGGAATTCGTCCAGATCCACTCCCAGGGGGACGTGCTCCACGGCCGGTTCGCGGTGGACGGCCGGGTCCAGGCCGTAGCCTTCGCGCAAAAAGCGGTAGAACTCCCGAACCACCCCCACGGCCGCCCGGGACGTGGCCACCACGGCGTCGCGAGGGGTGGTGCACGGGCTCAGATGCTTAAGGAAATCCTGTCCGTAACGGGCATAGCTCAGGGAATGGGTGACGGATGTGATGGGAAATATTTGCCCGGAACAGGCATTGCGTACTGCTGCCAGATACCCCGGGTGCATGATGCAGTCCGAAAGATGGAAGACGTGGTGCGGCGTTGCGCGTAGCTGCCCGGGAAGCTGGCGGCGCTCTATGACCTCGATCCGGCCCTGCCCCCACAGATCCGGCCACCGTTCGGAAAGCGCGCCGGAGAGTTGCGCGCAGGCCCCGGCGGAAGCGGGATAGAAACGGTAGGCGTCGTAGGGGTCCAGGTCCAGGAGCCCCCTCAGAAACCCTGCGTTGGCCTGGGTCCTGCCCAGGATCGGCCCCTGCTCCACGAACGGGTCCAGGGTGGCCCAGATGCGTTTGGCGATCATTGTTTTCATGAAACATGCGGCAGCCTTGAAGTCAAACCGTCTCTCCGGGCGGCCATTCCAGCCACGTGGACCGCATATTGCATAAGACGGACGGCGGCATTGACGCACATCCTTCGGAGGAACGCCATGAAACGAGGCAGCAGACCCGACCTTATCTGGGGCTTAGGGCTCGACGAGAACCTTTCCAAGGCCCTGGAAACGGCCCTGGGGTCCGGATACCACCTGCGCAACTGGCCCATCACCGCCCTGCCGTCCAAGCGCGACATGGACAAGGCCAGCCCGCTCACGGTCTGGATTCCGCTCTCCGTGTGGAACGTCCTGCCGCCCTCCTCCCGCAAGCACCTGCGCGATTGGGAGCTCACCCAGCGGGTGCTCCTGCTGGACGGCCCCCAGGATGGCCCGGACGTGGAGGAAATCCTCGAGCTGGGTTTCCTGACCGCGCTCACCCCGCCGATCACCGCCAACAAGATCCGCGACGCCGTGTTCAGAGCCAAGGAAGTGCGCGGCCTCTACGACGACATCTTCAGCATGACCCGTGAAATCATGCTCGAACGCGAACTCCTGGCCCGCAAGACGGACCAGATCATCTTTCTCAACACGGTGCTGGCGCGGGCTTCCCAGTCCCTCGAACCGGGCACGATCCTTTCCAACGCCCGCGAGGACTTGAGCCTGCTCTTCCCTATCCACGGCCTGCAGGGCGTTTTCTGGCAGCCCGGCGAAAACGGCAAGCTGGAGGCCGAACTGTTTCTCGCCCCGTGCCTGGACCAGCACGGCAGACAGTCCTGGATCGAATACCTGCTCGGCAGCGCGACCAAGCTGGCCGGAGGCCCGGTGGACGCCTTCACGGTGGAGCATCTGTTTCAGGTCTCGCCGGACTCCTGCATGCCCGAACCCGGCGCCCAGACGGCCATGCTGCTCCCTCTCAAGATCGCGGGCAGCGCCTTCGGCTGCCTAAGCATCGCCAAGGACAAGAATCTGCGCCTGGGCAAGGATCAGGTGACGTCGCTCAATGCGGCCGCGAACCACCTGGCCCTGGCGTTGCGCAACGCCTTGCTCTTCCGCGAGATCAAGGCCAAGGCGGACCACGACGGGCTCACGCGCATCCATAATCGTCAATCCTTTGACGAACGCTTGGCGGACGAACTCAAGCGCCACCAGCGCTACCGGCACAGCCTGAGCCTGCTCCTGTTCGACCTGGACCATTTCAAAGCCATCAACGACACCTACGGCCACCAGGCCGGAGACATGGTTCTCAAGGACGTGGGGGCCATCATGGACGACTCATGCCGCGAAACGGACTTCGCGGCCCGTTTCGGAGGCGAAGAGTTCGTGGTCATCCTGCCCCAGACCACAGAGGACCAGGCATGGGTCCTGGCGGAGCGCCTGCGGCGCAAGATCGAACACGCCACTTTCAACTACGCGGACAAGAACTTCCAGGTGACGGCCTCCATCGGAGTGGCGACGCTCAGCCCCGGCTCCCTGGACAAGCGCGAGGACCTGATCCGCCAGGCGGACCAGGCGCTCTACCTGGCCAAGTCCAACGGGCGCAACATGGTGTGCGCCTCCCAGGCAAAAGAACAAAAGAAAGCGGTGGCCAAAGCTCGCCTCGCTTGACATCGCGCGCTGCCCAACATACATAAAGCGGCTTCAAAGGGCAGTTAGCTCAGATGGATAGAGCGTTGGCCTCCGGAGCCAAAGGCCACAGGTTCGAATCCTGTACTGCCCGCCAAGGATTTAAGAGGTTTAGGTACATCACCTAAACCTCTTTTTTCGTTGAGAAGCCGTTTCACGAGATCCAGCATTGCCGTTTCCCGGCCTAGCCGGCCTCCGGCTTCGGCGCACGCCGCCCTCAGGCAACCCACGAACGGAATTCAGGCCAGGCAGGATTGTTTTGCGCAGGCACCTTTCTGGGGCACGCAGGACATAAGACCTTCCTGGCCCCGACAAACGTCGGATCACGCCCGGAAGCCTGGGAAGCCCGCCAGCCCCAGAATCAAGATCAAGTCAGGCCGGAGTATCGGCGCGGCCGCCCCCCTTACCTAACTAAACGCATCGACAAGCCGAAGGGCGTTCAGCCCTGGTCGGGCACGATTAGAGGTCATGGTTTTCAATCCACCCGCCTCGCATGACCCCACCCGTCCAAGTGCCCACCCGGAAAACCTGGAGCGAACAACAACCGTCCAGCGCAACAATCGTCAAACCGTGGAAAGACATGGGTCGTAGAAAATACGTATCTTTCGTGTTTCCCCCAATTGAGGGATTCGGAGAATACCTGTTAGATAAAATAGAGACGGTCTTCTAGGAACCAGAAATAACTGGAGATGCTCCGGACGGCAGGCGACACACTGGCGACGAAGGGGGCATTCATAAAAATACAATCAGTCCAAACAGATACAATTACGCAAGACATACTCACGCATAGTTTTCTAAACAAATTCCATATAGCTCATCATTATTGTTTATCACGCGGGATGATGGGAGCACGCAAATAACACAGAAACTCAAAAATAATATTCGATCGCAAACAATGCAATATAAATTAATTGTTTACGAACGGAGATAGTCAAATGGACTACAACGACACTGAATGGAACAACTACAGGGAACGATTTTCAAAGGTATACGACAACTCAAACTATTCTGGCGGAATCCAGTCTCTTGTAATGAGAGAGAGTCACAAACTTTCAGAGAAGGCGTTTAGTCCACGTGTCCATTTCGAAAAAGTTCTAGAGGTGGGGTCGGGAACGGGAGAACATTTCAAGTACGTCAGGCATACATTTAGCACATATATTATTACTGATGCAGATGAAAATGCTCTTGGGATTGCAAAAACAAAAATCAGCAATGCAGAACAACAAAATATTAAATTTGAAGTGCAATCCGCAGAAAACCTCTCATACCAAGACGGAACATTCGACAGGCTCTTGGCTTGTCATGTTCTCGAACACCTCTACCATCCTCATCTCGTCCTGCAAGAGTGGCATAGGGTACTTAAGGACGAAGGGGTCCTCTCGGTTCTTCTTCCAACTGACCCTGGTCTTGCCTGGCGCTTAGGACGGCATTTAGGGCCACGAAAGAATGCCCTCGCGCAAGGAATAGCATACGATTATATAATGGCCCGAGAACACGTCAACTCGTGCAATAACCTCATCTACCTACTCAGACATTACTTCCCTGGCGCAAAAGAAAGCTGGTGGCCGCTACCTATTCCCTCCATTGATTTAAATCTATTTTTCGCATTCCATGCAACAGTAAAAAAATAACGTCTATATTTAAAAAATGAACTACATTCAATTTTAAACAAAATTTTATGAACTGTTATAACAGCTTTTATCAATAAATACTCAACACAATTAGTTGCTGTCATAAATAATAAGGTGGAAAAATCATGATCTCATCCCTACAAATTGCAGTCGTAATCCCCTGTTACAGGGTTAAAGACAAAATATTGAGTGTACTGACTAGAATAGGACAAGAAGTAGACAGGATCTATGTCGTTGACGACTGCTGCCCGGAGCACTCAGGACACTATGTGGAACACAACCACCCTGACAAAAGGGTACGCGTCATAGTGAACAAGCACAATATGGGCGTAGGTGGGGCCGTAATCGAGGGCTACAAGCAGGCTCTCTCCGACGGGATGGACATAATCGTGAAGCTGGATGGCGACGGCCAAATGGACCCAGCAAAGATACCTCTACTCGTGAGCCCCATAGTTGCAGGGCAGGCAGACTACACAAAAGGAAATAGATTTTACAACCTCGAGAAGCTTTCAGCGATGCCCAGAGCTCGAAAATTTGGCAATGCCGCATTGTCATTTATGACTAAAATTTCATCAGGATATTGGAATATATTTGACCCAACCAACGGCTTTACGGCTGTTCATCGCGGAGCAGCAGTTTTAATTCCTTTTGACAAGTTAAGTTTGCGCTATTTTTTTGAGACCGACATTCTTTTCAGATTGAACATTATCAAGGCCGTTGTCGTAGATGTGCCAATGGACGCCTTTTACGGAGATGAAAAAAGCAACTTGAAGATTTCAAAAATTCTGTTTGAATTTCTTTATAAACATGCCGTAAATTTTTCAAAGCGGATATTTTACAACTACTATCTCCGTGATATGTCTCTTGCATCCCTAGAATTACCATGCGGAGTAATATTACTTACTTTCGGCGTATTATTTGGCTCTTCGCAATGGTATCATTCAGTCAAGACTGGCAATGTCGCCAGCTCCGGAACAGTCATGCTTTCGGCATTACCGCTGATCGTTGGTATCCAATTCATACTTGCATTCATCGGATATGACATAAGTACAGTACCAAGCAGGCCTTTGCACATCATTTACGCAGAGCGCGAAAGATTGAAATAGCGAGTTTCAAAGTATTTTCCCCTCGCGTAATACTTCACGCCATAATCCATTTTGAATTCATCATCGGAGCATCTGTGAATACGTATACAAAGTTTGACAAACTGTTTATTCTTTTGTTGCTTACACTTGTCGCTGTTTTTGGCTTGTTGTTTTTGCGCATCATCCCCCCATTCCAGTCTCCAGATGAGTTTGATCATGTGAAACGCGCCTATATGTTAAGTCGAGGCGTTTTTTTTCTTGAAACTCGGAAAGGGGAATCCACGGGCGGCATGGTTGACACCGCCCTCCTCAACTTCATGGAAAAATTTACCAATCTTCCTTTTAAGCCATTGAATAAAATCAACCGGGAAGAAACCAGCTCTGCAAGCACGATTCGATGGTCTGGCCTTGAGACTTATTCTACTGCTCCGGGAACTGGGTATTATTTTCCACTCATTTACACTCCGCAAGCAATAGGGCTTTTTGTTGGCAGAACCCTTAACCTGACTGTGTACAGTTCGTATCAGCTTGCGAGAACTTGCAATATCGCAGTGTCCTTGGCTTTGCTATGGATCGCATTCTCCTATTGGCCTTGCAGTCCCCTCCTCGCGGCCCTTCTCATTCTCCCGATGAGCCTATTCCAACTAACTTCCGCATGCATTGACTATACATCAATATCATTAACTGCACTATTGATATCCATATTCTTGTACATATCGGACTCAGCAAAGGATGAAAAAGAAAAATTATTTTATATCATGACGTTTCTGATATCCGTCATATCTTCTTGCCGCCTGCAGATGCTCCCAGTGTTTGCGCTCGTTATAATGTCGTGCTTTAATCCATTTCGTTGGCGCAAGATGTTGTTTGGATTTTTTTCTTTAGTTGGCGTATTATACTGGACGTTATACTCAATAGTTAACACGGCAGACCTACGCGTTTCACAAGACGCATCAAAGGTCGACATCATCTTCTTCTACCTGAATAATCCAGTTAAGTTTATTGCTGTACTGTGTAATACTTTGTCGTCACGAGAATTAATCTCATGGTACACAAGTGGCCTGCTAGGCAGACTTGGGTGGCTCGACATAGCGTTCTCTGATTCGCAATATATTTTCTTGCTTATATGTTTGTCGCTCACCATTGTGCTATCGATTTCCATCAAGACTTTTGCCAGCATGAAGATTGAAAGATTCTTAATATTGCTTGCATCCATCGTGTCAATATTTATTGTGTTCGCCTCTATGCTTATAGGCTGGTCTAAACATCCAGCGCAAATCATTTCCGGGGTACAAGGACGATATTTCACCTTACCATTCATACTTTTTTCCTTTTCGATTTCATCTACATGGAAAGGACACGATTCCATTTACCGCAGAATTGGCCTTTCATTAAATGCAGTATTTATTATATTTGCCGCGCTGGTGATGCCTATTGCAATAATATATCGGTACTACTTGGGGTGAAGAATTATTCAACATGCGCCCAGGGCAAAAGATCCAGGCACAAACAAGAAACCGCCTCGCTCGGTTCCGGTTCGGGACTGAAGAGGCGGTTTGCTTCTTGATCGCGTTCAGATCGTTGAGGCCGCTTCGCTCGGCCTGTGAGGCGTGCCTCTCTGTCTGAACGTGGTGAGGCGAAGCTCAATTCGCACCGTTACGCATTCTTTACGAACGCCCCCCACGGGCCAGTCCTACCTGCGCGCCGCCCCCAAGAGGCTTGTGATGCTCTCGAGCACCTCGTCCACGTCGAGGGGTTTGGTGATCACCTTCCTGGCTCCAAAATCCTTGGCCCAGGAGAGCGTCTCCAGATCGGTAAAGGAACTCCCCGCGCTCATGGCCACAATGGGCAGGCTCGGACGTATCTTGAGCAGTTCGGTGATGGTGGCCAGCCCCTCCTGGCGCGGCATGAAGATGTCCATAAACACCAGGTCGGCGGGCTGTTTCCTGAAGAGGTCCACCGCCTCCACGCCGTCTCCTGCGGTGACGACCTCGTGACCCTGCTGCGCGAGCAGGGTCGAGAAAAACACTCGTATCATCTCCGCGTCGTCCACGACCAGTATCCGAGCCATGGTCACTCCTTCTCCGTTTTCGCCGCCAAGGGCGTTCGGGCTATTTCAGCATGTGACAGGCGTCCCGGCCCTGTTCGGCCTGCTGGGTGCACATGCTCTGTATAAGCCGGTTGAGCGATTCAAACTTCTCATTGAGGCCGCGCACGGCCTCCACCGACAGATCCATGCCCTGCGCGATCTCCGAGGCCAGCTGGTTGACCTCTTCGGTTGAGCGGGTGATCTCCTCCACGGCTTCGGCCTGTTCCTCGGACGCGTTGGCGATGGCGTGAACCTGCGAGGCGGTGGATTCGGACATGCCCACGATCTCCCGTAGGGACACCCCGGCCGTATCCGCCAGCTGCGTGCATTCGGCAGCGGCCTTGGCCGCCTTGTCGGACTCGACGATGTTGGCCCGGGTGCCCTCCTGGATGGCCAGAACCACCTTGGCCACGTCCTTGGTGGCCTCCATGGTCTTCTCGGCCAGCTTGCGCACCTCGTCGGCGACAACAGCGAAACCGCGCCCGGCGTCACCGGCGCGGGCGGCCTCGATGGCCGCGTTCAGGGCCAGGAGGTTGGTCTGGTCGGCGATGTCGTTGATGACGGTCATCACCTGGCTTATGCCCTCGGCCTGCTGCCCGAGGGCGGCCATGTTGCGGCTCTGGGCGTCGGTCAGATCGCGGATGCGCCCGATGGCCCCCGTGACCTGTCCCACCACCTCCGCGCCGTTCTGGGCCCTCTGCCGGGCGGTTTCGGCGTTGCCGGAGACTTGGGAAGCGCTCCTGCTCACTTCGAGCACCATCCGCTTGAGCTTTTCCGAGGCGTCCAGGGCCTCGCCCACCCGCTGCTGCTGGGTCTTGGCGCCGCTGCTGGACTCAGTCACGTGGTGTTCAAGGCGTTCGCTGTCGTTGTTGACCTCGGCGGCCAGGGTGTCGGCCTCGCCCGCGATGCGGGCAATGGTTTCGTTCTGTTCCTTGAGCAACTGCAGGTTGCGCTTGATGTCGGTCAGGGCCGTGAGCATGGCCATGACCCCGACCATGTTTCCGGCTTCGTCCTGGATGGGGGCGGTGTCGATCTTCACGAAGAACTTCTCCCCGCCTGAGTGCGCGCCCTCGTATTCCACGTTGGTCATGATCTCGCGCTTGTCGATGACCTGCCGGATGATCGTCTCCAACTGCCGGTGGGAGGAGAACACCTGGGAGAGGTCCTTGCCCACGTAGTCCTCGGGCATGTGCTTCTCGTGGAGGAAGTGGGCCAGCCATTGGTTCACCAGATGGGCCTTCCCGTTTAAGTCCGTGACGATGCAGGGCAGGGTCACGGCGTTCAGGATTCCCCGGGCGAAAGCCAGGCGGGCCTTGAGTTCCGCCACCATCTTCTCGATGGCTTCCTTGAGGTGCCCCATCTCGGCGGTGAACGTCCCCTTGAGGCTGGCGTCCAGATCGCCTCCGGCCACCTGCTCCGCGTAGTGGAGCACCGCGCCCAGGGGCCGGTTGAGGGTCTTGCGGGTGAGCCAGATGAAGGCGGCGGCGGCCAGCGCCAGGAAGAAGGCCCCGAAAATCGCCAACCGCAGGACGATGCCCTCGATCTCGTTGCGCAAGTCGGAGGTCTGGGCGGCCACGGCCCTGTCGATGTCGTCGGTATATTCGCCCATGCCGACAACCCATCCCCAGGGTTTGAAGAGCTTTACGTAGGAGAGCTTGGGATAGGTTTCGGTGGTCGCCCCTCCGTCCTTGGTGGGCTTGGTCCACTGGTAGACCACATAGCCGTCCCCGGCCATGGTGGCCACGTCCACCATGGCCACGAACAGGTTTTCGGACTTGCCCGGAATCTCTTCCATCTTGCCCGAGAGCCCGGCCTGCTTGTGGGTGGCTTTGTTGAATGCCGGTGAATCAAGCGCCTTGCCCACCAACTGGGGCGAGGTGGGGTGCATGAGGGTGATGGGCACGGGCCGGGTGGTGTCGGTTATCCAGAAGTAGTTGCCGTCGTCCAGACGCATCTGGGCCACGGCGGCCTTGGCGTCCTCCTGCATGCGTTTGGTGATGTCCTCCATCCAGGAGCCGGCTCCGAATATCCAGCCCAGCTCGGGCAGCAGGTGCACGAAGGATATCTTCTCCTTGGGGCTGCCCTTCTGGCCGGGCTTGTCCCACATGTAGCTGACCATGCCCTCTCCGTGCTCCTTGGCCGTCTTCACGATATCCTGGAACATGGGCGTGCCGTGGGGGTCCTTGAAGTCCTTGAGGTCCTGCCCGTCCAGCTCGGGCTTGACCGGGTGCATGACCATGCGGTGTTCGGTGTCGTTGATCCAGATGTAGTTGCCCTCGTCGAAACTGGCGTTCCTGGCCATCTGCTTAATGCGGGACTTGATCTCCTCCATGGGGAGCTTGTCCTTGTTGGCGATCAGGAACTCCTTGGCCTGGTTGTAGACGCCGTCCACCACGAGCTTGAGCTCGTCGCGTTTACGGCGCTTGAGGGCCTCCTTGTCCTGGGAGAGTTTGTAGTAGGAGTTCACTACCTCGTAGGCCAGGGTAACGTAATTCTTACGCTCCATCTTGGCCGCCGCGTACATTTGCCCCGAGAGATCGTGTTCGCTACGCTTGGCGTACTGTTCCAGCTGGGAGATCATATAGGCCAGGGAAACCGCGCCACCCACCATGAGGATGACCACGAAAAGAAGAGTGACCTTGACGCCGATCGATGCCTCGGAAAGCCGTCTCATCGTGGATCTCCTTGTGGTCGCCGCGAAGAACGGCCGGCGGCCGCGATTCTACCGGGCATCCCCGGCCGTGTTCTTCACGCGGTTCATTTCAGCCGATGTCTGATCGAAAAGCGTCTTCAAGCCGTCCAAGGCCGCGACGCCAGGGGCGCCCCCTTTGACGGCGGCCGCTTCCACCCTCCTGGCCGCCTCACTCAGGCGGAGCGCGCCGACTCCGGCCGCGTTGCCCTTGATACGGTGAGCGTAGAGCCTGACATTCGCCGCGTCGCCCGCCGCGTCAGCGCGGGACAGCTCCGCGAGGTCCTCGGGAGTGGCCCTGATGAAGGTCGCCTCCATGGCCTCGAGGAGCGCGGTCATGCCCTTGAGCCGGGCCAGGGCGACCTCCCGGTCCAGAAGCGGCGCCTCGCCGGGTTCCGGCGCGGGTCGCTCCCCGGAACCGCCGGAAGCCCCCTCCCCCATTTCCGGAGTGGAGACGAGCGTCTTTTCCCGGGCTTCCGCACGTTTAGAGAGAGGTGCATGTCGTGCCAGTACCAGCAAAACCTCGTCCAGGTCCACCGGCTTTGTCACGTAATCATCCATTCCGGCGGCAAGGAACGCCTCGCGGTCGCCTTGCATGGCCTGGGCGGTGATGGCCACGATGGGCAGGCTCTTGCCGGCCTCGCCGCAGGCCCCTGCCCGTATGGCCCTGACGGCCTCCATGCCGTCCATCACAGGCATGCGTCCGTCCATGAGCACCAGGTCGAAGCCGCCCTGCTTGAGCTTTTCCAGGGCCTGGGCTCCGTCCTCGGCCAACACCACCTCGTGCCCGAATCCCCCCAGGAACGAGCTCAGGAGCTCCCGGCCCATTTCGTGGTCTTCCGCCAACAGGATGCGCATGGGCTTGAGATGCTCGGCCGACCACAGTTTTTCTTGCCTGAGCTGGCGGGCGTCCTCGTGGTCGATGCCCGGCTTCAAGGGCAGGGAAAGGGAGAAGCGCGAGCCGCCCCCCGGCCGGGGCTGGTAGGAAAGCGTCCCGCCCAGAAGCTTGGTCAGCTTGCGGCTGATGGAAAGCCCGAGCCCGGTGCCGCCGTACTTGCGCCCCACGCTCTCGTCCGCCTGCCGGAAGCTTCTGAAGACAAGGGAGCTCTTGTCCTCGGGGATGCCGATGCCGGTGTCCTCGACGGTGAAGGCGGTCACGCCCTTGGAATAGGCCACCGTCACCGTAACCCCGCCCTCTTCGGTGAACTTCACCGCGTTGGAGCAGAGGTTTGCCAGGATGGCCCGCAGCTTGGTGGGGTCGGAGACCACGAACCGGGGCACGTCGTCGTCAATGACCAGGTCCAGCCTGAGCCCTTTGGCCTCGGCTTGGTGGGAGAACGTGACCACCATGTCCTGCACGAGTCTCGGCAGGTTGAAATCTATGGCCTCCACCTCGGCCTTTCCCGCCTCGAGCTTGGAAAAATCCAGGATGTCGTTGACAAGCGCCAGAAGCCCGTGGCTGCTCTTGTGGATCATCTCCAGGAAACGCCCGGCCTCACCGGAGGCCCCCCTGCGCAGGGCCAGGTCGGACAGGCCCAGGATGGCATTGATGGGGGTGCGCACCTCGTGGCTCATGTTGGCCAGGAAGATCGACTTGGCCCTGGTGGCCTCCTCCGAGCGCCTGCGCGAGCGTTCGAGCTTCTCGGCGGTGCGGGTCAGTTCCCGGTTGGCCTCTTCCAGCTCGCGGGCCTTGGCTTCCAGGTCGGTGGTCTTGCGGGAGAGGTCCTCGGTCCTGTCGCGCACCAGCTGCTCCAGGCTCTCGTTGAGCTCATGGAGCTTCTCCTCGGCCATTTTCCGGTCGGTTATGTCCGCGTACATGCCAAAGGACCCTGCGAAATGTCCCTCGCGATCCGTGACGGGAGTGACCGAGGCGATGGTGCACAGGATGGTTCCGTCCTTGCGCAGGAACATCCGTTCGCGCTTGCGGTCGAGACGGCTCCGGCGACCGCGGTTTGTGTTCCGGTCCTGCCGGTAGGGTTCGTACAGGAACATCTCCATGTGCTGCCCAACGATGTCGGCAGGCTCGTAGCCCAACATGTCCGCCATGACCGAGTTCACATAGGTGATGCGCTGAGCGGGGTTGAGAACGGCGATTCCTTCGTTTGCGGTTTCCACGATGCGCCTGAAGCGCTCCTCGCTCTCCTTGAGCTCCTGCTCGGCCACCGCGCGCTCTGCGATCTGCCCGAGGTGCTCGGCCACCACCTGGATGATCTTGCGTTCGTCGCGGGTGAAGGGACCGTCGTCCAGGACGGTCTTCGGCTCCGGGTAACCCGCCTCCACGAAGCCGTGGCACTGTCCTCGCACCAGAATGTCCTCGGTGATGGACGCCACCGGAGTCCTGAAACCGGGAGGGGCATGCTGCACGCCTTCGTAAACGATTCTGGCCACGGCGGATTCTCCGAAGGTGAGCACCGGAGGGAGCAGCGTCGCGGCCTCCCCCAGGATGCCACCGAGGGTGACGCCGCGCTTCTGGCTCAGGTGGGAGATTCCGTAAAGGCAGTCGAGCATCTTCACCCGCTCATCCAGTTCGGCGGTGCGGCGCAGAAGCTCCATGCCAGCCCGCTTGTTCTCGGTGACGTCGCGAATGATGCCCACCACGAAGCGGTTGCCCGAAGTGTCGATGTAGCGGGTCTTGGTGGTGACGATGACCCGAATCTGGCCGAACTTGTCGGTGATGACCTCGTCGGAGATGTCTTCCTCTCCGGTTTCGAGCACCACGGCGTCCCTTTTCCAGAAGAAATCCACCTGCGCCTTGGGGAAGAAGTCCGAGTCGTCCCGGCCCAGGACCTCCTCGCGGGACTTGCCGATCAGCGTGCACAGGGCGTCGTTGACCAGGATGAAGCTGTGCCGGTGGTCCTTGACGAATATGGGGTCCGAGATGCTGTTTATGATCTTGTCCAGAAACTCGCGGGACGCGGCGGTATCGCGTTCGGCCCGCTCGCGCCGGGCGATGTCCTGGGTGAGGGTGTGGGCCATGGAGTCGAAGGACTTGGCCAATTGGCCAAGCTCCCCATCGGCGTAGTCGAGCCCGCTGCGCGTGTCCATGTTGCCCGCGCTGAGCATGCCGGCCGCGTCGATGAGGCGCTTTACCTTGCCCACGATGATCAGCCTTCCCGCAAGGATGGCCACGCTCAGGGCCAGGGCGGTGGCGGCCAGCACGAGCAGTATGTCGCGCAGAAGGATGCCGTGGGCCCGGCTCAGAGCAGCGGATTCGGGCATCCTGACCCAGAAGTGCATGTAGGGCTCGCCGCCGTCTTTAAGGCGCAGCCGCCGGTAGGCCACGATCTGGCCGAGACCGTCGGCGTCTCGGGCTCTGATCACGGCCCTGTCCGGGACTGAGGTCATGAGCGCCAGGGAGTCCCGGTCCAGGGCGCCTCCCGGGACCGGGCCCGACCCTGGAGGAGAGCTGGTGAAGAGGATCGTCCCATTGCGGTCGGCGACATCGAAAACCGTTCCGGCGGGCAGACCCGGCATGCGGGAGAGAGGTTCGAACAGGCCCAGATCCACGATGGCCACGGCGATGCCCGCCGCGTCTCCGGATCCGAACGGAGCGGCGAAAGCAATGCCGGGGCGCCCGTCGGCCTGGGTGCGCAGGAAGCCACTGGCCGAAAATGCTTGCGCGGCCTGGATCGGCCGGAAAAATGGAGCCTTGAGCAACGCCTCGCGGTCCACTGGCTCGGCGGCCACCATGCGGGAGCCGTCGGCCCGGCACAGGAGCAGGTTCAGGTATCCGCTGCCCGCCTTGAGCGCCCGGCGCAGAATGGCGCCGCTTTCCTCGCCGTCGTCCAGCGAGGTCGCGGGAAGAGCGCTCAACACGGAAAGCATGCGCCGCGTGGACTCGGTGGCGATGCTTTGGATGTCGGCCGTTTCCTCCACCAGCGCCGCCGCGTCGGACTTCACCATGTCCAGGGCGTGCTGCTGGCGCTCCACCCCAGCATTGATGATCACGGCCAGCGGAGGCAGGACGCACAGAAAGACGAGCAAAAGAATCTTCTTCTGGACTGATCCGCGCAGGATCTTTTCCAAACCCGTCTTCATGCGGCGCGGCCTTTTCGATGGTTGATCGGCTTGCGTCGGCAGCGAACCGGTATCGGATATCGGGAACTTCTATTGAAAACTCCAGCGAATCGTATTTCATTGCGACAAAAACGGCAATGAGTCCGATCCTTCTCCAGCAAGGACATTCCCGCCCCTGACCTCCTTCTCGCTACCGGGGTTCGTGAATGGACGACGCGACCTCCTCGAGCAGGTCGTCCAACTGCCGCAAGGCCAGGACCGCTTCCGCACGATCGTTTTTCCCACATGCCCTTTCGAGGGATTCTCCGGCCGCGTTGATCGGCGAAACTCCGAATGCGAGCGACGTCCCCTTGATGTCATGCCCGGCGGCCCTGGCGCCGGCGAAATCGCCCGCTTCGACGGAGGCCCTGGCCGAATCGGCGCGACCACGGATAAAATGGAGGAAATCCTTGACCATCGGCCTAAAAGACTCACGCACGGAGTCCATCATGGGGTTCATGGACTGCTGGCGCGCCCCCCCCTGGGTGTGGCGCACGATGGCATCCTGGAGCGCCTCCAGAGTGACTGGCTTGGCCAGATAGCCGGTCATTCCGGCGTCCAGGAAGCGTTTCTCGTCGCCCTGCATGGCGTAAGCCGTGAGCGCCACCACGGGCATTCCGGCGGTCCTTTCACCGCATTCCCCCGCCCGTATCCGCCCGACTACCTCCAACCCGTCGAGCTTGGGCATCTGAACGTCCAGGAAGACCAAGTCGAACTCGTACGATTTCAGGCACTCCAGAGTGGCCTGGCCGTCTCCAACGGCCTGGACCGAATGGCCGAGCATGCTCAAGTATTGCTCGAAGACGTGCCGGTTGAACGGGTTGTCCTCGGCCACGAGAATCCGCACGGCGGATTGAGCCCCGCCCTCGGCCTGTCCTGTCCTGGCCGATTGCGATACCACCCCGCGCGCCGGTTCGAACGCCGCCGTGAAGTAAAACGCGCTCCCCCGGCCGGGAACGCTCTCCGCCCATATGCGCCCACCCATAAGCGACACCAGTTCCCGGCATATGGCCAGGCCGAGTCCCGCGCCCTGGTAAGCCTTCGAATACGACGAGTCGGCCTGCCTGAAGCTGTCGAAGATCATCTCGATATCCCCGGGAGCGATCCCCACGCCCGTGTCGGTGACGGTGAACTGGAGCACTGCCAGCCCGGAAAGGGCGTTGCGCAGCATCCGCACGCTCACGGATATCGTGCCCTGGTCGGTGAATTTCAATGCGTTGCCCACAAGGTTGGTCAGGACCTGCCCAAGTCGGGTGGGGTCGCCCATCAGAGTGTTCGGGACGTCCGTGTCAATCTCCCACGCGAGTTCGATCCTTTTCTCCCGGCAGGGATAGGCGAACGGCTCCAGCACCTTCTCAACGAGATGCCCGAGCGAAAACACCTTGGAGTCCAGCTGCAGCTTGCCCGCCTCCACCCGCGAGAGGTCCAGCACGTCGCCGATGATGGCCAGCAGGGTGTGGGCGGATTCTGCTATCATGGAGAGGTGGCGGGCCGTCTTCAACGGATCGGGGACACGCTGCGACAGCTCGGCCAAGCCCAGGATGGCCGAGAGGGGGGTGCGTATCTCGTGGCTCATGTTGGCCAAAAATTCGCTCTTGGCGCGGCTGGCGGCTTCCACGGCGTTCATGGCGGCCTGCAGCCTGTCACGGCTCGATTTGCGTTCCGTGATGTCGCTGACGAAAGCGTAGTAGTATTCCACGCTCCCGTCCGGCCCCAAGAACTGGTGCAGGTTGACCTCCACGGGCACATGCGCTCCGCCGAGGCGGACCAGGCAGGTCTCGAAACGCACCGGCTGCCCCGTGGCGCGCAGGCGCTCCATGGCGTCGTTGCCCGCCTGCCTGTTCTCGATGGGGACGAGGGCGCCGGTCCAGGCGAGTTCCAGGAGCTCCTTCCTGGAATACCCGAGCAGGACCGAGAAGGCCTTGTTCACGATGGCGATTTTTCCGTCGGGCCACATGGCCAGGAAGGGCTGCGAGGAGTTTTCCAGGAAGTCGGAGAGCAGATCGGAATGCTTGCGGATGACCCGCAGGGCTTTTTCAGCGTTCACCTGCTCGGTGATGTCGTATCCGAAGGACACCGTGAAGAACGCGCCGTCGAACCCTGCGAACCGGCTGTTCTGCCAGGAGAAATGGCGTTCCTCGCCGAGCTTGCTCACGATGGGGTTGGCGTGGTTCCGGGGGTAGTCGGAGCCAGTTTGGATGGATTGGAAGAGTTCCACGAGTTCGCAATACCGGTCGCCCGGGACCACGGTGTCGAACCAGGAGCGGCCGAGGAGCTCGTCGCGCTCGTAGCCAGTGGCCCGCTCCACCGCTCCGTTGCAGACGAGAATCCGGCCCGACTTGTCCAGGCACACCACAAGGACGTTGGCCGTCTCGATGAGCTGTTCGAGGAAATCGTTGGCGCGACGGAGGTCGCGAAAGGCCATCGCGCGTTCGGTGATGTCCCGGATGAACCCGGAAACCTTGACGGGCCTGCCGGATTCATCCCGGGCCACCCGCGCGCACGCGTGCACGACGCGGGTTTCGCCGTCGCTGCGCCGGACGATGCGGTATTCGATATCGAAGGGAGCGGTTCCGTCCAGGGCGTCGCGCAGTGCGGCCATGACGGCCAGCCGGTCCTCGGGATGAGCCAGCGACAGGCATTCCTCGAGGTCGAGGCGGCTTTCTTCAAGGCCGTGCAACGCAAGCCATCCCCGTGAGAAATGGGCCAGGTCCCTCTCGATATCCCACGCCCAGGAGCCCATGCCCGCCAGGACCTCGCTATCCTGGAACAGGTGATGGCTCCTGCGCAGTTCGCCCAGTTCGGCGAGCAGTTCATCCCGCGATTTTCCGTCGTCGGGGTTCATCGGAACTCCGCAAGGCGAGAACGTCCGCCGGATCAGGATTGAAGTTCTCCCGCAGGCCGTGCCTATCCCTCCAGCATGGCCAGTTCCAGGGCCCGGTCGATGTAGGGAGGAATGACCACCCCGGCCCGAGCCAGGTTGTCGCGGGCCGAGGCCACCTTGGCCAGATCGATTCCCGCCTGCCGCCAGTAGGCCGCAGGATCGTCCAGAAACGCTTTTATCACGGCGAGCGCCTCAGGATACGAACCCACCATGTGGCAGCAGTTCACCACCCACATGGGGCCGAGCGGAGGAATCTCCGCCGTCCCGACGTCGTGGGCCGAAGACAGCTCCTGGAACTGCTCGATGGCCTTGCGCCAGAGGTGGCCTCCCTCGCCGCCCAGGCCCATGGGGTCCACGAACACGTAGGGTGCGGGCAGGCAGTGGCCGATCTTCATGAACGTCAGGGCCATGTTGATCTCGTAGCAGGTGCCATAGCCGCCGATGTTGAACACCTTGAAGAGCGAACGCCTGTCCAGGATGTCCTGGCGGGTGTTCAGGGCGATGTTCACGAACTGCACCACGGCCTCGGGGGAGAAGTTGGTCTCCTGCCCGATCTTCTCGCCGTCGATGCCGACACCTATGCGATAGATGCCGTGCCGGGCCGCCGCGTCGTCCACGGCCTTCATCACGCCGGGGCCGCTGCCGTGGGCCACGGCCAGGGCCTGCCCCAGGCGCTCGTCCGCGGCCAGGGCCGCGAAGAATTCCTCCAGCTGCGGCATGAGGATGGGCTTGAGTTCGTCCACGACCGAGCCGAAGAAGGCGATGGTGGTGTGCAGCCGGGAGATGCGCTCCTTGCCCTCGGCCGAGACCCAGAAGCCGCCCTTGAACTCGCGTACGTGGGAGGACTCCTCGGAGCCGAAGATCATGTAGAAGCGCATGCCCTCGCGCCATAGGCGGGCGATCTCCTCGTAGGAGGACTGGTCCAGGTAGTACTCGGGCTTGCCGCCGTTGTTCGCGCCCCGCATGTTGATGCTCTTGATGACCACCACGCCCACGCCGCTGCGCTTGAGCACGCGCAGGGTATCCACCGGCGGCAGGGCGTCGCTGACGAACACCTTGGACAGGCTCTGCTCGCCGCCCACGTATTTGAGGTCGTGCAGGAAGGTGCGGAAGCGCTTGGGCACCTCCTCGTCGGCCAGCACCGCCTCGGGCACGTTGCCGCGCGCGCATTCGTAGACCAGGCGCCACTGGAATTCCGGTATCCAGCGCCCGTCTTCCTGCTCCCAGGGGATGTTCACGATGCGCCCAGGCATCATGATGCGCCCGTAGATGCCGCCCCGGCCGGAGGTCGGGGACACCTCGTCGAAGAGGGCGTCGCAGGCGCTGGGGCTGAAGATGTCGGTGATCTCCGCGAAGTCCACTCCCCTGGCCAGGATGGCCGTGGCCTTTCCGGGCTTGAGCACCCGCGACGAGATGGCCGCCACCCGCTCGTCGGCCGGGTAGAGCTTGATGCGCACCTTGAGGGCGCGGCAATCCACCGGGTCCTCGCCCCGGTTGTAGATCTCGGCCTGGCGCAGGGTGCCGATGCCGGTGGTGCGCACTCCGTCCAGCAGCCGGGATGCCAGATGGAAGACGCTGGGGTGGCTCAGCTGGCGGGAGATGAAGGCCGTGTAGGGGCCGAGCGAGATGCGCAAGGCGCTTACCAGGAACTCCTTGGGGCCGAGGAACTCCGGCAGTCCCGAGGGGGCGGGCTGCTGGAACATGGCCAGCCCGTGCTTGCCGCGTATGAGCATCTCGGAAAAGTTGTTGGGGATGCGGATGAGGCTCTGGGAGATGATGTAGCGCACGTTCTCCAGGGGAATCTCGACCACCCCGTCGGGGCCTATGTCATGATGCTCGGGCAGAAGGAGCTCCTCGCGCTCCATGGCGGAGAGGACCTCGTCGCGGTTCAGATGGTCGCCCATGGGCACGAACAGGCGGCCGATGTCCACGGGGGTGCGCTGGGTCAGGTTCTGGAGGTCGGAGAGCGATTCGGCCAGATGCTTGTTGAGCGCCGTGACCACCACGGGCAGCTCGATGCTTTTGTGGGCGTCGGACACCACCGGATCGCCCTCGCCCAGGTGGATGTCCAGGCCGATGCGCGAATGTCCGCTCCGCCCGCTTATGTCCAGGAACTCATCGAGGCGGCGGCTCTGGGACACTGTCCGGTCGGCCAGGTCGCGCACCAGTCCGCGCAGGGAGTCGCTCACATGGTTGAAGCGCATCACGCCGAAAAGCTGCGGTGCGGCCAGCTCCTGGTTGAAATGGATGACGCTGGCCTCCACCAGCTGGCCGTCGCCTGTAACGAAAGGGGCTTGTTTCATGGAAGATGCATGGTCCTTTGCGTGCGATTCGAATACGATCACATCGTAACGGAGTTTCCCGGCTTCTGGCAACAACCGGCGGCGCATCCATCCGCGACTGACCCCGGCGCGCCCCACCGGAGGAACGGGGCTTCCCTTTTTTCCAGCAATGCCTATCATACCCGGATGTTGCAAAACTTTCCACGGAGCACGTCATGAGCAGTACGCAATGCCTCATCATCGGCGCGGGCCCGGCAGGGCTCTCCGCCGCCATATACACGGCCCGGGCCGGGATGAGCACCCTGGTCCTGGGCGGCAACCCAAAAGTGTACGGCGACTACGACATCGACAACTATTTCGGGTTCGAGCAGACCATCTCCGGCCGCGAGCTCATCGAACGCGGACGCCGCCAGGCCGCCCGCTTCGGCGCGGATATCCGCGAGGAGAAGGTGCTCGGCGTCCACCACGGCGAGGACGGCGGATTCTCGGTCAAGACCGACAAGGGCCAATACCGCGCCTGCTCGATCATCCTGGCCGCCGGCGTCAGCCGGTCCAGGCCGAAGATTCCCGGCATCGAGGCGTACGAGGGCAAGGGCGTCTCCTACTGCGTCTCCTGCGACGGGTTCTTCATCAGGAACAAGCCCGTAGTGGTGGCCGGCGAGGGCGTCTTTGCCGCCAACCAGGCCCTGGAGCTTCTCAACTACACCCCGGACGTGACCATCTGCACCCTTGGCAAGGAGCCCTCCTATCCGGCGGACTTCGCCGCGCGACTGGAGCATGCGGGAATAAAGACCCTCACCTCGCCCGTCACGGCCCTGTCCGGCAATCCGGGCCTGGAATCCGCGGCCCTGGCCGACGGAACGGTTCTGCCCGCGCAGGGGCTCTTCATCGCCCTGGGTGAGGCGTCCTCCACCGATTTCGCCTACACCTTGGGCGTCACCCGCAAGGGAAACTTCATCGAGGTCGACCCGGAGATGAAAACCAGCGTGGAGGGGGTCTTCGCCGCCGGAGACTGTACTGGGGGATTCCTGCAGATCGCCGTGGCCGTCGGGGAAGGCGCGCTGGCGGGAAAATCCGCCATAACCTGGCTCAAGGAGAAGTGCCCGGCGAAATGATCCCGCCCAAACCTCTTGACACAAGTCATCCGCAGAGGTATGGGCTTTGATTCATACTTGAGTTGGGGGCCTATAGCTCAGTTGGCAGAGCTTCCGGCTCATAACCGGGTGGTCCCAGGTTCGAATCCTGGTGGGCCCACCACTCATCCTGCAAGGAAGAGCCGTTGCCGAACGACGAGCAGAAAATCTTTTTGGCTGACGCCGCAAACAAAACGAGCTTGAAGGTGCTTTCCTAGGGGTCTACCCGGAAAGCGCCTTCTTTTTTGACAAATGAACATACGCGACATTTTTGGCCTCATCGAGCAGGCCGCCCCCCCGCACATGGCCGCCTCATGGGACAGGTGCGGCGTGCAGGTGGCCGCCGCCGCCACCGATGCGAGCAAGGTGGCCGTGGCCCTGGACCCCACCCCGGAAACCCTGGCCGAGTCGCTCGCCTGGGGAGCCCAGGTGGTGCTCACCCACCATCCCCTGGGCAAGACCCCGCGCCTGCCCGACCGCCTGGACACGCATCATGAGGCCCTGCGCCTGCTCCTGACCCACGGCGCATGGCTCTACGCCGCCCACACCACCCTGGACTGCGCCCCGGGCGGACCGGCCTCCTGGCTGGCCGACGAGCTGAATCTTTCCAACCGCCGCATCGTGGACCCGCAAGGCGCCACTCCCCGCGTCATGGGCATCTTCAAGGAAGTGACCATGGACGGCTTCGAGGCCATCAGCTTCCCCGACGACCTCGACGTGGACCGCCTGCACTTTGACCGCGACGCCCTGCGCCACGCGCCCCAGGCGTTTTCCTGCCCCGAGCCCCAGTGGCCCGCCATGCGCGAAACGCTCAAGCGCTGCCCGGACGTGTCCGCCATGGCCGGGGCAGTGCGCCTCGTCGAGCCCGCAGAGCCCTTCGGCTACGGCATCGCGGGCGAACTGCCCGAGGCCCTGAGCTTCGAGGCCTTCATGGCCGCGCTCTGGAAGGCCGTGCCCCGGTCATTCTTGACGCTTACGGGCCAGGCTCCGGCCACGGTCAGAACCGTGGCCTACTGCACGGGCTCGGGCGCGTCCTGCGCGGCCAAGGCGTTCGCCCTGGGGGCGGACGTGTTCTTAACCGGCGACGTGACCCATCACGCCGCCCTGGATATTCGTGGGCTCGGCCTGACCATCGACGCGGGGCATCGCGTCCTTGAGGAAGAGATGATGCGCCGCATGGCCGATCTCTTGTCCCCGAAGCTCGGCGCAAACGGAGTGTCCGTGCGCTTCTTCGAGAGCGCCGACCCCTTGCGGGCCGTGCTCAGGCCCTAGGACGATTTGCGCGGACGCCGCCCGTCCGCAAGGCATTTGTCGTTAAAGATCGCACCGGCCGGACCTCCCAGGCGGACGTACAGTCCGCCGCCTGTACGCACCGGACCGGCGCACACACCCGGAGAGGGCAATGTACCAGAGACAGATCGAACAGTTGGTGATGCTCCAGCAGGTTGACGGCGAAATCATCGCCCTTCGCTCCGAGCTGGAAAACGCTCCCATGGAAATCCAGGGCCTGGAAAAGAAGTTCCAGGACATGGAAGCCTCCAGGGACATCGTCAAGGAAAAGCTCGGCTACCTGACCGACCAGCTCAAGCGGCTCGAGAACGACATGGAGGAAGACCATGTCCGCCTCAAGAAGTCCAAGAGCAAGATGATGATGGTGGGCAACTCCAAGGAATACCACGCCATGGTGCGCGAGATGGACAGCCTGGAGAAGCTCAACCGCTCCCGCGACGAGGAAAAGGCTGCCTTCGCCGAGGAGCTCGAGCGCCAGACCACCGCCGACCAGGATATTTCCGGCCAGGTGGATACCGTGCGCGTTGAGCTCGAAGCCGCCCGCGCGGGCCTGGCCGACCGCATGAACGCCGCCCAGAAGCGCCTCGAGGTGCTCGGCGCCCTGCGCAAGGAAGCCTGCAAGGTGCTGCCGCCGCCGATCCTGTCGCGCTACGAATTCATCCGCTCCCGCCTGGCCAACCCGGTCATCGTGTCCGTGGACCAGGGCGTGTGCTCGGGCTGCAACATCTCCATTCCGCCCCAGGCGTACATCGAACTGCAGAAGGGCCAGCAGATCCTCTCCTGCCCCAACTGCCAGCGCCTGATCTACTGGATCCAGCACATCCCCGGAGCGGAAAAGCCCGCCGAGGAAACCGCCGCCGCGGGCTAGCCCGCCAAGTTGGCAGCCTTATATGTCGAGAGGGGAGCCGGACAGGCTGTCGCCGCGGGGAAACCCGGGGAGGAAAGTCCGGACTCCGCAGGGCAGGACGCTGGGTAACGCCCAGGAGGAGCGATCCTCGGAGAAGCGCCACAGAAAGCAGACCGCCGGCCGCACTCGTTGCGGCCGGTAAGGGTGAAACGGTGGAGTAAGAGCCCACCAGTTGCCGTGGTGACACGGCAAGCTAGGTATGCCCCGTCCGGAGCAAGACCAAATAGGGAAGCGCTTGAGGCCGGCCCGGCCGAAGCTTCCGGGTAGGTTGCTTGAGGCGGCGGGTAATCGCCGCCCTAGAGGAATGACAGCCCCCCACCCCCTCGGGGGCGGGTTACAGAATCCGGCTTATGGCCGGCTCCCCTCTCACTTTTCCGACCGGATCGGCATGGCGCTAGACCATGGCCTCCAGGTGGCGCGCCACCACCGCCCGGCTAACCGCCTCCGCGATGGCCTTCATCACCTTGTCCGCGCTCTGAGCCACGGACTCCTCGTAGGCGAAGACCGCCACCTCGGGGCTTTCCGGCGGCTCGTAGGGGGAGCTTATCCCTGTGAAATCATCAAGTTTCCCGGCAAGGGCTTGGGCGTAGATCCCCTTGACGTCCTTGGCCACAAGGGTGTCCAGGGGAGCCGCGCAGTGCACCTCCACGAAGTCGCCCAGCCTGCGCCGCACGGCACGCCGCGCCACGGCGTAGGGCGCGATGGCCGCCACCAGGCAGACCCGCCCGGCCAGGTTGTGCATGAGCGCCAGGTCGCCCAGGCGGTGGGTGTGCTCGATGCGGTCCTCGCGGGAAAATCCCAGGCTCCATTCGGGACGGGCGCGCAGCTCGTTGCCGTCCAGGCGTACCACCGGCAGCCCGTAGGCGCACAGCCGCTCCTCCACGACCAGCGAAACCGCTGTCTTGCCCGATCCGGAAAGCCCTGTGAACCAGACGGTGAAGCTCATGCTCTCATCCCACGGGACAAAGGGTGCTCTGGCCGACGCCGGCAACGATCACAGCGCATCCGGAAGATGGTTCCGGATGGGAGACTCGTTCAAGCCTACCAGCCCGGAGAATCTTTCTCAACCGTCGCAACCGGTTTCCAGGCACTGGCCCGTGACATCCGGGCGTGATTGGGGCATGTACCCGGCGTCGACCTGCTAACCCTCAAACCGTTCTGGAACACCATGATCGCCTGGACCATCCTCCTGGCCGCCGGCAGCGGATCGCGCATGAAGGCCGCCGGACTTTCCACGAAAAAACAGTTCATGGACGCGGGCGGCGAACCCGTGTTCTGGAAATCGGCCAAGGCGTTTTCGCGCGTGGCCGGGTTATCGGGCATGGTCTTCGCCCTGCCGCCGGATGAGAAGGAGTCCATGGAGGCCGTCGTGGCCGAGCTGGACGCCAAATCACCTCTAGGGCTTGAATGGGCCTGCGTGGCCGGTGGCGAGAGACGCCAGGACTCCCTGGAGAACGCCCTGGCCGCCCTGCCCCGCGACTGCACCCACGTGCTGGTGCACGACGCGGCGCGCTGCTTCGTGACCCCCGAGGTGATCGTGCGCGTGGTCGAGGCGCTTCGAGGCGGGGCCCGGGCCGTGATACCGGCCGTGCCGGTCAAGGACACCATCAAGGAGGTCCGGGACGGAGTCGTGGCCGCGACGCCGGACCGCAGCCGCCTCATGGCCGTGCAGACCCCCCAGGGCGTATCCCTGGACGTGCTGCGCCGTGGCTTCGAGGCGGCCCGGGCGAACGGCCTCACCGTGACTGACGACGCCGGGCTGGCCGAAGCCCTGGGGCTTCCCGTCCATGTCGTCGAAGGTTCGGAGGATAACGTGAAGATCACCACCCCGGAGGACCTGCGCCTGCTCGACGGACAGGCTCCCCTGGTCGCCATCCCGCGCGTGGGCTTCGGCTACGACGTGCACCGCTACGCCGCCGCCGACACCCCGGACGACGCGCCCACGCGCCCCATGGTGCTCGGCTGCGCGCCCATCCCGGGCGCACCCCGGGTCATCGCCCATTCCGACGGGGACGTGCTCCTGCACGCCCTGGCCGACGCCCTGCTCGGCTGTCTCTGCCAGGGCGACATCGGCCAGCACTTCCCCGACACCGACGCCAAATATTCCGGAGTGGCCAGCTCCATCCTGGTGAGCGAGGTGCTGGCCGGGTTTGCTCCGGCAGGGCTCACCCTGACCCATGTGGACTTGACCGTAGTGGCCCAGGTCCCCAAGGTCGGCCCCCACCGCGAACACATCCGCCGCAACGTGGCCGGGCTTTTGGGCCTGCCCCTGGAGCGGGTCAACGTGAAGGCCACCACCGAGGAAAAGCTCGGCTTCACCGGCGAGAAGCTGGGCATCAAGGCCTACGCCACGGCCACCGCAGTCGGGTTCGAGTCTCCTTGACTTTTGCCCTCCGCTCTGCAACGGGATTTGCCCTCGACATGACTTCCCCAAGGTGAATTCAAGGACCAGCCATGCAGCTCTTCAATACACTTTCGCGCTCCAAGGAAACCTTCACCCCTCTGACCGAAGGACGGGTGAACATGTACGTCTGCGGCATCACCGCCTACGACTACTGCCACATCGGCCACGCCCGCTCGGCGGTGGTCTTCGACGTGATGGTGCGCTACCTGCGCTCCAAGGGGCTCGAGGTCCGCTTCGCCCGCAACTTCACCGACGTGGACGACAAGATCATCAAGCGCGCCAATGAAGAGAACTCCACCTCCGAGGCAGTGTCCGAGAAATACATCGCCGCCTTCTACGAGGACATGGACCGCCTGAACATCCTGCGCGCCGACCTGGAGCCCAAGGCCACCCAGTACATCGGAGAGATGATCACGCTCGCCAAGCACCTCATCGATACCGGCCACGCCTACGCCACGCCGTCGGGCGACGTGTACTTCCGGGTGCGGTCATTCGCCCCCTACGGCAAGCTCTCCGGGCGCAACCTGGAGGAGCTCCAGGCGGGCGCGCGTGTGGCTCCCGGCGAGGAGAAGGAAGATCCCCTGGACTTCGCCCTGTGGAAGGGCGCCAAACCCGGCGAGCCCACCTGGGACAGCCCCTGGGGGCCCGGCCGCCCCGGCTGGCACCTGGAATGCTCGGCAATGAGCGAAGACCTCCTGGGCCTGCCCCTGGACATCCACGGCGGCGGACAGGATCTGGTTTTCCCCCACCACGAGAACGAGATCGCCCAGACCGAGGCCGCCTCGGGCAAGGAGTTCTCGCGCTTCTGGGTGCACAACGGCTTCGTGCAGATCAACTCCGAGAAGATGTCCAAGTCGCTGGGGAACTTCGTCACCATCCGCGACATCTTCGGCTATTGCCTGCCCGAGGTGCTGCGCTATTTCCTGATCACCTCCCACTACCGCTCCCCCCTGGACTACTCCACCGAGGCACTGGACGAGGCCGAGAAGGGCATCCGGCGGGTCTACGCCGCCCTGGCCCAGACGGAGGATGTGCTGGCCGGGACCAAGTGGTCCCCCGCCGCTGCCCCCAAGGAACTAACCGGCGAGCTGACCGATCTGGAAAGCGGGTTCTTCCAGGCCATGGAAGACGACCTGAACACTGCCGCCGCCCTGGGGCATCTCTTCGGCATGGTGCGTTTGGCCGGACGGGTGATGGAGGACAAGGGGCTGCGCAAGAGCATCGGCGGCAAGGAGATCCTGGAGCGCATCCAGGCAAATTTCGCGGAATACGCCTCCATCCTGGGCGTGTTCGACACGGCCCCCGCCGAATTCCTGACGACGCTGCGCGACAAGAAGGCCGCCCGCAAGGGCATCGACGCATCCAAGGTGGAGGGGCTGCTCGTCGCCCGCCAGGAAGCCCGCAAGAACAAGGATTTCGCCGAGTCCGACCGCATCCGCGACGAACTGGCCTCCATGGGCGTGGAGGTGAAGGACACCCCGGCCGGGGCGGTGTGGGACGTGGCCTAGACAGGCCGCCCGCTTCGAAGAATCAAGCATCCCGCCGCGGTCCGCGGCGGGATGCTTTTTTATTATCCCGCCCCGAAGAGCGCCCGCTGAAAATCTTTGAGCGTAGCGGTGCCTTTGCCCTCAACGGGCGGGTGGAAGATGGGCTTGTAGCCGAGCCTCTTGGCCTGCTTGAGCCGGGCGTCGTGGCCCGACACCGGGCGGATGCGCCCGCTTAGGTCAACCTCTCCCCAGAACACCGAACGCGGCGGCAGGGGCCGGTCGTAGTAGGACGACAGAACCGCCGCAACAAGTCCCAGATCCAGTCCAGGATCGGTGAGCTTCAGTCCCCCGCCGGTCTTGGCGTAGATGTCGGACTGGCCCATCTGCACCCCCAGGCGTTTTTCCAACACCGCCAGCAGCAGGTTCAGCCGGTTGAGGTCAAGCCCCAGGGCCGTGCGCCTGGGCATGGCCAGGTACGACTTGCTCACCAGCGACTGCACCTCCACCGCGAAGGGCCGCTTGCCCTCCAGAGCCAGCACCACGGCCGAGCCGCTGGCCGTCTCGTCTCGCTCTCCCAGGAAATACGTGGACGGATCGGGCACGGGCGCCAAGCCGTCGCCCAGCATCTCCAGCACCATGAGTTCGTCCGTCGGGCCGAAGCGGTTCTTGAACACCCGCAGGATGCGGTAGAAGTGCTGCCGGTCTCCCTCAAGATAGAGCACGGTGTCCACCATGTGCTCCAGGATTTTGGGTCCGGCGATGAGGCCTTCCTTGGTGACGTGGCCCACCAGAATGAGCGTGGAGGAGCTCTTCTTCACGGCCTCCACAAGCTCCGCGGCCACGGCGCGCACCTGGGCAGGGCTGCCGGGCACGCCGTCGGCCAGCGACGAGGCCATGGTTTGCACGGAATCGACCACCACCACGGCGGGAGCGTCGCGCCGTCCCAGGATGTCCACGGCTTCGGCGGCGCTGGTGGTGCTGGAGGCCAGCAGGGCATCATGGGCAAGGCCCAGCCTGCGGGCGCGCGTGGCCAGCTGTCCCAGGGATTCCTCGCCCGAGACGTAGACGGCGGTGCGCCCCGTGGCGGCCACCTGCCCGGCCAGCTGCAATAAAAGAGTGGATTTACCGATGCCCGGTTCTCCGCCCAGCAGGATGGCGGCCCCCGGCTGGAGCCCCTGGCCCAGGACCCGGTCCAGCTCGGGCAGGCCGCTGGGCGCGGCGGGCGCATGTTCCTGGCTGAAACCGGCCAGGGGGACGGGACCGGACGAAGGGCCCAAGGGGGCGCCCGGGCGGAGCTGCTGTTTTGGGGCGGCCTGTTCGGCCAGGGTGTTCCACGCGCCGCAGGACTCGCACTGCCCGCGCCAGCGCGGGCTCACGCCGCCGCACGCCGTGCAGGCGTAGATGAGTCGCGCCTTGGCCACGGGCTACTTCTTCTGGGCTGGCGCTTCGGGGGCTACTTCGAAGTAATCCTTCAGCTTGAGGGAGAAATTGCGCACGGTATCCGGAATGTCCACGAAGGCCACCATGAAGGGCACTTCGTCCCCCGGCTTGACCTGGCTGTTGTTCAGGAGAATCTCCTGGCGCGAATTGAGGCGGCTTTCCAGGTCTTCCTTGCTGAGCGTCTTGAGCTCAAAGTTGGAAGCCTTGGGTCCGGCGGTGATGACCTTGGAAACCACGGGAGCTTCCTTGGCGTCCAGCAGCGTGGCCTCGATGGAGATCTGGCCGAGAACCACGGGGGAGCGGTTCACGAGCTTGCCCTCGATCACGAACAGCTTGCCGACCTTGTCGTTTTCCACGAAATAGTTGGTGTAGGATTCGAAAGGCAGTTGGGCGGAATAATCCGTGGCAGGGGCGGGAGGCGTCGGAGCGTTCTCCATGGCCGAGGTGGCCGGCTTCTTTGCGAAAGGCCACAGCTCGAAGAAATAGGCGGCGGTGCCCCCTATTCCGAGCAGTATCACTAGGCCAAGGACCGCGCCCAGAATCATGGTCTTGTGGGAACGGCCGGCTTTGGGCTGCTCCGGCTGGCCGAAGTCGATGGAGGTGAACTCGCTTACGGAAACGGCGCCATGATCGAAAGGATCTTTCTTGCGTTCGCTCTCCAAATGTCCGGCGAAATCGCCGGGGGCCTGTTCCTCATCCCCTTCCACGGGCCACGCGGGGGCGGCCCCGGTGTCGCCGAAACCGGGAAAGTCCTCGGATTCCGGAGCGTCCACATGGAAGACGTGCTTGCACAGGCTGCAACGAACGGTAGCCCCTTCGGGACCGATCTTGTCGTCGGGAAGATTGTATTTGGTCTGGCAACTGGGGCATTCGACTTTCATGGCGTCAATGACCTTCCTGTTGGCTCAGTTCGTAGACTCCGGGCAGACAGCGATAATCCTCTGCAAAGTCCAGGCCGTACCCTACCAGGAATCCCTTTGCCAGTCTGAATCCATGAAAGTCAACTGTTACCTCGGCAGTGCGCCGTTCGGCCTTGTCGATGAGCGCGCACAACTTCACCGATGCGGCCCCGCGCACCTTCAGGAGCTTGAGCAGCATGGCCATGGAATTGCCGGTGTCCACGATGTCCTCTACCACCAGGACGTGCTTTCCCTGGCAGGAGGTTTCGAGGTCCTGCAGGAAATGCAGGTCTCCGGGGCGGTCGGAAGCCCCGTAGCTGGAGAGGCGCACGAAATCCACGTGGGCGGGCACAGTGATATGGCGCACGACGTCCGCCAGGAACATGAACGCGCCCTTGAGCACGCCCACCACCAGCAGATCCTTTCCTTCGTATTCGCGGGAAATGGCGGCCCCTATCTCGGCCACCTTTTCGGCAATGCATTCCTTGGTGATGACGGGTAAAAGCTTGCCGGGCACGCTACATCTCCATGACCATGGCTATTTCGTCGCATTCGGGGAACTTGGGACAGTGGATGCAGTCCGCCCAGACCTTCTGGGGAAGCTTTTCCTTGGTGACTTCCTCGAAGCCCATCTTGGCGAAGAAATCGCGCTGGTAGGTCAGGGTGAACACCTTGTAGACCCCCAGGGTCACGGCCTCGGAGAGGCACGCCTCCACCAGCTTGCGGCCCCAGCCCTGCTTCTGCAGGTCCGGGTGCACCACAAGCGACCGGATCTCGGCCAGCTGGTCCCAGCAGATGGACAGGGCGCAGCACCCCTTGATGGTCTTGTTGTCGTCGGAGGACAGCACGTAGAAGTCGCGCAGGTGCGAATAGAGCTGGTTGAAGGACCTGGGCAGCAGCAGCTCGCCCTTGGCGCACTCCATGAGCAGCATGTGGATGGTCTTTACATCCTCGATGCGGGCCTTGCGCAGGAAGAAGCCGGACATTCCCTAGGCCCCCAGAAGCTTATGAATGAGTTTTTCCAGGTCGGGACCGGGCATGTAGCCCTCCTGGGAGTGCACCATCTCACCCTTGGGCGAATAGACCACCGTGCGGGGGATGGCCCGGATGGAGAACGCCTGGGACACGTCGGCCTTGGCCAGGTAAACGGGATAGTTGAAACCGGCCTTGGCCGCGTACATGGCGAACATGGACGGATCCTGGTCCACGCTCACGCCGATGACGAGGAGCTTGTCCTCGGGGATGCGCTTGCGCAGGTCGATGATCTCGGGGATCTCCTGGCGGCAGGGGCCGCACCAGGAGGCCCAGAAGTTGATCACCACCACCTTGCCGCGAGCCTGGCTCACGGTCTTGATGATGTCCTGGCTGGAAGCCGCGGGCTCGCCCTTGGCCTGGGCCAGGACGGCGGTGGCGGCGAGGCCGGTCAGGACCAGGGCCAGAAGTATCGTACGGAGAATATTCATGCGTCGGAACACCTTCATGATTGTGGACGCCTCTATTCGAGGGCGTCCCTTCGGTCTATAGCGCGTGAACGCCTACGCGTCCACGAACCTTTTGGCCAGGCGCACGGCTTCCACCGCGTCGGCGGCGTGTCCGTCGGCTCCGATGGCCCTGGCGAAGGAATCCGACACCACGGCCCCTCCCACCATGACCTTCTGGTCCATGCCCCGGCTGCGCAGGAGTTTCACCGTGTCCTCCATGCGCACCATGGTGGTGGTCATGAGCGCGGACAGGCCGATGACCTTGGCTCCCGACTCGGCGGCCGCGTCCACGATACGCTCGGCGGACACGTCCTTGCCCAAGTCGATCACCTCAAACCCATGGTTGCGCAGCATGAGCCCGACGATGTTCTTGCCGATGTCGTGGATGTCGCCCTCCACCGTGGCCAGCACGATGCCCGGGCGCTTTCCGCCATCGGCGGCGGCTTCGAGAAGCGGGGTCAGGCGCTCGTACCCGGCCTGCATGGCCTCGGCCGAGAGCAGGAGCTGCGGCAGGAAGTATTCCTTGCGCTCGTAGAGCACGCCCACGTCCATGATGCCCGGGATCAGCTCGCCGCTCAGGATGTCCTGGGGGGCCTTGCCGGCGGTCAGGGCGTCCTCCACCATGGAGAGCACGGCCTCCTTGCGTCCGGCCACCACGGCCTCGCGCAGGGTGCCCACGGCCTTGGCCTGGACTTGGCGCACGGGGGCTCCCGCGCCGCCGCCGTATTTCCAGTCCGCGCAGTTCTCGATGAATCGTGCGGCCTGGGGATCGCGGGCGAGCATGACCTCGGAGGCCAGTCCCACCTCGCGCGGCAGGGGCGTGGACGGGTTGGAGATGTGCGCGGCCATGCCCGCGCCCAGGCACATGGCCATGAACGTGGCGTTAAGGAGCTCGCGCGCGGGCAGCCCGAAGGAGATGTTGGAGAGCCCGAGCGTGGTGGGCAGGCCCCACACCGCGGCGCAGTGGCGGATGGTCTCCAGGCAGTGCTTGGCGGCCTCGGGCTTGGAGGACACGGTCAGCGCCAGGGCGTCCACCAGGATCAGGCGTTTGGGGATGCCCAGGGCCTCGGCCTGGATAAGCAGGGCCTCGATGGCCGCGATGCGCTCGGCCGCCGTGACGGGAAGCTTCTTCCCAGCCAGGGGCAGCAGGATGAAAGGCGCGCCGTGCAGCTTGCACAGGGGGCCGAGCTGGTCCATGCGGCCGGGCTCGCCGCTGATGGAGTTCACCAGGGCCGATCCGGGCACGGCCCACAGGGCCTCCTCGATGGCCTCGGGCTTGGTGGAATCCAGGCACAGGGGGGACAGGAACCGGGCGGTGAGCTGCTTGACCAGGGCGGGAAGCAGCGTCTCCTCCTGCACCATGGGAGCGCCCACGTTGACGTCGAGCACGCGCGCCCCGGCCTGGATCTGCTCCTCGGCCAGGCGCAGGGCCTCGGTGAACTGCCCGGCCTGGAGCTCCTCGGTGAGCACCTTCTTGCCGGTGGGGTTGATGCGCTCGCCGATGCACACCGCGGGAAGCCCCACGCCGATGCAGACCGACTTGGAGCGCGAAGTGAGCACCAGGGGGCGTCCCTGGGACGGTTCGGGCCTTACCCAGGCGCGCCCGGCGGCCTGCTTGGCCAGGGCCTCGATGTGGGCCGGGGTGGTGCCGCAGCAGCCCGAGACGCACTTGGCGCCCATGTCCAGGAAGGCGGCCATGCGATCGCCGAATTCGGCGGGGCCCATGGGGTAGACGGTAACGCCGTTCTCCAGACGGGGCAGCCCGGCGTTGGGCTTGATGAAGAAGGGGACGTCGATGCGGGGCAAAAAGCCCTTGGCCACGTCCAGCATCTGCTCGGGTCCGAGGCCGCAATTGATGCCCAGAAGCTCCACGCCCAGGTTCTGCATGGTGTCGGCGAAGGTGGCCGAGGGCGTGCCGGTGAGCGATCCGCCCGGCTCGAAGGTCATGAGAACGGCCACGGGCAGGTCGCAGACCCGGCGGGCGGCCAGGACCACGGCCTTGGCCTCGGCCAGGTCGAAATGGGTCTCTGCGATGATGAGGTCGGCGCCGCCTTCCACCAATCCTTCGATCTGCAGGGCGAAGGCGTCCACCAGCTCGCGCATGGTGAGCGTGCCCAGGGGCTCCACGAAATGACCGGTGGGGCCGACGCTGCCCGCCACGAAGGCGCCTTCGCCGGCGGCCTGGCGGGCGGTTCTGGCGAGGCCCGCGTTCAGGGCGCGGATGTCCGTGCCCGCGGGGAGCTTGAAGCGGGTGCCGCCGAAGGTGTTGGTGGTGACCACCCTGGCTCCCACGCGCAGGTAGTCCTCGTGCACCGAGCGCACGACGTCGGCGTGTTCGAGCCCCCAGAGTTCGGGGGACGCGCCCGGAGGAAGCCCCCTGGCCTGCAAGAGCGTACCCATGGCCCCGTCAAAAACTATTATGGAATCGTCGGCGAGAGCCTTGCGGAAATCCGGCACCGTTGGTCCCTCCTTGGCTTGAAAGCCTCTGGGTCGTACTGAAAAACGTTGAATCCGGCAAATGAAAAGCGTATGGAGGAATGCTTCGGGCGTTTCACGCCAAACGGACAGGCATCATGAGCATCCAAGAGGATTCCCCCGAGGAGAAGAAACTCCTCCCCCCCGACGTCGAGGATGACCCCGACTCCGTCGACGCGTCCGACGAGGAGAACATCCAGGAAGAACCCGCCCTGGAAGAAGATTCCGCCGGCGAAACGCCGGAAGAGGACACGTTCAACCTTCCTGCGCACAAGATCCCCTCGGTCCCGGCCACGGGGCGCGACAACCTGCACGTCTACCTGCGCGAGATCAGCAAGTTTCCGCTCTTGAACCCCGACGAGGAGTTCGAACTGGCCCGGCGCGTGCGCGACAACGCCGACCAGCGCGCGGCCTTCAGGCTGGTCACTTCGCACCTGCGCCTGGTGGTCAAGATCGCCATGGACTTCCAGCGCCGCTGGGCCCAGAACGTGTCCGACCTCATCCAGGAAGGCAACGTGGGGCTCATGCGGGCGGTGAAGAAGTTCGACCCCGACAAGGGCATCAAGTTCTCCTACTACGCCGCCTACTGGATCAAGGCGTACATCCTCAAATTCATCATGGACAACTGGCGGCTGGTGCGCATCGGCACCACCCAGGCCCAGCGCACCCTGTTCTACAACTTGAACAAGGAGCGCCAGCGCCTGACCTCGCTGGGGTTCGACCCGTCGGTGTCCAACATCTCCAAGAGCCTCAAGGTCTCGGAGACGGACGTCCTGGAGATGGACCAGCGCATGGCCCGCAACGACCTCTCCCTGGACATCACCCTGGGGGACGATTCCTCGTCCACGCGCCTGGACTACCTGCCCGCCCTCACCCCTGGCATCGAGGAGATGCTGGCCAAGGACGAGATCGCGGGCCTGGTGGAAAAGCACCTCCAGACCATCATGCCCAGCCTCTCCGACAAGGAGCGCGACCTCCTGGAGCAGCGCATCCTTTCCGACAGCCCCGTGACCCTGCGCGAGATCGGGGCCAAGTACGGCATCACCCGCGAACGGGTGCGCCAGATCGAAACCAGGCTTCTGGACAAGATTCGCGACCACTTCGTCAAACGCATCGGCGACTTCTCCACCGAGTGGATTCGCAAGGAAGAGTGACCATCCCCATGCAGAAAATCGCTTGCGCCATCCTCGCGGCCCTGGCCCTGTCCGTGGCCGCCTGCGCGCCCAAGAAAGCCGCCGTTTCCGTTGACCCCTCCGCCAAGGGGCTCTCCCAGGGAGCAGCGACGGACTATTATTTCCTGCTCTACCAGGAGCTCAGCCGCAAGGGGCAGCCCCGCGAAGCCGCCCTGGTGCTGGAGAAGCTCATTGAGCTGGCTCCCTCGCCCGACCTTTACCGCGACCTGGCCAACCTCTATTGGGGCCTGGGCGATCCGGAGAAGACCCGCGAGGTGCTTGCCGAGGGCCTGAAGAAATTCCCGGACGAGAAGATCCTGCACTTCTACCAGGCCAACTCCTACCTGCTGCAGCGCCGCTTCGACGAGGCCATCGCCATCCTCAAGAACTACCTCGCGACCCACCCCAAGGACCAGACCACCAGCCAGGAGTTGGGGGCCGTGTACATGGAGGCCGGACGCTTCCAGGAGACCCTGGACTTCCTGGCCCAGGTTCCCCGGGAGAAGCGCACCCCGGCCATGGCCTATTACGAAGCCAAGGCCCTGGCGGGCCTGAACAAGCGCAAGCAGGCCATGGACAAGCTCCACCAGGCCCTGCGCGAGGACCCCAACCTTCTGGCCGCATGGTCCGAGTTGGCCTACCTGCACGAGCAGGCGGGCGAACTGCGCCAGGCCGAGGAAGCCTACCGCCGCATCATGGACCTGGGCGAGGACGGCCCCGAGGTCTGGACCAGGCTCATCAGGCTGGCCATCAAAGAGAAAAACGAAGCCAAGGCCATTGAATTTCTGGAAAAAGCTCCCGCAGACCGGACCTTCCTCTTCGAGGTCATGGGCATGTTCGTTGATGCCGGCTATCAGCAGGGCGCGGCCAAGGTGCTGGAGCGCCTGGCCCAGGACCAGCCGGGCAATCCCGACGTGCTCTTCCTCCAGGCCATGATCGCCGTGGACAAGGAAAAGAACCTGGAAAAGGCGTTCACCCTGCTTTCCCAGATCCCCAAGGGCCATAAATACTACGACAAGAGCCTGACCACCCGTATCCAACTGGCCCTGGACGCTGGTCAGCCCGAACGCGCGTGGCCTCTCATCCGGGAAGGCCGCGAGACCTACCCCGATCGCATCGAATTCTGGTTCTTCGAGGCCATCTATCACGACAAGAAGGGCGATCTGGCCAAGTCCGCCGAGGTCTACCGCGAAGCCGCGGCCAAATGGCCCGGAAGCACCGAGGCCCTTTACCGCTACGGAGTGGCCCTCGAGCGCATGAAGAACCGCGAGGAATCCCTCAAGGTCATGGAGCGCATCCTGACCCTGGAGCCGGGCAACCCCGACGCCCTCAACTTCGTGGGCTACGCCCTGGCCGAGGACGGACGCGACCTGGACCGCGCCCTGGACCTGGTGAGCAAGGCCCTGCTCACGAGCCCTGAAAATCCCTACTATATCGACTCCCTGGCCTGGGTGCACTTCAAGCGCGGCGACCTCAAGAAAGCCTGGGCCGAAATCCAGCGCGCCGTGGCCAAACCCATGGAAGACCCGGCCATTTGGGAGCACTACGGCGACATCGCCAAGGCCATGGGCAACCGCAAGGACGCTGCCAAAGGATACTCCCGCGCCCTGGAGATGGGGGCGTCCAACGCAGGCGAGATCAAGGGCAAGCTGGACCGCCTGAAATGATGCGCCGCGCCCTTGCCAGCCGGGCCGCACGAGCCCTCCCTCGCAGGAGAACACCGGAGCGGGGCCGCCTGTGCGCCCTTGCCCTGCTGCTGGCGTGCGGTCTTGCCGCCTTCACCGGCTGCGCCCCCACCGGCGGCAAGGCCGGCTTCGACGCGGGTCAGGCCCAGGCCCTGTGGGCCTCGTTCGCCGCATCTTCGGCCGACGCCCCGCAATCGTTCTCCCTGTCGGCCAGCCTGTCCATCCAGAGCCCCCAGAAGTCCGCGCGCCTGCTGGTGAAGTTCTGGGGCAACCTGGAGCGCCCCCTGCGCCTGGACCTGTCTTCCGGCATGGGCCAGACGTTCGCCATGTGGCGCGAGGATTCCCTTGGCTGGCTGGCGGTCTATCCCCTGTCCAGCCAGGCGTTCACCCACAAGGACACCAAGGCCGCCCTGGGAAGGCTCGGCATGCCCATTCCGCTCAACCTCAAAGAACTGGCCGCGCTGTCCGCCGGGCGCTACTCCACGCTGCTGCCAGCGGCCTTCAAGAGCGTCAGGAAGACGTCCACGGGCTACGAATACACCTTTGGCGCGACTTCCGTGTTTTCCTCGGTCACCCTTGACTTCGAAGGCAAACCCATCCATATCGTCGGCAAAGGTGTTGAGCCCTGGAGCGTCGACCTGGGCGATTTCGCGGCTGCCGAATCCGGCCGCAAACCTTTGGCCCAGCGCATCCAGTTGACCACCCCGGGCGGTCTGCAGGTGGTCCTCAGGGTCAAGAAACTCGAACTGAGTCCCGAGGCCATGACGGATTCGTCCCTGGAACTCCCCCTGCCCCCCCAGGCCAGGCACATCCCCCTGGACCGGCCGGGCGACTTCCGGGCTCCTGATCTGCCATAGCGGCCTTCCGGCCCGGACGGGCCGCCGTTTCCGTTTTTCGATAGCACGCATAAGCAGCAAACCATCATCTACCGGGGCAACTCCATGAGCACTCCCGTCATCTTCGGTTCCGACCACGCCGGCTACGCCCTCAAAGAACAGCTCAAGACCTATGTCGCGAGCCTGGGCCGCGAGGTCCTGGACGTGGGCACCAACAGCCTGGACAGCTGCGACTACCCGCTGTTCGCCTTCAAGCTGTGCGACCTTGTCCTTGAGAAGAACAGCCTGGGCATCCTCATCTGCGGCACCGGCCTTGGCATGTCCATGGCCGCCAACCGCCGCCCCGGCATCCGCGCCGCACTGTGTTCCAACGAATACATGGCCCGCATGACCCGGCTGCACAACAACGCCAACGTGCTCTGCCTGGGCGAACGCTGGATGGGGCCGGGCCTTGGCGAATCCATCGCCAAAACGTTTCTCGAAACCGAATTCGAAGGCGGACGCCACCAGCGCCGCATCGACCTCTTCGACACCCTTTAGAAGGAATCTGCCATGTCCGCGATCATCGAGAAGGACCGCCTGGCGGTCAACGTCATCAAGGGCCTCATCATGGACCAGTCCCGCAAGGCCAATTCCGGCCATCCCGGCGGGCCAATGTCTTCGGCCGACATGGCCTACGTCCTTTTCAAGGAGTTCCTCAACTATTCGCCCGACGACGCCGAGTGGTTCAACCGGGACCGCTTCGTGCTCTCCGCCGGGCACGAGTCCGCCCTGCTCTACGCCCTGCTGGCCTTCCGGGGCCTTCTGACCATGGACGACCTCAAGGCGTTCCGCCAGTGGAAATCCCGCACGCCGGGCCACCCGGAGGTGCACGTCACCCCCGGCGTCGAAGCCACCACCGGCCCCCTGGGCCAGGGCTTCTCCATGGCCGTGGGCATGGCCACCGCCGAGTGCATGCTGCGCGCCCGCCTGGGACAGGACATCTGCGAGCACTTCACCTACGCCCTGGCCTCCGACGGCGACCTCCAGGAGCCCGTGGCCCTGGGCAGCGCCTCCCTGGCCGGACGCTGGGGCCTGGGCAAGCTGATCGTCCTGTACGACGCCAACCAAATACAGCTCTCCGGCCCCACCAAGGTCTGCGACTGCGCCAACTACAAGACCGTCTTCGAGGGCCTGTGCTGGCACGTGATCGAGATCGACGGCCACGACCACGAGGCCATCCGCAAGGCCATCGCCCAGGCCAAGGCCGAAACCAAGCGCCCCACGCTCATCATCGGCCACACCGTCATCGCCAAGGGCACGGCCACCCGCGAGGGCGACTTCGAAACCCACGGCTCGCCCCTGCCCGCCGAGGAGATAGCCGCCACCAAGAAGAAGCTCGGCCTGCCCGAGGACAAGTCCTTCTACCTGCCTGAAGAGGCCGTGGAAGCCTTCCGCGCCCGCGTCCCCGAACTGCGGGCCATGGCCGCCGGGTGGAACAAGACCTTCGAGGCCAAGCTCGACAAGGACCAGGCATTCCAGGACCTCTGGCGCACCGTGAAACGCAACCCCGGCAACCGCTCCTTCTCCTGGCCGGCCTTCGAGTCCGGAACCAAGATCGCCACCCGCTCCGCCTGGGGCAAGTGCCTGGAGGCCCTCATCGACCAGCTGCCCATCCTCGTGGGCGGATCGGCCGACCTGGACCCCTCCAACATGACCGCCAAGTTCCGCGACAAGGTGGGCAATTTCAGCTCCTGCGAGCCCCTGGGCCGCAACCTGTCCTTCGGCGTGCGCGAATTCCCCATGGGGGCCATCGTCAACGGCATCGCCCTGCACGGCGGGCTGGTTCCCTTCGGCGCCACCTTCCTGACCTTCTCGGACTACGAGCGCAACGCGCTTCGCATGTCCGCCCTGCAGCACCTGCCCGCGCTGCACATCTTCACCCACGACTCCTTCCACCTGGGCGAGGACGGCCCCACCCACCAGCCTATCGAGCACGTCAGCGCCCTGCGGCTGATCCCCAACATGCTGGTGATGCGCCCGGCCGACGCCCGCGAGACCGCCCTGTGCCTGGAAACGGCGCTGAAGCAGACCAGCCGTCCCACCTGCATGATGCTCTCGCGCCAGAACCTGCCGGTCATGGACCCCACGGCCTACCCGGCGGTGCTCGAAGGCGCGAAGAAGGGCGGCTACATCCTGCGTGACGCGCCCGGCGGCAAGCCCGACCTCATCATCCTGGCTTCCGGCTCCGAGGTGCCCATGGCCCTGGCCGCCGCCGAAGCCCTGACCGAGCGCAAGGTGCGCGTGGTGAACATGTGCTGCATGGAGCTCTTCGACGAGCAACCCCAGCTCTACAAGGACGAGGTCCTGCCGCCCGAATGCATCTGCCGCGTGGCCGTGGAGGCCGGACGCCCCGAGCTGTGGTACAAATACGTGGGATGCGGCAGCCTGGTGCTCGGCATCACCCACTTCGGGGACTCCGCTCCGGCGGACCTGCTGGCCGAGAAGTACGGCTTCACCGCCGAGAACCTGATCAAGCTGGTGCGCGAACGCATCGCCCTTGGCGGCTAGGCTCCGGTATCCGCGATTCGACAAGTCCCCGTCCTGACCCAGGACGGGGACTTTCTCGTGGTCTGTCTTTGGCGGTGCTGGCGGCCTCTGTGGATTGCAGGCTTTTCCATGCAATTTTGGCCTATTGCATCGCCTTTACTAGACCATCCCGGTTTGATTGGGGATGACGGGAACATGGCACGCTCCGGGGGCGTGGAGTTTTCCATGCTTTTTCCTTGCCCGAACCCTCCGGAATTGCACGCAACAAAGCCGTTCGGGCGTATTTTCCGTCCCGCCTCAAATTTTTTTTGATTTTTTTTCGGGATTGCTCTTTTTTCACTTGACCTTTCCCGAAATGCATTTACTTTCCCTCTGCAAACGGCATCGGTCTTGTTGAGTGTTGGGTCAAGCGTGTGCTTCGCTCCAATTTGATAAGAATGAATGCCAAATACCATTTTGGAGTCTATGCACATGGCTAAGAAACTGTATGTCGGCAATCTGCCCTTCTCCGCCTCCGAAGACGACGTCCGCGACTACTTCGCTCCCTACGGCGAGGTGATCTCCGTGGCCCTGATCACCGATCGTGAGACCGGCCGCCTGCGTGGCTTCGGCTTCGTCGAGATGAACGACGAAGGTGCCCTTGCCGCCATCGAAGCCCTGGACGGCCAGAGCTTCATGGGCCGCAACCTGAAGATCAACGAAGCTCAGGAGCGTCCCCGCCGTTCTTTCGACAATAACCGTTCCGGTGGCGGCGGCGGCCGTCGTCCCTGGTAATTCCAGCGAGACAGTCCATTCAAGAGCCCCATCCCTTTTGGGATGGGGCTCTTTTTTTTCACATGTACAGCCGGAGGTGTTCCGATGGCTAAAGACGACGGCATTGAAATAGCCGGAGTGGTGCAGGAAGCGCTGCCCGGCACCATGTTCCAGGTACAACTGGAAACGGGTCAGATGGTTCTGGCCTATCTTTGCGGCAAGATGCGCAAATTCCGGATCAAGATTCTTCCCGGCGATTCGGTGAAGGTGATGATGTCCCCCTACGACCTCACCAAGGGACGCATCACCTTCCGCGCCAAGTAGTTTCCCTTTGCCATATCGTCGGCTGCATCAGCGCCGACGCATGCGGACGGGCGGACACCCCCATGGGATGCCCGCCCGTTCGGTCTTTACGCGGCCGTTGTTTTTCTCTAGTTTCCCCGGACCAATTTTCTCCGGAGGCAACATGGAAGCTCCCGACCGCAACCTCGCACTCGATCTCGTCCGCGTCACCGAAGCCGCCGCGCTGTCCAGCGCCCGCTGGCTCGGCAAGGGCGACAAGAACTCCGGCGACCAGGCCGCCGTGGACGCCATGCGCCTCTCCTTCAACACCATCAACATCACGGGCGTCATCGTCATCGGCGAAGGCGAGAAGGACGAGGCCCCCATGCTCTTCAACGGCGAGGACGTGGGCTCCGGAACCGGCCCGGCCATGGACGTGGCCGTGGACCCGGTGGAAGGCACCCGCCTGCTGGCCTACGGCCGCCCCAACGCCATCTCCGTGGTGGGCGTGGCCCCCAAGGGCTCCATGTTCGATCCCGGCCCCAGCTTCTACATGCAGAAGCTGGTGGTGCCCTCGCAGGCGCGCGACGCCGTGGACCTGGACGCCCCCGTGGCCGACAACCTCCTCAAGGTGGCCAGGGCCCTGGGCAAGGACGTGGACGACCTGGTGGTCTTCGTGCTGGACAAGCCCCGCCACAAGAAACTCATCGAGGACATCCGCGCCGCCGGGGCGCGCATCCAGCTGCACACCGACGGCGACGTGGCCGGTTCTCTCATGGCCCTGGACCCCAAGGACATGGTGGACGTGATGATGGGCACTGGCGGCACCCCCGAGGGCGTGCTCTCGGCCTGCGCCATCCGCGCCGTGGGCGGCCAGATGCTGGCGCGGCTCGACCCGCAGTCCGACGAGGAGCGCAAGGGCCTGCTGGACGCGGGCTACGACCTCAATCGGGTGCTCACCGCCGAGGAACTGGTGGCAAGCCACGACACCTTCTTCGCGGCCACGGGCATCTCCGGCGGCACCTGGCTGGAGGGCGTCTCCTTCACCGGAACCGGAGCCGTGACGCACTCGCTGGTGCTGCGCGGCAAAACGGGCACCATGCGGCGCATCGAGTCCCACCACACCTGGGACAAGCTCATGAAGTTCAGCTCCGTGAAGTACGACTAGCATCCAGACGATTCGGCACTCCCGTCGAACGCACCGATTTCCGATAGAAGCCGTCGCTCCCGCCTTAGGATCGGCGGCTTCCGGTTTTGCGCATGCGCAAGCATGCCCCCAAGCGAAATTCCGAAAAAAAGCCCCCTTCCGTCGCCGGAAGGGGGCTTTTCAATTGCTTATGGGCGAAGCGCCGCTTAGGCGGTCTTCACTTCCTGCTGGTAGAAGAGCAGCGGGTCCTGCCCCTTTTCCACCACGGCCTTGTTGATCACGCACTCGGTGACGCCGGTGAGAGACGGCAGCTGGTACATGATGTCCAGCATGATGTTCTCCATGACGTTGCGCAGGCCGCGCGCACCGGTCTTGCGTTCGATGGACTTGCGCGCGATGGCCGCCAGGGCGTTGGAGGTGAAGCGCAGGCGCACCTTGTCCAGCTCGAAGAGCTTCATGTACTGCTTCACCAACGCGTTCTTGGGCTCGGTGAGGATGCGGATCAGGTCCTCCTCGGAGAGCTCCGTGAGCGAGGTGATGATGGGGATGCGTCCCACGAACTCGGGGATGAGGCCGAACTTCACCAGGTCGGACGGATGGGCCTGGGCCAGCAGCTTGGACATGTCGTCCTCGCGCGGGCCTTCCATCTTGGCGCCGAAGCCCAGGGCGGTGCCCCGGTTGCGCTGCTGCACAAGCTTCTCCAGGCCGATGAACGCGCCGCCCACGATGAACAAGATGTTGGCGGTGTTGAGCCGGATGAACTCCTGCTGGGGGTGCTTGCGCCCGCCTTTCGGTGGAATATTCGCCTCGGTGCCCTCGATGATTTTGAGAAGCGCCTGCTGCACGCCTTCGCCGGACACGTCGCGGGTGATGGACGGGCTATCGGACTTGCGGGCGATCTTGTCGATCTCGTCGATGTAGATGATGCCCTTGGACGCGGCCTCGATGTCGTAGTCGGCGTTCTGCAGCAGCTGGACCAGGATGTTCTCCACGTCCTCGCCCACGTAACCGGCCTCGGTGAGAGTGGTGGCGTCGGCGATGGCGAAGGGCACCTTGAGGATGCGCGCCAGGGTCTGGGCCAAAAGCGTCTTGCCCGAGCCGGTTGGGCCGATGAGCAGGATGTTGGACTTGTCCAGCTCCACGTCGCCGTCCTTGGCTCCGCCGGAGTAGAACACGCGCTTGTAGTGGTTGTGCACGGCCACGGCCAGGATCTTCTTGGCCTGGTCCTGTCCGATGACGTAGTCGTCGAGCAGGCGCTTGATCTCGGCAGGGGGAAGGAGCTTTCCGTCCTCCACTTCCTCGTTCAGGCTCTCCTGGGCGATGATCTCGTTGCACAGCGAAACGCACTCGTCGCAGATGTAGACGTCCGGTCCGGCGATGAGGCGCTGCACCTCGTCCTGGTTCTTGCCGCAGAAGGAACAGCAAAGATCGGAGGAGACGGGGGTCTTCTTTTTGGTCATGTCATCTTCCCTGATGTCGCGCGGGGGCAGAAATTGCCGCCGCATTGCGAATCCGCGCTATTTGGTCTCTTCTTCCTGGGACTGGCGGGACGTGATGACCTTGTCGATCAGGCCGTATTTCACGGCTTCATCGGGGGTCATGAAGTAATCGCGTTCCGTGTCGTCACGGATTTTTTCAATATCCGTGCCAGTGTGCTTGGCCAGGATTTCGTTGAGCCTTTCCCTCATGCGGATAATCTCGCGGGCGTGAATGTCAATATCCGTGGCTTGACCCTGGAAGCCGCCCATGGGCTGGTGGATCATGATCCGGGCGTTGGGCAGGGCGTGGCGCATGCCCTTTTCTCCTGCTGCCAGAAGCAGCGCGCCCATGCTGGCGGCCTGTCCCATGCAGAGGGTGGACACCGGGCAGGAGATGAACTGGATGGTGTCGTAGATGGCCAGCCCCGCCGTGACCGAACCACCGGGCGAGTTGATGTAGATGGAGATTTCCTTCTTGGGGTCCTCGGACTCCAGGAAGAGGAGCTGGGCGCAGATCACGTTGGCCACATGGTCGTCCACGGGCGTGCCCAAAAGGATGATGCGGTCCTTGAGCAGGCGCGAGTAGATGTCGTAGGCGCGCTCGGTGCGCCCCGTGGTTTCGATGACGATAGGTATCTGGGCGTGCACCCTTATACTCCTTGGCTGAAATTGAACCGTGCGCCGGGGGCATGCCCCGCGCCAGATTCGACATTGACCCAACACGCGATGAAAAACAAGGCCGCGCTTGCGGGCCTGCGACGGGAAACGCCGGGACAGGCCATGGCCCGTCCCGGCGGATCGCATACATGAGCAGCCGGGCCGCTCGCGGCCGCGGACCGTGACGGCTAGGCTTCGGCCGGAACTTCCTTGGCCGGAACCTTGGTCACCTTGGCCTTGGAATAGATGAATTCCATGGCCTTGTCCGCCAGGAGCTTGTCGCGCACGGGGATGACCAGGCCGTTTTGCTCGTAGTGCTGCTTCACGGCAAGAACGTCCTGCCCGGTACGGGAGGCCACCTGCATGAAGTAGGCGTCCATCTCCTGGGGAGTGGTCTCGATCTTCTCGGCGTCGGAGAGCTTGAGCAGGAAGAGCTGGGCCTTGACGATCTCCTGGGCCTTGGGCTCGAATTCCTTGCGCAGTTCCTCGTCGGTCTTGCCCAAGGCCTCGGGGGCCTTGCCCTGGCGCTCGATCTTGTTCTTGGCGTCCTGGGTCAGGATGTTCATCTGCTCTTCAAGCAGGGCGGGGGGCAGGGGGAAGTCGACCTTCTCCAGAAGCCCGTCCAGGAGCTTCTTCTGGGCGGCGGCCTTGTAGAGCTGCTGGCGGCTTTGCACGTAGGAGCGCGAGATGGCCTCCTTGAGCTTTTCCAGGCTCTCGAAGCTGCCGGCCTTCTTGGCCAGCTCGTCGTCCACCGGGGGAAGCTCCTTTTCCTTGATGACGTGGACGGTGATGCTCATGTCCACGGTCTTGCCGGCCAGCTCCTGGTTGATGAAGTCGGCGGGGAAGCTCATCTTGCCGGTGTTGTCGGCGCCGGGCATGGTGGCCTTCACCAGATTCTCGAAGTCGGGCAGGGCCTGGCCCTCGCCCAGCGACAGCTGGAAATTCTCGGCGCGCACGCCCGGAATGGGCTCGCCGTTCTCGGTAGCGCTGAAGCTGACCACGGCCACGTCCCCGTCCTTGGGCAGGCGGGCTTCGCGCACCACGGTGAGTTCGGCCAGGTTGCCCCGGATGCGCTCGATGACCTGGGAAACCTCTTCCTCGCTGGCCAGGGCTTCCTCTTCCTCGATCTCCAAGCCCTTGTACTCGGGCAGGGCGAAGTCAGGGCAGTGCTCGAAGGTGACGACGTAATCGATGGCCTTGTCCTTCTCCAGTTCCACGGGGCTCACGTCGAGCTTGGCGATGGCCAGGTACTTGAGGTTGGACATGATCTCGTTGATGTGCACGTTCATGAGATCATTGGCGGCCTCGCGAAGAATCTGGGTGCGGAACTTGGATTCAACGATGCTGGAGGGCACCTTCCCCTTGCGGAAGCCGCGCAGGTCCAGGTTCTGGCGGTAGATGGCCGTGGTGGCGGCCAGGGAGGCGTTGATCTCCTCGGCGGGAACCTTTACCTCGATCTTGGTCTCGACCGGGGACACTTCAGTAACGGTATAATCCATGGGACATGGCTCCTCAAGAGATATGGGGATGCGGACAAAGGGGTCTTCTTTAAGATAGTTCGGGCAAAAAGGAAAGCCCCGGTCTTCAGGCCCGTTTTTCCCGGGCCGGACGGCCGTTCAACGGGAGCTTGACGCTCACCGTGGTGCCCTCCCCCGGCGCGGAACGCACCCCCACCCTGCCCTCGTGCTGTTCCACTACGATGTAGTACACCACGGAAAGTCCGAGCCCGGTGCCTTCGCCGGGCCCTTTGGTGGTGAAGAAGGGCTCGAACACGCGCTCCCGGGTGGCGTCGTCCATGCCGGGGCCGTTGTCCTCAACCTCGATGCAGGCCAGTCCGTCGCACAATCCGGTGCGGATGGTGATGGCCGGTTCGGGGGTGCCGCTGGCGGACAGGGCCTGGGCGGCGTTCTTGATCAGGTTCAGGATGACCTGTTCGATCTGGGTGGGCACGCACCATACCGAGGGCAGGACCGGATCGTCCTGGCGGGTGATGCGTATATGGCGGAAATCGTATTTCTTCTTGATATCGAATTCGCTCAGGGCCAGCTCCAGGGCCTTGTCCACCATCTGCGACAGCGGCACCTGGGCCTTGCTCAGGTCCGAGCGGCGGCTGAACTCAAGGATGTTGCTCACGATGCGCGCAGCACGCACGCCTGATTCCTGAATGGAATGCAGCATTGAGGGAATCTCCCGCTGCTCCATGTAGGCCGCCAGCACGTCCAGGTCGAGGCCGGTGCTGGCTGCGGCCTTGCGGTTGGCTTCCAGGTCCGGGGCGAAACGGCGCAGCACCGACTGCACGCCCTGGAGGATTCCGGCCAGGGGGTTGTTGATCTCGTGGGCCATGCCCGCCGCCAGCGCGCCGACGGAGAGCATCTTCTCCGTCTGCATGAGGACCTCCTCCATACGCACGCGCGCGCTCACGTCGTCGATGCGGGCCACGGCCTCGCCCCGCCCCTGGCCCAGGGGGAACACGGTGGCGTCGTACCATTTCGCCACGCCCGGGTCCTTGCCCGGGAGCTTGCGCAGCGTTCGCGGCCGGTTGTCCGCCATCGCCCCGGCCAGCGCCGGGCCGAGGTCCGGCAGCCAAGGCAGGACACTGGCCAGGGTCATGCCCCGGGCCGATTCCGGAGCCACTCCGGCCATGTCGGCCCCGAGGGCGTTCAACAGGGTGATTTCCAGGCGGTCGTTCACCCCCACCAGGATGGAGGGCATGGCGTCCACGATGGAGCGCAGATACCCCCATGCGCGGGCCATGTCCCGTTGGGCCTCAATGCGCGCGGTCACGTCCCGGGCCACCACCACGGCCATGGAGCGGTTGTTCATCCCCAGGACGTTGACGGTGATCCCGGCCGGGAAACGCCCTCCCCCGGCCAGGGGCAGGTGGAAGACCTGGTCGTCCGACGTGGCGGCCTCGCAGGAAAGCAGTCGGGCCGCCTCGGACGCCTCGTCCGGCGAGAGGAGGTCCTGGATGCTCGTACCCAGGAGCTTTTCGCGCTCGGTTCCGGTCTTTCTCCAGGCGGTTTCGTTGGCGTCCAGGATGCGGCCGGATTCGGCCTCGACCACGAAGATGAGATCGCCCGCGCTGTCGAGAAGCGTGCGGAAACGCTCCAGCTCCTCCATGCGCTTGCGCAGCTCCGGATAATAGGTCTTGCGCACGGAGCGCTCTCCGAGCCCCATGAGCTTGTCGCGAAGGCCGCCGTGCTCTTCGCCGTCGTCAGGACCGCCCTCAGAGGGCCGCTTCATAGATCGCCTCGATATCCGCCTGGGTCGGCTTGCGCGGATTGGTGAGCAGGCAGGGGTCCTGCATGGCCAGTTCGGCCAGGTGCGGAATGTCGGCGCGGGTCACGCCCAGGTCCGCCAGGTTCCGGGTGATGCCCACGTCCACCCGGAGCTGCCCGATGGCCGCCAGGAGGCAGTCCCGGACCTCGCCGTCCGGAGCGCCGTCCACGACGCAGCCGAGCGCCCGGGCCACCTCGCGGTAGCGTTCTGGCGCTGAGGAGAAGTTGTAGGCAATCACCGGCCCCAGCAGGATGGCGTTGCATTCCCCGTGGGGCAGGTCCAGGCTTCCGCCCAGGCTGTGGGCCATGCCGTGCACTGCCCCAAGGATTGCGTTGGAGAAGGCCAGGCCCGCGTCCAGGCTGGCCAGGCACATCTTGGACCGCGCCTCGATGTCCCCAGCTACGCGCACGGCCCGGACCAGATACCCGCGCACCAGCCGCATGGCCTCCAGGGCGAAGAGGTCGGTCACGGGCGAACTGGCGTTGGACACATACGCCTCGATTGAATGGGTCAGGGCGTCGACACCGGTCTCGGCGGTGAGCGCGGCGCTCATGGTGGTGGTCAGCAGGGGGTCCAGCAGGGACACGTCGGGCACCAGCATCTTGCTCACCAGGGCGATCTTCACCTTGCGGATGGTGTCGCTTATGATGGCGAACTGGGAGACGTCGGCCGAGCTGCCGGACGTGGTCGGCACGCACACCATGGGCGGCAGGGCGCACTCGACGGTGTCCACCCCTTCGTAGGCCAGGATGTCGCCCCCACAGGCGATGACCACGCCGATGCCCTTGGCGCAGTCCAGCACGCTGCCCCCGCCCAGGGCCACCAGGGCGTCGCAGCCCTTTTCCGCGTAGATCTTCGCCCCGGCCATGACCTCGTAGTCCTTGGGGTTGGGCGTGATCTGGCTGTAGACTACGCAGTCGAACCCGGCAGTTTCCAGCTGGGACCTGAGCTTATCAGCCCAGCCGGCCGCGATGAGCCCTTGGTCCGTGACCAGCATGGGACGCCGTGCCCCGAGGTTGGCGGCGTACTGGGCGGCCAGCCGTGACGAGCCCTCGCCGAACACGAACTCCGGAGCGACGAATTTCCTCAAGGCGCTGTCCTGGTCGCCGGCCATGTCTTCCCCCGGGGATGGAGGTTTACGGTACTTGTCTGCACGATTAGCACGGCAAGCCCTGGCGAGTCAAAACTTCCCGGAACGAACTCGGGCGGCGGCAATAAAAAGCCGAAAACCCCCTCGCGCGCAGCGCGAGGGGGTTGCGCCCGGCCTCGAGGCCGGGTGTAATGCCCGACGGCCGGGCCGGTGTCAGCCCGCCCTGTCGATAAACCTGCCGCCGATGGGAGAGACTCGAAGCGACGAACGGTATCCCGTCAGGCGCTGGTTCTCCTGCCTGGCTCTCAGAAGGTCCCGCTTGATGGCTTCGTGGAGCCGTCGCGCCTCGGCCGTGATCTGCCCCTGCAGTCCTTGCAGCTGCACGAGCTTCTCCTTGAGGTCGCTGATCTTCTTGGGATCGCGCATGCGCCACGCCTCTTCCATGAGGTTCAGGCGTTCCTGCGCCAGGCGTTCGGCCTCCTCGACCTCCCCCTGCGCCAGCTGGGAGAGCTCCATGCGCCCCGCCTCCAAGGCCCGATCCAGGATGTCCAATTCGTCGTTCATCGAAATGCCGCCTTGAGTTAAGCCGCGCGGGCAACTTCCTTGATGTCCTCGCGCAGTTGGGCCACGATCTTCTTCCATCTCTCGACCGCGGGGATGAACTCGAACTCGAGCAGGTCCGCGAGCAGGATCCAGTCCTCGTTCTCGATGACTTCGAGCATCTCGGAGAACAGGCTGGAGAGCTCCTCGGCGGACTCGTTGAAGTTGGGGGTGTGCTTGAGGCTGAACTCGCCGCGCAGCACGCCGATCATGCCGATGAAGTCGCGGGTGACGTCCATGAGGTCCTGGTAGACTTCCAGGGCCTCGTTGTCGTCGGCCTTGCGGAAGAGCTCGGCCACGCGGCGCGCGCCGTGGTCCATGAGGGTGACCACCTTGTAGAGCTCGCGAGTGATGTTCACGGCCATTTCGCTGGTGGGCATGGACACGATCTCCACCGACTCGATGTCGGAGGCTTCGACGTCCTCGGCCTGATGGGGGTAAATTTCGGAGAAAGGCTCCTTGTTGACCAGCACATCGGTAACGATGCGGCCTTCGAGGTACCTGTCTTCCATCACCTTGACGAGAAGCTGCTCCAGGTTATCGAAACTCTGGATTTGAAGTCCGGTTTCCCGGCCGTCCACAACGATCATGTCTCTCCCTCCTCGAAAAATATGTGGCGGTGGTGGCAAAAAATTCCTGCACCAACGCACATACAAGGAGCGTGCCAGACGTTGTTTATGGCCGCGGGGCGAGCAAGGAGGACAAGGACGAGACCAGTCCGGACACCTTTTGGGCGAAGGAGACGAAGTGATCGAGATCCTGGCTTTCGGCCTGGGAGAGGTGCATCCAGAGGTGCGCCAGGGCGCACAGGGAAGCGTCCGAGGCGAACAGGGAATCCAGGCGCTGCCAAGTGGCCAGGAACTTGGCGCGCATGGCGGGCCTGGGCGCGGCCGCCAGCACCCGGGCCTGCTGGAGCAGCACGTCCAAAAGCCCCGATGCCTGAATAAGGGTGGCACGGACTCCGGCGCGGAAGCCTTCGGGCAGGCCGTCCCCCTCGTCGCCCTGGAAGACCACGGGGTCACCGTCAAGAAACCGCCGCCAGGCGGCGCGCTGGATCCTGTTCCAAACGGCCCGTTGCCCCCCGCCGTGGCCGGAGCGGGATTCGAGATCCAGAAACCCGTCCGGAGAGCGCACGCACTCCCAGGCCCGCACCCCGAGTCCGGACAGCCCGGGCCAGCGCCCCGAGGCCAGGAATCCATCCAGGTAGGCGCACACCGCTTCGTGGGCCACATGCGTGCGGCAGGCGAAATCGATGGAGCATTGGTGCGAGAACGGACACGGGTGGCAGTCCATGTCCGGCTCCAGGCAAAGCGCGCCGGGCAGGTACGGCCCGGTGTCCCACGGCTGGGCCGTGGCCAGGAATATAGCCAGGATGGGCACATTGAGCCCGGCGGCCAGGTGCATGGTGCCGGTGTCGTTGGTGACCAGCAGGCGAAGCGAGCTTACAGCCGCGCCCAGCTGCCCGAGCCCCGTGGCCCCTGCCAGGCTGGCGTGGGGCACGGCAACGGCCCTGGCGAACTCTTCGGCCAGGGGAAGCTCGTCCTTGGAGCCCAGAATCACCGGCAGCAGGCGGTGGCGTTCCCAGAGAAACCCGGCCGTTCGCGCGAAAGACGCGACAGGCCACTGGCGCTTGGCCGCGCTGGCCCCCAGTTGCATCCCCACGAACCCCGCGTGAGGGGCGTCCGTCTGGGCGGCGATCAGCCCGGCCACGGCGCGCACGTCCTCGGGGGCCGGATCAGCCAGCCTGAATTCCCGGGGGGCGTCGCCCAGGTGCGCGCTCTTGAAGAAGAGGTCCACCAGGTTGAAGGGGCTCGATCCGCGATGGCGGGAAGTGGCCTCCAGGAAGGCGGCCCAGGCCGTGGAATAGGCCCCGAAACCGAATTCGTCCACGGCGAAGCCCAGGGCGTCACCGCCGCTTAGGGACCTGGCCAGGAGCCTGGCGGGAAGCGAGGGGGTCAGGTTGATGACCCGGTCGGGACGGAATTCTTGGCGCACCCGGTCGATCCATTCCAGGCAGCCGCCCAGGGCATCGGGCCAGGAGCGGTCCAGGTCGGCCAGGAAACGCTCCCCGGCCACGGGGTGCACCGCGTCCACGTCCCGGAGCAGGGCCGCCGCGCCCTGGAAGTTGCGCAGGCACACGAGGCCCGTGGAGTGTCCCAGGCGTTTGAGCCCGGTGAACACCGGCTGGGTCTGGAGGAGGTCCCCGAAACGGGTCAAATTTATGACCAGGGTGCGCATGGCAGACCTTTCCCGATCAAGAACCGGGCCACGCGAAACATGTTGCACAATCCGTCCGAGTGCCCTATCAGTCGAATCGTTCGCCAACTCGCCCGCTTCACCGCTTACCGCATTCTGGAGGACAGCTTATTATGGCTCTCAAAGAAGATGCACTGCGCTACCACTCGGCGGCGCGGACCGGCAAGCTCGAAGTGGTTCCCTGCAAACCTTTCCGCAACGCGTACGACCTGACCATGGCCTACTCCCCCGGTGTGGCTGCGGCCTGTCGCGAAATCCACGCCGACGCCGAGAAGATCTGGGAGTACACCAACCGCGGCAACCTGGTGGCCGTGGTGTCCAACGGAACGGCGGTCCTCGGCCTGGGCAACATCGGCCCCAAGGCCGGCAAGCCCGTCATGGAAGGCAAGGGTTTCCTGTTCAAGATCTTTGCCGACATCGACGTGTACGACCTGAACATCAACGCGCCCACCGTGGAGCAGGTCGTCAACTTCTGCAAGATGCTCGAACCCGGCGTCGGCGGCATCAACCTTGAGGACATCAAGGCCCCCGAGTGCTTTGAGATCGAGCAGGCCCTCATCGAGGCCCTTGAGATCCCCGTGTTCCACGACGACCAGCACGGCACGGCCATCGTGTCCGCCGCCGGCCTCATGAACGCCTGCGAGATCACTGGCAAGAAGATCGAGGACCTGCGCGTGGTCGTGTCCGGCGCGGGCGCCGCGGCCATCGCCTGCAGCAAGCTCTACGAGGCCATGGGCGTTCAGCGCGAGAACATCGCCATGTTCGACACCCGCGGCCACATCAACAAGAGCCGCACCGGCATGCACGCCACCAAGGTGTACTTCGGCGACGCCCAGAAGAAGGAATACGCCAGCCTCGGCGACGCCATGAAGGGTGCCGACGTGTTCCTGGGCCTGTCCGTGAAGGACGCGGTCAACCAGGACATGGTGAAGGCGATGGCCAAGAATCCCGTGATCTTCGCCATGGCCAACCCCGACCCCGAAATCTCCTACCCCGACGCCAAGGCCGCCCGCCCCGACGCCATCATGGGCACCGGCCGTTCGGACTTCCCCAACCAGGTCAACAACGTCTCCGGCTTCCCCTTCATCTTCCGCGGCGCCCTTGACGCGGGCTCCAAGAAGATCAACGAGCAGATGAAGATGGCCGCCGCCAAGGCCATTGCCGACCTGGCCAAGGAGCCCGTTCCTTCCGAGATCTGCGACATGTACGGTGTGAAGGAACTCAAGCTCGGCCTCGACTACATCATGCCCAAGGCCCTGGACTTCCGCATGCTCGAATGGGAAGCCCCCGCCGTGGCCCAGGCCGCCATCGACACCGGCGTGGCCACCAAGAAGCTGGACATGGCCCAGTACAAGAAGGACCTGCGCGTGCGCATCGACGACGCCCACAAGCGCATGAAGATGTACCTGGACACCTACGATCTGAGCATGATCTAGTCCGCGTACCGATTCCGACTCCAAGGGCGCGCCTTCAGGGCGCGCCCTTTTTTATCGCCGATGACCGAGGAATCGTATCGAACTTCGCCCCTGCCGCACGCCAAGCCCGTTCACCTTTTTAAGCGCATCGTATATCCTCGCCGCATGCGCGCCCTCATCCTATCCCTCATGCTTCTGATGCTCAGCCCGGCACTTCCGGCCAAGGCCGCCGATCCTACCGTGGACAAGCTCCTTGCCTCCATGACCCTGGAGGAAAAGATCGGCCAGATGATGCTGGTGGCCTTCAAGGGCCCGGCCATGTCCCCGGAGCTTGGGGACATGATCGCCAAGCGCCGCATCGGCGGGGTGATCCTCTATTCCTCCTGGGGCAACGTGGAGAATCTGCGCCAAGTGGCCGCACTGAACGCTTCCATCCAGGCAGAAGCGGCCCGACTGCAGCGCGGGGTGGGCCTGTTTGTGGGCGTGGACCAGGAAGGCGGCCCGGTCAACCGCTTGCGCCAGGGAGTCACGGTGTTTCCCAGCCAGATGGCCGTGGCCGCCACCGGCAACCGTGAGCACGCCAAAGCCATGGCCCGCATCCTGGCATCGGAGCTTTCTGTGCTGGGGTTCAACCTCGATTTCTCCCCAGTGGCCGACGTCAATTCCAACCCTGACAACCCCATCATCGGCATCCGGTCCTTCGGCTCCGACCCCAACGTGGTCTCGCGCCTCACCGCGGCCATGGTGGAGGAATTCGTCCGACTGCGCATGATCTGCACGCCCAAGCATTTCCCGGGACACGGCGACACCAACGTCGACTCCCACCTGGGCCTCCCCCGGTCCAACCACGACCGCAAGACCTTGGAGCGCATGGACTTCCCCCCCTTCGCGGCCGCGTTCAAAGCTCAAGCCCCGGCAGTGATGACCGCCCATGTGGAGGTCCCCGCGCTGGAACCGGCCAAGGATATTCCTGCCACCCTCTCCAACCGGGTGCTGGAAGGCGTGCTGCGCAAGGATATGCGCTTCGACGGGCTCATCGTCACCGATTCTCTGGGCATGGGGGCGCTCTCCAAGGGCGTGGGCACGGTCAGGGCGTCGGTCATGGCCGCCAAGGCCGGGGCGGACGTGCTCCTCTTCGGGGCGGACATCGGCCACGAACCCGAAGACCAGGTCAAGGCGTTCGACGCCCTGGTGGCCGCCGCCAAATCCGGGGAGCTGCCCATGGCCCGTGTCGACAGGGCCGTGGCGCGCATCCTGGAGGTGAAGAAGCGCTACGGAATTCTCGATCCAGCCGCCATCCCCGACCGCTCCATGGAGATCCCCTTCCAAGTGGGCAACCCGGAAAACCTCCAGGCCGCCCTGGCCATCGCCCAGGACAGCGTCACCCTGCTCCATGACCGCCTGAAGCTCCTGCCGTTCAGGTCCAAGGACCGCATCCTGGTGGTCTGGCCCCAGCGCACGCCGAACGACCCCGTGGACATGCTCGGACTGCCGCCCGGCGCGGCCCTCCTGCGCACCGATCGCGAGCCTTCCTCGCAGGATTTCCGCAACGCGGTGGAAGCGGCCGGAATCGTGGACAAGGTGGTGGTCATCACCTACGACGCCGCGCGCAATCCCGCCCAGCAGGGCCTCGTTCGCACCTTGCTGGCCATGAAGCCCCAGGGGGTCATCCACGTGGCCCTGGGCGCGCCCTACGACCTGTCCCTCTTCCCGGACGCCCCCGCCTCCGTGGCCACGTACGGCGACGTGCCGGTCAGCGTGCAGGCGCTCTCGGCCGCCCTGTCCGGACGCATCCCCTTCACGGGACGCTTGCCGGTCCGCCTGCCATGATCGTGAGCGCCACCCGGCGCGCCGACATCCCGGCCTACTATTCCCGCTGGTTCATGAACCGGATCAGGGCCGGATGGTGCGCCGTGCCCAACCCCTTCAATTCCCGCCAGGTCCTCCGGGTGGACCTCTCCCCGGAGCGTGTGGACGCCTTGGTCTTCTGGACCCGCGATCCCACCCCCCTGCTGGGCCACCTGGAGGAACTCGCGTCAATGGGCCACAGGTTCGTCTTCCAGTTCACCCTGGTGGAATATCCGCCCTGCATGCACCCGGGCATGAAGCCGCTGCCCGCGCGGCTGGAGGCTTTCAGGAGGCTCGCGGACGCCGTTGGTCCGGAGCGTGTTCTCTGGCGTTACGACCCGGTGGTGCTCACCGGCGAAACGGGCACGGATTTCCACCTGAAGGGATTCGAGATTCTGGCCCGCGCCCTGGAGGGCTCCACCCGCCGCGTCACCGTGAGCCTCATGGAACCCTACCGCAAGACACGCGCACGCATGGCCCGGATCGGTGCGCACCTGCTTGCCCCGGAAGAGCACGCCCTTGCGGGCATGTTCACGTCCATAGCCGAACTGGCTCGTTCCCGGGGCATGGAGCCGGTGAGTTGCGCAGACGAGGCCGGACTGGCCGGTCTCGGTTTCTTGCCGGGCGCGTGCGTGGACGCCCTCCTGCTCAACCGGCTTTTCTCCCTGGCCCTGCCCGAATCCCGGGACGTGAGCCAGCGTCCGGCCTGCCGTTGCGCCAAGAGCACGGACATCGGCATGTACGACGCCTGCCCGGCAGGATGCGCCTATTGCTACGCCACCCAGGACTTCGTCCGCGCCCGCAAGGCACTTTCCCGCCACGATCCCGATTCGCCGTCGCTTCTCGGGCGTTTCGAGCCGCCGCCCCCCCAACACCCGCTGTTCACGCCCTGAAACCGTTCCCTCCACTACGGGCAACGGCATGGATACTGGCGCAAGGCGGAGCTGCACGGCGACCTGCAACGGGCCGTGTCCGAATTGTGCGCCGTGGCGCGGCCGGACCTCTCGGCGCTGGATGCGTCGGCGAGACTCAAGGACCATCATCTGGACGGTCGCACCTGCGATCCGCCGATCGGCAAGCTAACCGCCGGGAGCGACCCGAGGGAGGTGGACCTTTGGGAGCCGGGCTTCTGGGACTCGCCTGGAGGGAGATCGGGCATCTTCGAGGCTGACCGGGCAATGCCCGGCCAGCCTCGCTTCATTATTGTTGAGGTTTCGTCGTCTTGGGTTTGCTCTTCTTTTCCTGCTCGTGGCCGTAAAGCCCTCCGGCCACAGCTCCCAGGGCACCGCCGATGGCCGCGCCCACGCCCACGTATCCGCCCGATATGGCGGCTATCCCCGCGCCCGCGCCCGCTCCGATGGCTCCTCCGCTGAGCGCGCCCTGCTGCGTCTTGGTCATGTTGGTGCACGCGCCCGTGAGCAGCAGCGAACAGGCGAGGACGCCCGCAGTGAGTGTCTTGCTCATGATGGCACCTACTTCTTGTCGGTTATGGGGAAGGCCACTTCGTACCAGAGCACTTCCACCACGGGTTTCGTTTTGAGTTCAGGCTTCAGCTTGAACACCTTGTCCAGCTCGTCCACGATCTCCTTGAGCTTGAAGCGCGACAGGCCGCTCACCCAGGCAGGGATCAGGCTTTTCTGGTCCGCCGGGGGAGTGGCCCCCTGAACCTCCTTTTCCAGTTCGATCATGGTGGTCATCCCGGCAATGAACGAGAGCCGCTCCTGCGGGGTGGCGTTCATCCAGTGTTCGCCGGTGATCACGGGAAAGGAGTAGGTTTGCGCCTTGGCGGTTCCGGGATGGGCCAGGAGAAAGGCCCCCAGGACAACCGCCAGCATCATTGAGCGTTTGTATGCCACAGTGCACCTCCAGCAAGTTTTGCGAGACCCGGTGGAAGGAACAAAAACCACCTTCCGTTTTCCTTACGCCGAATTACCGCTTCGGCGCAAATAATTTCAACCCGACTTCCTCTCCGGCCTTCGACCTCCGGCCGTTTCAATCAAACGCGACACAAACTGTTATCATCTCTATTGTATTTCAATAATGAAATTAACTTTACCGCAGTAACCTGCTACACGCGCCAATCGACAAGACTGAATGAAGTTGCATTGTCGTTTCTACCTGGTGTTTTCGATGCAACTTCTTTTATACGCGAATTATTAGAGAGGCAGTATGTTTTGAAAGCATGCCTACACGATGGTTCACCGGGACGAGACCGCGCATGCGCGATGCTTAGCCCCGTTTTATGTCCGGCAACCCTTCATGACAAAGGAGTAAGGAAAAACATGAAGCGTTTTGCTAGCCTGGCCCTGATTGCCGCAATGGTGTTCGGCTGCGTGGCTTTCGCCTCCGCCGCCACCGAGGTCAAGATGACCGGCGACGCCCGTATCCACGCCAACTTCTGGAACAACATCAACTACACCGGCTGGAACGCCAAGGGCACCAACACCGGCGACTCCCTAACCATCTGGGAGCGCTTCCGCCTGCGGTCCGACTTCATCGCCAACGAGGGCCTGAAATTCCGCTTCGGCATCCGCGTGAACAACAAGGCCTGGGGCAACGACACCTTCACCGTGGACAACCCGGCCACCTCCATCGACGTGTACCAGGCCTTCCTGCAGTTCAAGTGGCCCAGCACCGATGTGGAGTTCACCGTGGGCCTCCAGGACATGGACCTGCCCATCTCCGCCCCCGGCATCCTGAACTCCAGCCCGGTGTTCGGCGGCACCCGCGCCGCCGCCGCCGTGGTGTCCATCCCCGTGATCGACCAGTTGAAGATCGTGGGCGGCTTCACCCGCCTGCTCGACTCCAACAAGGACTTCGACACCACCACCAAGCAGGTCGCCGACGAACTTGACGGCTACTTCCTGGTGATGCCCATCACCCTGGACGGCTTCTCGGCCACTCCCTGGGGCATGCTGGCCGTCGCCGGCAAGGATGCCACCTACACCACTCCGGTGGGATCTTCCCCCCGTTACACCGACCAGTCCCTGGCCACCAACCTGGCTTCCGCCGGCTACATGACCGGCGCCAACACCGGGTTCACGCAGAGCCAGACCGTGTACTGGTGGGTAGGCTCCTCGTTCGCCGTCACCGCGCTTGATCCCTTCAAGTTCTATGCTGACGTGATCTACGGCGAAGGCGCCTCCGACCAGGGCAGCAGGCGTCGCGCCGGCCTGTTCTTCGATGTGGCCGCCGAATACACCGGCTTCGACATGCTCACCCCCCAGGCGACCTTCTGGTATTCCACCGGCGAGGACAAATCCACCGGCAACGGCTCGGAGCGCATGCCCACCGTGGTCGGCTCATGGGGACCCTCGACCTCGTTCCTGTTCGACTCCAGCCAGGCGTTCGCCGCCGGCCACATGGGCCTGAACCCCATCGGCACCTGGGGCTTCGCGGTCTCGCTGAACAAGATCTCGTTCATGCAGGACCTGACCCATCGCCTGACCTTCACCTACGCCCAGGGCACCAACAACGCCCGCGCCCTGCGTAACGCCAACACCATCTGGGGCACCGGCAACTATGTGCAGATGGGACGCGACCTGACCACCAACGAGTACGTGATGGGCGTCAACTTCGACAACCAGTACAACATCTACGAGAACTTGGCCGCCATCGTGGAAACCGGCTGGGCGCACGGCTCCTTCCAGTCGAGCGTCTGGGGCCACCGCCTGGTGAACCAAGCCCAGAACGGCGACGCCTGGAAGGTCGCCTTCGGCCTGCAGTACAAGTTCTAATCGGAGTTTGCCGGACGTGACCATGGCGGCCGGGACGAAAGTCCCGGCCGCTTCTTTTTCATGAGGGGGTAAGCCCGGAGGCTCTACTGGTTCAGCGTGGACTGGGTCAGGAGGGTGACGTTGGATTTGGTGAAGAACCCGTCGAATCCGTCGTAACGGCGGATGTATTCGTTCACCAGGAGCGTGTTGGGGCTCATTTTGGTGAAGATCTGCTTGAGCCCTTCCTCGCGCGAGCCCACCAGGTCGGACAGGAAGCCCTGCCCCTGGCCCTTGAGGGACTCCACTGTGTCCTCGATGTTCTCGGTGGTGAAGGCCATGTGGTGGCTGCGCGGGCCGTAGTTGTGGATGAAAAGTTCCGTGGGGCCGGACTGCTCCACCGTGGTGAAGGGAGCGATGCCCGAGGTGAACACCTGGGCGTAGTCGTCGGGCGAGAGCCTGGCCACGTTGGTGATGGAGTTCAAAAAGTCCACGTAGACCGCAAAGGAGAAGTCGTAGCTGGTGAGTTCCATGAACTCCAGGATGGCCGCGTCACGCTCCTCGGCGCGCACGCGGGTGGCCACGTGGTCGAGGTCCTTGATGTTGTTAAGCCAGGGCCTGTCGGGCTTGGCCACATCCAGGGAGAGGGGCGCGCAGTCGGGGGTGAGGTAGTCCGACTCCCGGCTCTTCCACTCCACGAGCCCGATGGAGTTGCCCGTGAAGCGCGAGGGCATGGTCTGGGCGTACGTGTAGTTGGGAGTCTTGATGACGTCGTCCGAAAGGAATTCCACCCCGCGCTTGCGCTGGGTCTTGAAGTATTCCTTCACGTCGCGGCACTTGAAGATGAAGGTTTCCAGGCGGGTGTTGGGGACGGAGGCCGTCTTGGCACCTTGGTTGGCGGCGGCGAAGGGGTTCACGCCCGCCTTTCGAGTCTGGATGATGAGGTCGGCCGAGCCCTCCTGGGAAAGGATGCACACGTCGTGGGGGCCGCGCGAATAGGCCGCGGACACGCAATGGCCGGTGTTGCCCAGGAGTTCGCATATGGCCGGGACGAAGTGGTCCGGCTCGGTGGTGATGACCACGGCCTCAAGCCCGCCCACCAGGCCCTCGAGGCCCGCCTTGCGGCGCTCGGAGCGGATTTTTTCCACGGCGCCCAAAAGGACGGAATCGTCGTTCTGCTTGAAATCGGACATGGGCTACCCCTTGAGAATTGGAATGATTCGTATCGGAGTAATACCCGAAACGGGGGCGATGTCCAACGGGGAATGGCTCTACATCATGTCCACCGGGTCCAGGTCCAGCTGCAGCCTAAGCTTGCTCGAACTCCCAAGCGCCCGCAGGGCCTTGGCGAAGCTCTGCCGGATGGACGGCCAGTCCGCCGCCTTGAGCAGGCAGTTGAAGCGCCTGCGGTCGCGCATCACGGCAATGGGAGCCGGAGCCGGGCCGAGCACACGCACGCCGGGCACGCCCCGCAGGGCGCGGCCCAGTTCGGTCAACGCCTCCTGCCCCATCTCGTAGTCCCTGGCGTAACTGGCCCGCACCAGCCCGAGCTTCACGAAGGGCGGATAGCCGTACTTGCGGCGCTTCTCGATCTCCTGGGCGAAGAATCCGGTATAATCGGCGTTTTTCACCAGCTCCCAGAACGGATCGTTCGGGCTCCTGGTCTGGATGAGCACCCTGCCCGCCTTCTCGCCGCGCCCTGCCCGCCCGGCCACCTGCACCAGCATCTGGAAGCTGCGCTCCATGGCCCGGTAGTCCGGCAGGTTGAGCCCCATGTCGCCGTCGGCCACCAGCACCAGGGTCACGTCCGGGAAGTCGTGGCCTTTGGTGAGCATCTGCGTGCCCACCAGCACCTGGGTGCGCCCGCGCGCGAAATCGGCCAGGATCTCCTCGGCCCGCCCCGCCCGGCGCGCGGCGTCGCGGTCCAGCCGGGCCACGCCCACCTCGGCGGGCAGCACAGCGGACAGCTGCTCCTCCAGGAGTTCGGTGCCTTCGCCCATGGGCAGGAAGTTGCATCCACCGCAGGAGCCGCAGGGACGCGGAAACCCGAAGCTCTGGCCGCAGTAGTGGCAAACCAGGCGTTCGCGCCCCTTGTGGTAGGTGAGCGACACCTCGCAGCTGGGGCAGCGCACCACCTGCTCGCAGTCCAGACAGAAGATGAGCGGGGAGTAGCCCCGGCGGTTGAGCAGGATCATGGCCTGCTCGCCACGCGTAAGCGTCTCGTTCAGCGCCCGGATGCTGGGCTCGGCCAGTAGCCCCGCTCCATCCTTGTCCAGGCGCTGCTTCAGTTGCACCGCACGGTCGCGCGGGGCCAGGTCGATCAGCTCCACATCGGGCAGCCTTCCCGCCCCGGCCCGGCTGGGCATGACCACCATGGGCGCGGCCCCGTCCAGGGCCGCCTGGTAAGTCTTGACGTCCGGCGTGGCCGATCCGAGCAGCAAGAGCGCCCCGTCCTGCCGGGCGCGGAAATAGGCCACTTCCTTGGCCTGGTAGGGCAGGCGCTCGTCCTGCTTGAAGGATGAGTCGTGCTCCTCGTCCAGGATGATCAGCCCCACGTCCGGCACGGGCAGGAAAAGCGCCGAACGCGTGCCCACCACCAATCGCGGCGAGCGTGACACGGCCACTTCTCGGAAGGTGCGCTCGCGCCTGACAGGTGTCTGGTAGCCGTGGGAATACACGGGGTCGAAACCGAACCAGCTGCGCGCACGGTCGCGCAGGGCGGCAGCCAGGGCCACCTCAGGGGCCAGGAGCATCACCGACCGGCCCTGGCGCAGCACCTCGCCGGCCAGCTCGAAATAGAGGCGGGTCTTGCCGCTTCCGGTGACGCCGTGCACCAGGCGCTCGCCTCCTCCTCCGCCACTCGCCAGCAACGGCAGCATCTCGTCCAGGGCAGCCTGTTGCGCCTGCGTGAGAGGCGGCCTGTCCTCCGGCTCGCCGATGACGGACTCTTCCTCGGGCTCTTCGGGCGGCGGCCCCAATATGATGCGCCCCTTGCCCTCCAGCGCCTTGAGCGCCTGCGAGATGCCCGGCCCCAAAGCCTCGCGCAGCTGCGCCGCCGTGGCTTGTCCCCGGGCGAAAAGCATCTCCAGCACCGCCAGTTGCGCCGAGGCGGCCGGACGCACCGGCCAGGGCGGGTCCACCAGCAGGCGGTAGGCCGGTTCCGGCTCGGCGGAGGTCACCGCGAGCAACGCCTCGCCCCCTCTCCAGGCCACGGCCAGATCGGCCACCGGGACCGGGGCTTCGTCCAATTTGCTCAACGGATACTTTAGCTTTTTGCCGCCATGGAGAAACGACAGCGTGGCCCGGGCCAGCTTGAGCCCGGCGGGCAGAAGCGTGGCCAGCACCTGCCCCGCATGGGCCATCTGCCGCGACGCCAAGTTCTCGGCCAGCCGGACGTAGGCGGGTGTCAGGAGAGGCGCAAGTTCAAGGGGCCAGATGACGTCCTTGGCCTCAATGCCCTCGGGCATGGATTCGGCCGGGCCAAGCACCACGCCCGCGCGCACGGACCGGCCCATGGGCACGGCCACGCGCATGCCCGGCGGGAAATCCCAGCCGCGAAAATGCGCGGGAAGAGAATAGGTCAGGGCCGCGAAGGGCGGCGAGAGGAGCGCGATGCGCAGAAGCGGGGGCGATGGCAACGTCATAGTGTCCTGGGGAGGCAGCCGGAGAGGAGCGAAGAGGAAGATGCCTCCGGCGGTCAAAGGAACGAAGTTCCTTTGGAATCCTTTATAGCTTCGCGTCAATCAGCGTAATCACGCTGGTCGGCGCGAAGCTACTGAGGGTCCAGGGGGATCATCCCCCTGGCGGGTGCAGGGCAGCGCCCTGCCGGGGTACGGGGCAGCGCCCCGTCAGTTCTTAACGAGAGCGCCGCCCGCCGTCAAAGCGGCGAGCGGCGCGAAAAGGCTCGCGGGCCGAAATGGCGCGGCCTGCTAGACGGGCATGAAATCCCGCAACTTGGAGATGAGCGGGTAGCGCAGCTCCTCGTCCTGCAGGGCGAAGTAGATGTTGGCGGCCAGGTAGTCCACCCAGTCACCGGCGTCGAAACGCTGTCCGCGAATCTTCACGGCCAGCAGGCGGCCCTTCTTGGCCAGGCCGCGCAGGGCGTCGGTGAGCTGGTACTCGCCGTCCTTGTTAGGCTTGAGCGCTTCCAGGTGCTCGAATATGTCCGGGAAGAGCACATAGCGGCCAACGATGGCCAGCTTGGAGGGCGCCTCGCTGGGCTTGGGCTTTTCCACCAGGTCGCGCACGCGGTAGAGCCCGGAGGAGAATTCGTCGGCATCAATGATGCCGTAGCTGGAAACCTTGTCGGCGGGCACTTCCATGACGCCCACAACGGGCATGTGCTCGGACTGGGCCACCTGGATCAGCTGGCGGATGCCCGGTTCCATGCTGAACATGAGGTCGTCGCCCACCATGACCGCGAAGGGCTCGTTCTTGACCACTTCCTTGGCGCAGAGCACTGCGTGGCCCAGACCCAGCTGCTTCTTCTGGCGCACGGTGATGATGTTGGCCATCTCGGCGGTCTGGCGCACGGTCTGGAGCAGTTCGGTCTTGCCGGAACGCTCCAGGATGTTCTCCAGGGCCAGGTTGTAGTCGAAATGATCCTCGATGATGGTCTTGTTGCGGTTGGTGATGAAGACCACGTCTTTGAGGCCGGCGCTCTGGGCTTCCTCGACCACGTACTGCACCACCGGCTTCTTGAAGATGGGGAGCATCTCCTTGGGAACGTTCTTGGTGGCCGGCAGCGACCGGGTGCCCCACCCCGCGACCGGAATCACGACCTTCGATATCTCCATGGGCCTTCTCCTTCGAGGATTGTCACTTCACGCGGGACCGCCCGCAGCGCGATTCGGGGCCGGGGCGACACCCCTCACAACCCGGAAAAGCCCGGGCCCCGCATTGCTCCAAAGACGAATTCTAGGAGATTGGTGCGAAAAGTCCAGTGAAAACGCCGGGGCTAGCGCAAGTGCTCCTTGAGAGTCGCGGCCAGGGATTCGGCCAGGGATTTCACCTGGCCCTGGTCGGAGCCCTCAACCATGACGCGGGCCACGGATTCCGTGCCCGAATAGCGCAGCAGCACCCTACCCTTGCCGCACAGGGCGGATTCGGCTTCCTTCACGGCCTCCAATACGGCCGGGGCCTCTTCGAAGGGGATCTTGCGCTCCACATGCACGTTGATGAGCAGCTGGGGATAGGGCTCGAGCAGGTGGGCCAGTTCCGAGAGGGGCTTGCCGCGCTGGAGCATGATGCGGATGAGCTGTAGGGCGGCCAGCGTACCGTCGCCGGTGGTGGCGTGACGCTTGAAGATGATGTGGCCGGACTGTTCGCCGCCCAGCACCGCGCCTTCGCGGCGCATGGCCTCGAACACGTAGCGGTCGCCCACGGGGGTGCGCAGGAGCGTGCCGCCGCGCTCGTTCATGAACACTTCCAGGGCCATGTTGCTCATGACCGTGGCCACCAGCATGTTGTGGGGCAGCTTGCCGCGTTCCATGAGGTCCAGGGCGCAGATGGCCATGATCTGATCGCCGTCGAGCACGTTGCCCTTCTCGTCCACCACGATCACCCGGTCGGCGTCGCCGTCCAGGGCGATGCCGATGTCCGCGCCGGTCTCGCGCACCATGCGGGCCGTGACCTCGGGATAGAGCGAGCCCACCTTGCGGTTGATGTTGGTGCCGTCGGGCTCGACGCCCAGCTTGATGACCTTGGCCCCCAGCTCCTCGAAGATCAGAGGGGAGACCCGGTAGGCCGCGCCGTTGGCGCAGTCCATGACGACCTTCAGGCCATCGAAGGTGAGCTCGGAAGGGATGGTGGACTTGAGGTAGACGTTGTAGCGGCCGGGGCTGTCCTGAATCTTGAAAGCACGGCCCACTTCCTCGGGAGCGGGGAAATCCCACTTGCAGTCGTCGTCGGTGACGCGCGCGGCAATCTGGTCCTCGGCCTCGTCGGGGAGCTTGAAGCCGTGGCGGTCGAAGAATTTGATGCCGTTGTCCATGTAGGGGTTGTGCGAGGCGGAGATGACCACGCCCACGTCGGCGCGCATGGACCGGGTGAGGAAGGCGATGGCCGGGGTGGGCAGCGGTCCAACCAGGAAAACGTCCATGCCCGAGGCGCAGAAGCCTGACGACAGGGCGTATTCGAATATGTAGCCGGACAGACGGGTGTCCTTGCCGATGACCACTTTGTGGCGACCCTTGCCGTTGCGGAAGTGCGCTCCGGCGGCAAGGCCCAGGCGCAGGGCCACTTCGGGGGTCATGGGATGGATGTTCACCTGGCCGCGCAGGCCGTCGGTTCCGAAAAGGCGCTTGTTCATCGTGACTCCTGTCATTTCACCAGGACGGACACCTTGTCCGGCCGGGCCTGTATCAATTCACACCCTTGCGGCAGGGTGACGCGGTAAGTCGTTTCATGGCGTCCGGGCGGGGTCTTGGCGTCCACGTCCACGAACGCGTCCACCAGTCCTCTCCAGGCTCCTTCGCGCAGGAGCGTCACCGGGGCCTTGAACCGGATCATCACGGAATCCGGCACCACGGCCACTGTCCCTTTGCCCTGGTAGACCAGCCGCAAGGGGGCCTCCACGGCCGCCTCGCGCATGTTCAGCTGGTATTCCACATGAGCTTTGACCATGCGGGGCGAGGCCTCCACCTGATCCGGAAGCACGAGGTTGGCCAGGGCGTCGATCTTGCCGGAAGCGTCCTCGGGCAGCGCCAGGGGCTGGACGGGCACCTCGCGCAGCTCTCGCACCAGGGTTTCTGGGCCGGTGACGGACACCTGCGGCGGCTCGATGGACGCCTGGATCCTGAAGTCTCGGCCCACGGCGTCCCGGAAAGCCAGGCGCACGGGCACGGCCTTGGTCAGGCGGCGCTCCACGGCCACGTCCAGCCGCGAGGGCCTTATCTCCACCACCTCGAACAGCTTGGAGAGGGGGATGGCGCCCGGCTCCACCACAACGGTGTTCATGCCTGGAGCGAATTTGCGGGCGTCCAGGGTGTACACCAGCCCGCCCGGCTCGATCTTGCGCACGAGCCCCTTGGGGCCGCGCACCAGAACGTCCAGGGTGTCGCCCGCCGCGCCGCGGATCATGAGCCCGTCGCCCAGTCCGGAAATCTCGATCTTCACCTGCACCCAGGTGTCCACCTTCTCCCGACCTATGACCAGATACCATGAAACCAATGCGAGAAAAAGGGCGAGAACCCGGTAATACCAATTGGAGGTCACTGTCTTTCCACCCATTTGGCCAAGAGGAGTTTCACCAGTGCGTCCTGGTCCAGGGGCTCGGAGAGCTTGCCGCCCTGGGCCGCCCGGATCTCGCCGCGCTCCTCGGAGACAACAAGGGCCAGGGCGTCGGATTCCTCGGTGACGCCCACGGCCGCCCGATGACGCGTGCCGAAGGACGCAGGCAGGGATTGATATGTCGCCAGGGGCAGGATGCAGGCCACCGCCGCCACCTGATCGCCGCGCGCCACCAGCGCCCCGTCGTGCAGCGGCGTTTCGCGGTGGAAGATCGTCAGCAGGGCGTCCGCGGAGAGCCTGGTGGAGAGTTCAACGCCCCTGGCCATGATATCGCCGAGCGGCATGCCCCGTTCCAGCACCACCAGCGCGCCCATCCTGCGCTTGGCCAGCGCGCCGAGCGCCTCGGCCAACTCATGCGCCCGGTCGGCGTCGCGCGCGGCGGTGTTCGCGCCGCCGAACCAGCGAAGCCCCACCTGGGACAGCGCCTTGCGGATGTCCGCCTGGAACAGGATGACCATGACCAGGAAGAAGGAACTCAGGAAATTGGTCAGCAGCCAGTGCAGGGTGAAGAGCCCGAATTCGCCGGAGAGGTAGTACGCCACCACGACCACGATGATGCCGTGCAGCACGGAGACGGCACGCGTGCCCCGCACCAGCAGGATCAACCGATAGAAGAGCACCGCGACCAGCAGGATGTCCAGGACCTCCCTCCAGCTGATGGGAGCGTACGAGAGAATTTCCTTGATCCAGTCCGTCACCCTATGGCCTCCGTGAGCGTGAGCGCCCGCACCGCTCCTGCCGCGTCGTGAACCCGGTGGATGCGTGCGCCGCGCCGATGGCACAGGGCCGTGGCCACCTGGGTGGCCGGGCCGCGTTCACCGACGCCAAGCCCCAGAAGCCCCCCGAGGAACGACTTGTTGGAGAGCCCCATGAGGACGGGGCGTCCGAACGCCAGGAAAGATCCGAGCCCGCGCATGATGGCCAGGTTGTGCGTAAGCGTCTTGCCGAAGCCGATGCCCGGATCCAGCACAATGCGGTCCTCGGGGAGCCCGGCCTTGACCAGCATTTCGAGCTTTTCCTCGAAGAAACGGCCGATCTCGGCCACGACATCCCCGTAGGCGGGCTCGACCTGCATGGTTGCCGGCTTGCCCAGCGAATGCATGAGAACGTACCCGGGCTTGTGCTGGGCCAGCACGTCCTTGAGCTGCGGCTCGAAGGCGCAGGCCGACACGTCGTTGACGATGAGCGCCCCGGCTTCCAGGGATTCGTGCGCCACGCGGGCCTTGTAGGTGTCCACGGAGACGGCCGCATCCGGCTTGCTGCCCAGAACGGCCTGCACCACGGGCAAAACCCGGCGCAACTCTTCTTCTTCCGTCACGGGGTCAGCGAAAGGACGGGTGGATTCGCCACCCACGTCAATCATGGCCGCCCCGTCTTCCAACATGCGCAGGGCATGGGCGCAGGCGGCCGAAGGATCGAAGTTGCGGCCGCCGTCGGAAAAGGAATCCGGGGTGACGTTGACGATACCCATGACGAGGAAGGGGGCGGGTCCCAAAACCCGCCCCCCCTTGACTGTCCAGGTGACGCTTCCAGCGAGGGAGCCGAAGCCCAGGTCGAGAGTACCCATGGTGCTCATGCTGCGGCCCTGACGCGCGCGATTGTCACAAAAAGCCCGATCAGGAGGTTTTGCCCTCGCCGGACGGGGTCTCGCCGGTGGCTGTGGAGGATTCCCCGCGTCCGCCCGCGCCCGACGAGCCTTCGCCGGACTGGGGCTGGCCCGCGCCCGGGGATGCATCGCCGGAACCCGGCTTGGGTTCCTCGGCCTTGGAAGCGCCATCGGCGGGGGCGTCGGCCTTGATCTCCACAGGGGGGAGTTCCTCGCCGCGCATGAGCTTGTCGATATCGGCGCCGCTTATGGTCTCACGCTCAAGAAGGGCCTTGGCGATGAGGTGCAGAGCCTCGATATTGCCGCTCAAAAGATCCTTGGCCCTGGCGTGGCACTTCTCGACGATGTCGCGCACCTCGGCGTCGATCTGGCGGGAGGTGTCCTCGCTGAAGTTCTTGTGGGCCACCATGTCGCGCCCGAGGAAGATCTCCTCGTCCTTTTCGCCGTAGGAGAGCGGCCCGAGCCTTTCGCTCATGCCCCATTTGCAGACCATCTTGCGCGCCGTGGCGGTGGCCCGCTCGATGTCGTTGCCCGCGCCGGTGGTCAGCTGGTCCAGCACCACTTCTTCGGCCACGCGTCCGCCCATGAGCATGACGATGGAGTTGGTCAGGTACTTCTTGGAATAGGTGTGGCGGTCGTCCTCGGGCAGCTGCATGGTCACGCCCAGGGCGCGGCCGCGCGGGATGATGGAGACCTTGTGCACCGGGTCCGAGCCCTCGATAAGCTTGGCAACCAGGGCGTGACCGGCCTCGTGGTAGGCGGTGGTGCGCTTTTCCTCGTCGGAAAGGATGAGGCTGCGGCGTTCCTTGCCCATGAGCACCTTGTCCTTGGCCATCTCGAAGTCGGCCATGACCACGCGGTCGCGGTTGAGCTTCGCGGCGGAGAGCGCGGCCTCGTTCACCAGGTTCTCAAGGTCGGCGCCGGAGAAACCGGGAGTGCCCTTGGCCAGCACGTCCAGGTCCACGGAGTTGTCGATGGGGGTGCGGCGGGTGTGCACTTCCAGGATGCGCTTGCGGCCGCGCACGTCCGGGGTGGGCACCACAACCTGCCGGTCGAAACGGCCCGGGCGCAGGAGCGCCGGGTCGAGCACGTCGGGGCGGTTGGTGGCCGCGATGAGGATGACGCCTTCGTTGGATTCGAAGCCGTCCATCTCCACTAGCAGCTGGTTCAGGGTCTGCTCGCGCTCGTCATGGCCGCCGCCCAGGCCCGCGCCGCGCTGGCGGCCCACGGCGTCGATCTCGTCGATGAAGATCAGGCAGGGGGCGTTCTTCTTGCCCTGCACGAACAGGTCGCGCACGCGGGCCGCGCCCACGCCCACGAACATCTCCACGAAGTCGGAACCGGAGATGGAGAAGAAGGGCACGCCCGCTTCACCGGCCACGGCTCTGGCCAGCAGGGTCTTGCCGGTGCCGGGCGATCCAACCAGGAGCACGCCCTTGGGGATGCGCCCGCCCAGGCGGGTGAATTTCTTGGGATCGGAGAGGAACTGCACGATCTCGGAGAGCTCTTCCTTGGCCTCGTCCACGCCCGCCACGTCCTGAAAGGTGACGCGCTGGGTTTCCTGGTTGATGAGCCGCGCGCGCGAGCGGCCGAAGGACAAAGCCTTGCCGCCGCCGCCCTGCATCTGGCGCATGAAGAATATCCACACGCCGATGAGCAGCAACATCGGGAACCAGGAGACGAAGATGGACACGTACCAGGGAGATTCCTCCTCGGGCTCGGCGCGAACCTGGACCTTGTTGTCGATGAGCGTCTTGACCAGGGTCGGGTCGCTGGGCGCGTAGGTGGAGAAGCGCTGGTTGTCCGTGGTGATGCCGTCGATCCGGTGGCCTTGGATGCGCACCGATTCGAGCTGGCCGGACGTGGCCTTCTTGATGAACTCGGAATAAGCGAGTTTCGAGGCTTGGGGAGGCTGCTGATTGAGAAGATTGAACAGGACGATCATGACCACGCAGATGACCGCCCAGATGCCCAAATTCTTGGTGAAATTATTCAAGTCACTTCCTCCGTGGGGCTTTACCCCAGCGGTTCAGGTAACACTTCGGAGCCTAGCTGTCCATGAGCCCGGAGTTGAATTCACGAGGATTTAAGGTTATGTGGTCCGTCCGGTTGGAAGCGTATCGTCACCGGTGTGGCGCCTGGACTTCAAATCCAGTGGAAGGCTCATCCCCTTCGGTAGGTTCGACCCCTATACGCTTCCGCCACCTACAACCCCGCAAGCCAGTATTTGAGCGCCGAGCGCTGCTCCTGAACCCGCTCGGGCGCGGTGCCCCCGGGGGTGTTCCGGCGCTTCATGGCCGTCTCATACTTGAGCACTTCGGCCACGTCGGCCTCGATCTTATCCGAAAGCGTGCGCAGCTCCTCAAGCGTCAGATCTTCCAGACCGCACCCCTTCTTCTCGGCCATGGCCACGGCCGAACCGGACACATGGTGGGCCTCCCGGAAGGGCACGCCCTTGGCCGCCAGATAGTCCGCGAGCTCCGTGGCGTTCAAGAATCCCAGCTTGAGGGCCTGAAGCATCCGTTCCGGCCTGAAGCCCATCACCTGCATCATCTCGGCCATGATGGAGAGCGAATCGCTGACCGTCCTATCCGCGTCGAAGAACTGCTCCTTGTCCTCCTGCATGTCACGGTTGTAGGCCAGGGGCAGCCCCTTCATGAGGGTCATTAGGCCCATCAAGGCCCCGTACACCCTGCCGGTCTTGCCGCGCATGAGTTCGGCCACGTCCGGATTCTTCTTCTGGGGCATGATGGAGCTGCCCGTGGCGAAGGCGTCCGGCAGGGCCACGTACCCGAAGTTGGGGTTGGCCCAGATGATGATCTCCTCGCACATGCGCGACAGGTGCGTCATCACCGTCGATCCCACAAACAGCGCCTCCAGGGCGAAATCCCTGTCCGACACGGCGTCCAGGCTGTTGCCGAAGGTGCCGTACAGCCCAAGCTCCTCCGCCACCGATTTCGGATCGAGCGGGAACGTCGTGCCCGCCAACGCCGCCGCCCCAAGAGGAGACACGGCCGAGCGCTTGAGGGCGTCCTGGCAGCGCTCATAATCCCTTTTGAACATCCAGGCGTAGGCAAGCAGATGGTGCCCCAGGCTCACGGGCTGGGCGGGCTGCAAATGCGTATACCCAGGCAGGATCGTCTCCGCGTGCTCCCCGGCGCGTTCAACCAGCACTTTAACCAATCCCGCCAGAAGCTCGCTCCATGCCTCAAGCCTGGCGCTCACGAACAGCCGGAAATCCAGGCACACCTGGTCGTTCCTGGACCTGCCCGTGTGCAGCTTGCGGCCCGCATCGCCGATCATCTCGGTGAGCCGGGCCTCGATGTTCATGTGCACGTCCTCCAGTTCGTCCTTCCAGACGAACCGGCCTTCGTGGATGTCGCTCAGGATGATGTCCAGGCCGCCCACGATCTTTACGGCCTCGGCCTCGCTGATGACGCCCTGGCGGGCGAGCATGCGGGCGTGGGCCTTGGAGCCTGCGATGTCCTGCTCGAAGAGGGCCTTGTCGTAGCGGACAGAGCCGGTGTAGCGTTCGACGATCTTGGAGGTGGGCTCGGCGAACCGGCCGCCCCAGGGCTTGGATGAAGAGGAAGAGCTAGACATGAAGAGCCTCCGGCGGCCAGAGAGAGAACTTTTAAAACAAAGTTCTCTCTCTGGACTCTCTTTCAAAAACTTTTAAGTAGCTTCGCGTCGATCATCGGTAACACCGATGATCGACGCGAAGCAAATTGCAGCGAAGCAAATTGCAGGGTTCAGGGGGATCATCCCCCTGGCGGGTCAAGGGCAGAGCC